>DASTZX010000116.1:0-25067 GCA_035764045.1 Xanthobacteraceae bacterium | reverse complement strand
TCAGCAGCGGAGTCTTGCCTCGCTGCTGCACCTGCCGTCAATGCGCGTCAACGCCGGCGTTTGGCCTTGACGGTGGGCTTCTTCGCTTTCTTCGCCGGCTTGCCGGCGCTCGCGCTTTTCGGCTTCGGTGCCGCCGCCTTGCCGGCCGCGACGATCGCCTCGGCGTCGCGCACCCGCTTGGCCCAATAATCCCAGGCGCGCTCCTGCGGTCCGGGCCGGAGATTATAGGCGGCTGCGAGCTCGATCTCGGCCTCGTCCAGCGGCTCGACATTCCCGAGCAGGCGCGCCTGCGTCTGCAGCTCGGCGTTCTTGCAGGAGAAGATGGTGCGAAACACGGTCTGGCGAATCGAGGTGCCGGCGACCGTCGCCCCATGCCGGCCCATCAGGATCACCCAGGCCGGGCCCAGCGCCTTGGCGAGCGAGCGGCCTTCCTCCGGCTTGACCAGGACCAGCGCAGTCGAGCCGAAATCATCGCGGCTGTCCCAGAACGGCACCCGCGCGCCCATCCCGGCGCCGAGGTGATAGACCGGCACCAGCGGGGTGCGGGAGATCGCGTACGGCATGACCGATGGCGCGTGGTGATGACAGACCGCCATCACGTCCGGCCGCGCCTGATAGATGCAGCCGTGGATCACGCGCTCGCCGTAATGGCGGACATTGGTCGGATGCACCGGCTCGGTATCGAGGGTGTATTCCAGGATGTCCTCCGGCGCGACCAGCTCGGGCGCGCGGTGGCGGGAAATCAGGAAGCGGCCCGGGTCCGTGGGATGGCGCACGCTGATGTGGCCGAAGGCATCGACAATGCCCTCATGAGCGAGAATGCGATTGGCGAGCGAAAGCTCCTCGCGGATGGCGGCAAGGCTGTCGGCCATGGAATGCTCCTTGTGGATGGGTAGATGTGTATGAGGATGCACGGGCGATTGACTCAACCCCTGGTTCATTGGAAGATTCGCGCATCCGCTAGGAGGAGGTTTGGCGATGCCCAATACGTACTCCACACAAGACTGGAAGTCGGCCTCAGAAAAACAGATTCCTCGTCCGCCACCGCCACCCCCTCGTCCGAACCCCGCTCCGCTGCCACATCCAACGCCCGGCAGAGATTCGGATTGGGATCGGGGTGGCAAAATCCAGGAGTCCACGGATTGGGATAGAGTACCTCCGCCTCCACCCAAAAAATGACGACGTGGAACGACGATCCTTACTATCTCGTGTCATTCGGCATTCACAAGTCGAGGCGCTACCATGCCAAGATGAGTGGGCTCTACCAGGGTATCAGCGACGCAATTCTCTCATTGAATGCGATCGCGGGTGCCGGTGCGTTTATTGCACTTATCGGTGGCAAGGACACGCTCTTTGCCCAAATTCTTGTTGGTGTTGTTGCGCTTGGGTCAGCTTTGGATCGAGTTCTAGGATTTTCGAAGCGGGCGAAGCGTCACTATGACCTATGTCGTCGCTTTACTGAGTTAGCGGCTAGTCTGGAGAACTGGGAAGCAACCGAAAATAATCGCCGAAAAGCTGCGGCAGCGCGTTTGCGCCTCGAGGCTGAGGAGCCTACGATCAAGCGACTCGTTGACCTCCAAGCGCGTAATGAGGAGCTTCGCGCAAGAGGTTATTCTCCAGAACACTTTGTGCCGCTCAGTTTGCCACAGCGTGTGTTCGGCTATTTTTTTACTTTTGGTATGCGCCGCCTCGAGCGTTGGCGCGATGCGCGCTCGACCCCGGGTAGCGCCGTATCGGGGTAAGAAGCTCTCGCTAATGTCCGCAGATGCTGAACTCCGGAATCCGTCCCGCGCCAGGCTGAAAAAAAGCGGAGTATTAATCAAAGTGCCAGGGGCACCGAAGCCATCTCATGCGCGTACGCTAGTGAAGCAGGCGCCGCTTCACTCGTAATGACCACCCAAATCGTCCGGCCAGCCCCTGTCGGAATCAGGGCGCGCGGCGTATACTGCGCACCGAGGAGAGCCGGCCATGAACATGGAGTTGAAGGCGCCTCTGCGGGCGCAGACGTCCAAGGTCGAGATCGTCGACTGCGACTTCCATCCCAAGCTGACGTTCGATCAGCTTCGTCCGCATCTGAGCGATCGCTGGTGGCAGTACCTGCAGACCTACGGGATCCGCCAGCGTCATGGGCATGCCAAGGGCTATCCATTCCCCAAGGCCACCCCGCAGGCGGCGCGCCGCGATGCCTGGCCGTCAACCGGCGGCCTGCCGGGGAGCGACATTGAATTCCTGCGCCGGCAGCACCTCGATTTCTACGGCATCACGCATGCAATCATGAATCCGCTGTCGCCGGCCGGGTTCGGCGAGCAGAACGCCGATTTCAGCGCCGCCATGGCGACGGCCGCGAACGAGGCGCAAGCCGAATCCTGGGTCGCGCATGAGCCGCGCCTGCATGCCTCGATCTGCGTGCCCTATGAGGACGGCGAGGCGGCGCGCGCCGAGATCAAGCGCTGCGCCGGCCGGCGCGAATTCGCCCAGGTGTTCATGCTGAGCCGCACCGCCGAGGCGCTCGGCCGGCGCCGCTACTGGCCGATCTACGAGGCGGCCGTCGAGGCAGGGCTGCCGGTCGGCATCCACGTGTTCGGCTACAGTGGCTGGGCGGCGACCAATTCGGGCTGGCCCTCGTTCTACATCGAGGAGATGACCGAGCACGCGACCTCGTCCCAGGCGCTGGTCGCGAGCTTCATCATGGAGGGCGTGTTCGAGCGCTATCGCGACCTCAAGCTCGTGCTGATCGAATCCGGCTTCGGCTGGCTGCCGGCGCTCGGCTGGCGGCTCGACAAGCACTGGAAGCGCATGCGCGACGAGGTGCCCCATCTCAAGCGCGCGCCATCCGAATACATGCGCGAGCACATCTGGGTCACGACGCAGCCGATGGAAGAGACCGAGTCACCGGAGCATCTCGCCGATCTCATGCGGTGGGTCGGCCTCGAGCGCATCCTGTTCTCCAGCGACTATCCGCACTGGGATTTCGACGATCCCTTCGTCGCCGTGCCGCCGGGCCTCGCCGACGAGCAGCGTCGCCGCATCTACGGCGGCAACGCCAAGGCGCTCTATCGCCTCGACTGACGAACAGCGATCAGGTGCAAGAAACAGCGGCGGCCCTCGAGGCCGCCGCTGCCGCATTCGTCACGCTGTTATCCACCATCCGCCTGTCCACAGCGCCCGCATCGCACCAGATGCCGTTCTCCCCATTCGGCTCACAGCTTCTCCACAGACGCTTGCGGCGCGTCGTGCACAGCGGCGTCCACCGCTCGGGCGGCGCCGTTCGGACGGGCACCGGCGAGCCGGGCGATCGCCTCGATCATGGCGGCCGGGCTCGCGATGCCCTTGCCGGCGATGTCGAACGCGCTGCCATGGGCGACCGAGGAGAACAGCACCGGGCTGCCGATCGCAAAGGCCGCCGACTGGTTGGGGGCGAGGAGCTTCGCCGGGATGTGCCCCTGGTCGTGCAGCATCACCAGGAAGGCATCGACGTCCCGGCGCGCCAGCATGGTATCGGCGCCGAACGGTCCTTCGACGACGAGGCCGTCCGCCTGCGCCTCGGCGATCGCGGGCGCAATCACCTCGATCTCCTCGCGGCCGAACAGCCCGCCTTCGCCCGCATGCGGGTTCAATCCGCCGACGCACAGCCGGGGTTCTAGAATGCCGATGTGTCGGAGCGCCGCGTCGGCGGCGCGGATGGCGCGGCCGACCCGCTCGCGGGTGAGAAGCCTGAGCGCCTCGGCGACGCCGACATGCAACGTGCAATGGACGATGCGGATGTCGCCGAACCACAGCATCATGAACACGTCGTGCGGATCCATGCCGGTCTCGCGCGCGACGAAGCCCGGGTAGCCGTCGAAAGGAATCCGCGCCGCTGCGATCGAGGTCTGGTTGTGCGGTGCGCCCACCACGGCATCGACCGCGCCGGCGCGCGCCGCCGCGATCGCGCGCGCGGCGCTGGCGAGCGTAGCGCGGCCATACGTCGCATCGTTGACGCCGAAGGTGAGGCGCGCGCTCTCCGGAAACGGCACCGCCAGCAGCTCGAGCGAGCCTTCCGGCCAAGCCGCATCCTCGATGTCGGCGATGACGCGGATCGGCGGCGAAAGTCCTGCTGCCGCCGCATGCTTCTCGATCACCGCCGGATCACCGACCAGCAGCGGCCGGCACACGGCCGCGACCGCCGGATCGAGCGCCGCCTTGAGGCTCACCTCGGGGCCGATGCCGGCCGGATCCCCGGTCGCGATCGCGATTCTCGGCAGTCGCTGCTGCGGCATGACGTCGTCCACGATTTGACCCCACTGCCGCGCCGGCTTAAGCCGAGTGCGGCCGTTGCCGCCGTGAGTTAAGCCAAAAGGAAGCCCCCGTGAAGCGACACTTCGCACTCCTGGCGGCGCTCGCCGCGCTCTCCCTCGCTGTCGCGCCCGCGCGCGCCGAAAACTGGCCGACGCGTCCGGTGCGCATCGTCAACACGTTCGCGGCCGGCGGCGCCGCCGACATCCTGGCGCGCATCGTGGCCGAGCGGCTGTCGGCGGCATTCGGGCAGCAGTTCTTCGTCGAGACCCGCGCCGGCGCCGGCGGCATCATCGGCGTGCAGACCGTCATCAACACGCCGCCCGACGGCTACAACTTCGTCATCACCAACGTGTCGCTGCTGTCGCTCGATCCGACCAGCAAGCCGAGCCTCGGCTTCGATCCACGGCGCGACCTCACCAACATCGCCTACATCGCGGGCTCGCCGATCGCGCTGTCGGTCAATCCGTCAAGCGGCATGAAGACGCTGGCCGATTTCGTGGCGCGCGCCAAGGCGAGCGACAAGCCGATGACCTATTCGTCCTCGGGCATCGGCAGCATGGGCCACCTGGTGGCGGAAATGTTCGCCCGCAAAGCGGGCCTGCGGTTCGAGCACATCCCCTACAAGGGCGCGTCGCAGGGGATCGCCGATGTGGTCGGCGGCCACATCACGTTCTCGTCCCAGACCGTGTCCTCGACCGCCGCGATGCTCAAGGCCGGCAGCCTGATCGGGCTCGCCCAGACCGGCAAGCAGCGCCTGCCGGATTTCCCGTCCGTGCCGACCTTCGCGGAGGCCGGCTATCCGGACGTCGCGAGCACCATCTGGTTCTCGCTGTCGGGCCCGGCGAAACTGCCGGTCGACATCGTCACCAAGGTGAACCGCACCATCACCGCCGCCATGACGGCTCCCGAGGCGCAAGAGCGCCTGCGCCAGCTCGGCGTCGTCCCGGAGGCGATGACGGTCGAGGAGTTCAACGCGTTCGTCGCGCGCGAGACCGAGCGCTGGAAGCCGGTGATCGAGGAGCTCGGGCTGGTGGAGAAGTGAGTGGCAGGGCTTTGCGCTCCTCTCCCCGCTCTTGCGGGGAGCGGGTCGGGGTGAGGGGCGACGAGCTTCAGCAAGACACAACTCAGCACCAACCCGCGGCGGCGCCCCCTCACCCGCCGCGCTTCGCGCGTCGACCTCTCCCCGCCGGGGGGGAGAGGCGAAAAAGGCCGCGCCGCGTCAGCTCTTGCGGATGCGGAACACCAGCACATCGCCGTCCTGCGCTCGGCCCTCGAGCGTGTCGCCGGTCTCGCGCACCAGGTTGGGAATGTCGATCTCAGCCATCGGATCGGTGCACTCGACGACCAGGAGGTCGCCCGCCGTCAGCCGCGACAGCGCCTTGCGGGCGCGCAGCGCCGGCAGCGGACATTTGAGCCCGCGCAGATCGATCGTGGTGTCCGCCATCCGGTGCCCGTGAGCTTGGCTGCATGTCTGCGCAGCGTCGGCGCCATTCGCCACGCCCGCCGCGGTGCGTCAAGAGCGCCGCAGCCTCGCCTTGACCGGCGCGGGGTCGCTTGCCCAGATAACAGGGATGATCGACCGAGCCGTCCTCCTGTTCGCGGTGCTGGCGATCGCGCAGCCTGCGCAGGCGCAGCTGCGCGGCCATGGCGGCCCGGTGCGCGCACTCGCGGTATCGGCTGACGGCAAGACCGCCGTGTCGGGCAGCTTCGACGAGGCCGTGATCCGCTGGTCGCTGGTGCGCGATGCGGCCGAACAGGTGATGCGGTTCCACGACGGGTCGGTCAATGCGGTTGCGATCCTTCCGGATGGCCGCATCGCGACCGCCGGGCAGGATCAGCGCGTCGCCGTCTGGCACTCGGGCGCCGACCGGCCTTCCGCCGTGTTCAGCGGCCACACGGCGCCGGTGGTGGGGCTCGCCGCGTCGCCCGACGGCGCATGGCTCGCCTCCGCGTCGTGGGACCATACGGTGCGGCTGTGGCCGCTCGCCGGCGGCGCGCCGCGGGTGCTCGAGGGCCACCAGCAGAACGTCAACGGCGTCGCCTTCTCGCCCGACGGCCGCTCGGTGATCAGCGCCGGCTACGATCTCACGCTCCGCATCTGGCCGCTGGCGGGCGGGGAGTCGACGATCGCGACCGTACCGACCCCGCTCAACGCGGTGGCGGCCGCGCCGGACGGCGAGATCGTCGCCGGCGGCGCCGACGGCAAGGTCTATTTCCTCTCACCCACAGGCGAGCCGCGCGCTGCGCTCGCAGCATCCGATACGCCGATCATCGCGCTCGCGCTCACCCGCGATGGAACACGCGTGGCGGCGGCGAGCGTGCGCGGCGCCGTGGCGATCATCGAGCGCCAGGGCCGTACCGTCGTGCGAACCTTGGTCGGGCCCGGCCTGCCGGTCTGGTCCGCCGCGTTTCTGCCGGATAATCGCACGCTGTTGACCGGCGGCACCGACCGGATGATCCGGCGCTGGGACACCACCACCGGCGAACCGGTCGGCGGCGTTGCGATCGGCGGCGACGACGAGACGCTCGCGGCCTACGCGGGCGATCACGGGGCCGAGGTGTTTCGCGCCTGCGTCGCCTGCCATACGTTGCGCCGCGATGAGATCAGCCGCGCCGGCCCGACGCTCGCCGGCATCTTCGGGCGCCGCATCGCGACCCTGCCGGGCTATCGTTTCTCCGAGGCGCTCAAGAAGCTCGACATCGTGTGGACGCCCGAAACGGTTGCCAAGCTGTTCGAGGTCGGGCCCGCGACCTTCACGCCCGGCACGAAAATGCCGCAGCAGACCATCGGCTCGGCGGAGGATCGCGCCGCGCTGGTGAAGTTTTTGGAGAAGACGACGAAGTAGCAGCGCGCTTCACCTCTGCCCGCTTGCGGGGAGAGGTCGACGCCCGAGCGTCAGCGAAGGGCGTCGGGTGAGGGGGCGCCTCGGCGACTCGTCACGTCGAATTCCCGTGCTGAATCTCAGCGCCCCTCACCCCGACCCTCTCCCCGCAAGGGCGAGGAGAGGGAGGGTTCATTTTGATTTCCCCTCCCGCTCCCGCAGATAATCCTCGGTGGTGCGCACCTTGGGACGCGGCGGGCCATAGGGGTCGAAATCCTGCTCGCTGACCGCCGCGACGCGGCAATCGTCGCACATCTTGAGAACCGCGAGCCGCTCAGCCGAGCCCTTGAACATCCAGTGCCGGCCCTCGAGCTTCGCGGTCACGCGCTCGATCGTGCTTTTCACGCCGAACGGCTTGCCGCAGCTGGTGCAGTGGAACGGCTCCTCCTCCTTGAGCACGCGGCTCGCCGCAGTCGCGGCGCGGAAATCGATCTGCGGCCGCAGCGTTATCACCTTCTCGGGGCAGGTCGCCTTGCACAATCCGCATTGCACGCAGGCGTCCTCGGTGAAGCGCAGCATCGGCCGGTCCGGGTTGTCGCTCATGGCGCCGGTCGGGCAGGCCGATACGCAGGCGAGGCAGAGCGTGCAGCCTTGGGCTTCGACCTCGACGGCGCCGAACGGCGCACCGGCCGGCAGCGGCACCACGTCCACCGGGGCCGGCGCGGCGCGCTGCAGCTCGCGCAAGGCCACACGAAGGACGTCGCGCTTGGCGCCGGCCGGCGCAAACCCCGCCGGCCGCGGTGCGGGCGGTGCGGGCACAATGGCGCGCAAGCTCTCGCCGAGCGCATCCGGATCGTCGGTCTCGATGGTTGCGACCCGGCCGGGGCCGAAGCCGAGGCCGGCGAGGATCGGCTCGCCGAGCGCAATGGTGCGGACGAGCCCGGTCACGTCATGGCGCGGGCGGGCGCGCAACAGGAAGCGCAGGGCGCTCGCCCCATACGCGAAGGCGGCCGCAACCGACTCGAGACCGACCTGCGTGACTTCGTTGACCGCGAGCGGCAGGACGTTCGCGGGAAGCCCGTCGCCGTGGCGCGCCAGCGCGTCGATGAGCGCGCCGCCGTGCGCGTCGTCGTGCACGAGCACGACCGGACTAGCGCCGCCCGCCTCGCGGTAGACCGCGAGCAGCGTACGCAGCTTGCGCATCAGCGCGTCGGCCGGCGGCAGCGCGTAGCTCGCGGCGCCGGTCGGACAGACGGCGGCGCACTGGCCGCAGCCTGCGCAGACGGAGGCATCGATCGTCACGTGATCGCCGGCCGGGGCGATCGCGCCGGTCGGGCAGAGGTCGAGGCAGCGGTTGCAGCCGACGATGCGTGAGCGCGAATGCGCGCACAGATGGTCGGTGAACGTGATGTAGCGCGGCTTGTCGAACGTGCCGACCAGGTCGCGCGCCCTGAGCACCGCGCGCAGCACCGCGGCAGGATCGCCCGGGTCGGCGCGCACATAACCGTCGCGCAGGTCGGGCGCCGAGAAGAGTGGGGCGGCGCCGGACAGATCGAGCACGATGTCGCATTGCGACGTCGCGTTGTCGCGCGGCGTTCCGAAGGCGAGCGCGCCGCGCGAGGACGGCGCCGCGGCAGCGTAATCGTCGACGGTGAGCTCGAAGGCGCCGAGATGGCCCTTGGCGGCGCGGACCGTGCCCTTGACCACCGGAAATTCGGTCACGCGCGCGGGCGCGACGGCATCTGGCCGCGTCAGCAGCACCGTCACGTCGAGATGCGGCTCGAGCAGCCGTGCGGCCTCGATCGCCTGCTCGTCGCGGCCATAGATCAGGATCACGCCTTCGCTCTCGAACGACACGAAGGGCGTCGGCGGCAGCGGCTCGGCGGCGGCGGCGATCAGCGCCGCCGTCTTGGGCCCGGCGGCGCCGGCATCCTTCGACCAGCCCGCGGTCTCGCGGATGTTCGCGAAGGCGAGCTCGCCGGCTGCCCCGCCCGCGGCTTCGGCGAACAGCGGCGCCTCCTGGGTGCAGGCGACCGTCACGGCCGCGCCCGGCTTCACCGCCGCGCGGAACCGGTCGAGCTCGGCGCGGCACAGCTGGCGCCCGCTCATGACCGCCGCACCGCGGCAGGCTTTGCGCACCGCGGCGGCGTCGAGCGGCATCGTGTCCTCGCACGAGCACAACAGAATGGTGCGGTCCTCGGCCATGCCTGTCCTTGAACGGGGCGGTGGGTGCCGGCGCAGCGCGCTGGCGAGCCGACCAGCCGGCCTGTATCTATAGGCTTACAGCCACTGGCGAAACTTATTCATTCCGGCGACAAAATGCCAATGACGCGCCTCGCCGCACGCACGGCACTGGACCTGCCGCCCGGCTACCGCCTTGTGACCCTGCGGGAGGTCGGCGACGCGTTTTCGCACGCGACGTCCATTGCGGCCCGCGAGGGCGCCGGCACGCTGGTCTATGTGGGCCGGTTCGATCTCGCCGAGTTCGCGGTGGTGCTGGAACCGGACGAGCCGCTCAAGGCGGCGCGATGCGCCTTCTATGCCGGCTGCGCGGCGCTGGCCGATGCGCTCACGGTCTTTGCGCCGCCCGAGAAGCCGATCACTTTCGCGTGGCCGGACGCCATCCATGTCGACGGCGGGCTGGTTGGCGGCGGGCGGCTCGCCTGGCCGGAGGACGCCCCCGAGGACCGTCCGCCGGATTGGCTGGTGTTCGGCGGCATGATCCGCACCGTTGCGCTCGGCGAGGACGAGGCAGGGCTCAATCCGCTCACTGCGGCCCTCGAGGCCGAGGGGTTCGACGACGCGGGCTCCGGCCGCTTGGTGGAGAGCTTCGCGCGCCACCTCATGGCCACAATCGATGCCTGGCAGGAGCGTGGCTTCCGCGAGGTGGCGAAACGCTATGTGCAGCGGCTCGCACCCGAGAAGGGCGCACGCCGCGAGATCGACGACAATGGCGATCTCCTGGTCCGACGCGTCGCGAGCGAGGCGGTCGAGCGACGCCCGTTGATCCCCGCGCTGGCAAACCCGTCGTGGCTCGATCCGGCGTTGGGCGGCCCGCGCCGCTGACGCCCCAAGATGAGCGAGACATGAAGCTTTTGCGGACCATCCGGCTCGATCCTTCGGACACGTTCGTGTTCGAGCGTGCCGCCGAGCCGGGCGAATGGGCCGTGCCGGGCGGCTTCATGTTCGCGGCCTCGGATGTTGCCACGCTGAGCGGAAAGGCGCGCACCGCCTTCCGTGCCGGCCTGCTCGGAATAGCCTCGTTCGGTTGGTCGACGCTCGCGCAGATCGTCGAAGCCGATGAGGACGAGCGCATGGCCGCGACCGAGCGCCTGGGTCAGCAGCTGGTTGCCCGGCTCGGCGCGCCCAGCCTCGCCGAGGCGCTCGCGGCCGCCAAGGAGGAGATCGCGTTCGCCTCCTCGCTCTGCACCCACCCGGCCGGCACCCTGATCGCGGTCCACCGCACCAGCGAGGACGGCGAGATCCGCGAAGCGTTCCGCTCGCTGCGGCCGCGCGAGGGCGCAAAGCCGCTGCGCGCCTTCTCGTTCCTCGAGGTCGAAGGGGAAGAGGAGCCGGACGAGACGGTCGATCTGGCGGCGCTGGCGCGGGGGGAGGCGGAGAAGACCAACAAATGAACGGCGTGATCGCCCGCGAAAAGCGGGCGATCCAGTATTCCCGAGCGTCGAGAAATGAACGGCTGCTGATAACGCAGCAAAACGGCGTACTGGATGCCCCGCTTTCGCGCCGCTTTCGCCGGGCATGACGAGGCGGAGATCATTCCACCTTGACGTTCGCGTCGCGGATCACCTTGCCCCACTTCGCGTCATCGGCGCGGATGCGCGCCGCGAACTCCTCGGGTGTGCCCGCGATCGAGAAGATCATGTTTGGCGCCAGGAACCGGTCGCGGAATTCCGGCTCGGCGAAAATGCGGCGGGTCGCGGCGCTGAGCTTGTCGACGATCGCTCGCGGCGTGCCGGCGGGCGCGACGAGGCCGTACCAGGAGGCCGCCTCGAACCCGGGCAGCGTCTCCGCAATGGTCGGCACGTCGGGGAAACGCTCGACGCGCTCCGTGCTGCCGAAGCCGAGCACCTCGAGCTCGCCGGTCTGCCACGCCTGCGTGATCAGGCCGATGCTGACGATCATCATCCGGATGTGCCCGCCAATGAGGTCGGTGAGCGCCGGCGCAGCGCCCTTGTAGTGCACGGCGGTGAACCGCGTGCCGGTGAGGGATTGCATGAGCTCGATGTTGAGATGGCCGCTCGAGCCGACCCCGAACGTCCCGTAGGTGATCTCGCCCGGCTTGGCGCGGGCGAGGGCGATGAGCTCGCTCACGCTTTTCGCGGGCACCGATGGATGCACCACCAGCGCCTGGGGGCTGATCCCGAGACCGCTGACCGGCACGAAATCCTTCAAGGCGTCGTAGCCGAGCTTGGCATAGAGATGCGGATTCATGACGAAGGTCGTATCGGCGCTCACCATGAGGGTGTAGCCATCGGGGGCGGCGCGGGCGACGATCTCGGCGCCGAGCTGGCTGTTCGCGCCCGGCCGGTTGTCGACCACGATCGGCTGGCCGAGCGCCTCGCCCAGCCGCTGGCCGAGGGCGCGTGCGAGGATGTCGGTGATCCCGCCCGGCGCGAACGGGACCACGACACGGATCGGCCGCTGCGGATAGGCCTGGGCACAGGCTTCCGCGGCCAGCCCCATGACGGCGACCGTCACGATCGCCGCCGCGGCGATGAACCTCGGGACTGCTACCCTCATCATGGGGGTCTCTCCGGCAGGTCGAAGTCGCGTTATATAGTGAAGTTATGGATCAAGACGCGCCGGCGATGAAGGACTTCTGGGTCTCGTGCGGGCACCATCTGCTCGACCGCGACGCGGGCGGCGGGCTGGTCGCGACCGACGAGTTTCTCAAGGCCTACCTGGCGCGCCCCGAGCTGACCCCACCGCCGGAGGCCTGCGCGGTGGAGACGACGCTGCATGCGGCCCTGCTCGCGGACCCGCGCCGGACGGTCCTGCCCGGCGACATCCAGGCGATAGCCGATGCCGACGCGCGCGAGAACTGGGAGCTGATGATCGCGTTTCGCGACCGGCTGATCGCCCATCCGACTCTCGAAGCGGCCTATCTGGCGCTGGTGCGCGACGGCGTCGGCCGCACGCCGCCGCTGTTCATCAATCAGCTGGTGCACGCGATCCTGCGCAACATCCTGGACGGCTGCGAGGATCCTTACGTGCTGCGCGCCGCCGAGCTGTTCTTCCGTTCGCAGCGGCTGACGGTGCACGAGGGCGCGCTGCTCGCCGCCGACGAGGAGCGCGTCGCCGGCAGCAACCCGGCGCCGCTCTCGCCGCTGGTCGCGATGCTCGGCCTGGAGCGGTCGGCCGCGATCGACGTCCTGGGCGAGCACAATGCGCAGGCCTATTTCTCCCGCAGCGATGCCTACGACATGGCGCTCGATCTCACGGCGGGGCGGCGCGGCCTCGCAGCGCTAGCGCAGGTGATCGCGCGCTGGGTCGATCACCTGCTTGCGACTGCCGTCGACGTCGAGCCGCTGACCGAGCTGCGCAATGCGCGGCTCACCTGGTATGTGGGGCTCGATGCCGAAGGCACGCGGATCGGCGACCGGCTGTGGGGCGGCGAGCTGCTGGATGAGGCAGCGAACGCGCAGGTGGTCGGGCTGTTTCGCCTGAGCTTCCGCGATCGCGACGCGGTCGCGCCCGAGCTCGCGGACGAGCCGGTCTATCTGATCCTCGGAATGACACCGGAGAAGCTGGTGCGCATGAAGCCGCAGAATCTGCTGACCGGGCTGCCGGTCCGCCGGCCGGAGGCGGTCACGTGAGCCGCCCGCCGCCACTTGCGAGCACGGTCGTCGGCGTCGTGGTCGAACGGCGCAAGGCGAAGAGTCCGTGGGTCGAGCACGTCTGGCGCCCGGTCACCGCGCTGCCGGGAGTGCCGACGACGCCGCCCTGGACCGCGCTGGAAGGCGACGAGGAGAGCACGCGATTCTATGCGGGCAGCGCCGAGCTCGGCCTCTACCGCACGGATACGTCGCACTATCGGGACAATCTCGCCTCCGGCAGCCCGGGCCTGTGGGTGGTGCTGCGGCCGACCGGCGGCGATCCGCCCTTCGCGCTGGTCACCGTCACCGCCAATCCGAGCGAAGGGGAGGCCTTCACCGAGAGCGGCGGCGACCTGGTCGAGCCGGTACCGATTCCGGAATCGATCGCCGCGATGATTGAAGCCTTCGTCGCCGAGCACCATGTCGAGCATGCGTTCACCAAGCGCAAGCAGAAGCGCGCCGACCCCGACGCGCTGGCCCGGCGCGGTCCGCTGGGGTCCGGGAGCAAGGAGCGCAAGCCGTGAGCGAGCCCGAAGGATTCCTGTCGCGCTGGGCTCGGCGCAAGCGTGAGAGCGACGAGGCGGCGCAGGCCGATCGCGCGCCGGATCGATCATCGCCTGACCAAGCGTCGGCGTCGCCGGCCGCGCGCTCCGACGCGGAGATGCGGCCGCTCACGCCGCAGCCGCCCAGCGTCGATCTCTCCGCCCTGCCGCCGATCGAATCGATCACCGCCGCGACCGACATCCGTCCGTTCCTGGCGCCCGGCGTGCCGGCCGAGCTCACGCGTGCGGCGCTTCGTCGCGCGTGGGCCGCCGATCCGCAGATACGGGACTTCATCGGCATCGCCGAGAACCAGTGGGACTTCAACAACCCCGAGGCCATCCCGGGATTCGGCGCGCTCGGGCCGCTTGATGTCCGGCGCCTGGCGGCGACCGTGCTGGGCGGGAGCGAAGAGGCTGCGGCCTCGCTATCGCCGGCCAAGTCGGACGAGCCATCGGCTTCCGATGCGCCTGCTGCCGCATTTCCCGCAACCGCAGGTGACATGTCAGCCGTCGAAGCGCCGGCGCGTGAGACGCCGCCGGCGCCCGAGGTGACGCATGGAGAATCGGAGGCGGTCGCTGTTGCGGCGCAAAGCGAGGATGACCCAGCGTCACCGTCCGTGATCTCGCCTCGGCGCGGGCACGGTGGCGCTTTGCCGCGCTAAGTCACGAAGATTCGACTGAAGTCGGGTGCGGTCGATAGCCCCGGACTATTGACCACCCGTCGCGCGCAAGATTACCTTTGAACCGTTTTAAAGAATAAAATCCCACTTCCCACCCGGGCGCGCGATGCGGGATGCTGGTCTAGAGGAAGCCATCCGAGCGGCAGGCGGCGTCGGCGCGCTGGCGCAGAAGCTCGGCATTTCACAACCCTCGGTCTCAAACTGGGCGCGCGTTCCGGCCGAACGCGTCGTCGCGGTCGAAGCTGCGACCGGCGTCACGCGCGTCGCGCTGCGGCCCGATCTTTATGGCGAGGCTGCCGGGGCCGCGGGCGACGAGATCGACGCGGCGCGCGCGCGCGAATACGCGCTGCTCGCCACGCTGCTTGCGCGCGCCCCCGATGCCGCATTGCTGGCGCGGCTGGCGGCGCTGCGCGGCGATGCGACCCCGCTGGGCCTCGCCCACGCGGCGCTCGGCGAGGCGGCTGACAAGACGACCACGGAGCGGATCGAGCGCGAGTTCTTCGACCTGTTCATCGGCATCGGTCGCGGCGAGCTCCTGCCTTATGGCTCCTATTATCTCACCGGCTTCCTGCACGAACGGCCGCTCGCGCGCCTGCGCGAGGATCTGAACCGGCTCGGCATTGTGCGCGCCGACGACAACCGCGAGCCGGAGGACCATGCCGCGATCCTGTGCGAGATCATGGCCGGCGTCATCGGCGGACAATTTCCGACGCCGGCCGGCTCCGATCGCGCCCTGTTCGACAAGCATCTCGCGCCCTGGATCGGCCGCTTCTTTGCCGATCTGGAGCGCGCCGAAGCCGCCGATCTCTATCGCAGCGTCGGTGCGCTCGGGCGGGTGTTCATCGGCATTGAAAGCGAAGCATTCGCGCTGCCGTCGTGACGAACGGCGAGGCGCAAGACCATCGAGGAGGATGCGGCCATGAAGCAAGGCGATAAGGCGAAGGTCGGCCGTCGGCAATTCCTGCGCGTGCTGGGCGCCGGAGCGGGTGCTGCCGCCGTTGCGCCCTCGCTAGCCAGCGAGGCACGCGCGGACAGCGAGAACGACCAGGAGAAGCGCAAGGCCCGCTACAAGGAAACCGATCACATCAAGGCCTACTACCGGGTCAACCGGTATCCGAGCTGAGGAGGCGCGCCGTGCTGATCAAGCGAACCGAACGTCACGCCCATCGCGGCACGCTCGCGGCCGCATTGACCGACCACTCGGGCGGGGGGCTCGACCGCCGCACCTTCCTGCGCCGCTCCGGCCTTGCGGCCGGCAGCCTGGCGGCGCTCGGCACCTTGCCGCTCGCCGGCGTGCGCAAGGCGCAGGCCGCCGTGGCCGGCCCGCTGACGACACCCGCGACCGTGCGCAAGAGCGTCTGCACCCATTGCGCCGTCGGCTGCACCGTGACGGCCGAAGTCGCGAACGGCGTCTGGGTCGGCCAGGAGCCGAGCTGGGACTCGCCGATCAATCGCGGCTCGCACTGCGCCAAGGGCGCTTCGGTACGCGAGCTCGTGCACAGCGAACGCCGCCTGCGCTACCCGATGAAGCTCACGGGCGGCCAGTGGACCCGCGTGTCGTGGGACCAGGCCATCAACGAGATCGGCGACAAGCTCAACGACATCCGCGGCAAGTCGGGCGGCGATTCGGTCTATTGGCTGGGCTCCGCCAAGATGACCAACGAGGGCTCGTATCTGTTCCGCAAGCTCGGCGCCTTCTGGGGCACCAACAATACGGATCACCAGGCGCGCATCTGCCATTCGACGACCGTCACCGGCGTGGCCAACACCTGGGGCTACGGCGCGATGACCAACAGCTTCAACGACATCCGCAACTCGCGGACCGTCATCGTCATGGGCGGCAATCCGGCCGAGGCCCATCCGGTGTCGCTGCAGCACATTCTCGAAGGCCAGGAGATGAACCGGTCGAACCTGATCGTCATCGACCCGCGCCTGACCCGCACGGCCGCGCACGCGACCGAATATGTGCGGCTGCGCCCCGGCACGGACATCCCGGTGTTGTACGGGATGATGTGGCACATCGTGCAGAACGGCTGGGAAGACAAGGAATTCATCAAGCAGCGCGTCTACGGTTTCGAAGACACCAAGAAAGAAATCGAGAAGTGGACGCCCGACGAGGTCGAGCGCGTCAGCGGCGTTCCGGGCGAGCAGCTCAAGCGCGTCGCCCAGATGTTCGCGACGCAGAAGCCCGCGACCCTCGTCTGGTGCATGGGACAGACCCAGCACACGGTCGGCACCGCCAACGTGCGCGCGAGCTGCATCGCGCTCCTGCTCACCGGCAATGTCGGTGCCATGGGCACGGGCGCCAACATCTTCCGCGGCCATGACAACGTGCAGGGCGCGACCGACGTCGGCCTCGATATCGTGACACTGCCGTTCTACTACGGCCTCACCGAAGGCGCCTGGAAGCACTGGAGCCGCGTCTGGGAGGTCGATTACAACTTCCTGCAGTCCCGCTTCGACGACAAGAAAATCATGGAGACGCCCGGGATTCCGCTCACCCGCTGGTTCGACGCGGTGCTGCTGCCGAAGGATCAGGTCGCCCAGAAGGACAATGTGCGGGCGATGTTCGTGCAGGGTCACGCCTCGAACTCGATCACGCGCATTCCGGAGTCGATGAAGGGCCTTGCCAAGCTCGACCTGCTGGTGGTGGCCGATCCGCATCCCACCACCTGGGCCTCGCTCGCGGTCGAGGCCGGCCGCAAGGACAACATGTACCTGCTGCCGGTCGCGACGCAGTTCGAATGCAAGGGCTCGCGCGTCGCGTCCAACCGCTCGCTGCAGTGGGGCGAGCAGATCGTCAAGCCGGTGTTCGAGTGCAAGGACGATCTCGAGGTCATGTACCTCATCGCCAAGAAGCTCGGCTTCGCCGACCAGATGTTCAAGACCATCAAGGTCGAGAACAACCTGCCGGTGGCCGAGGACATCCTGCGCGAGATGAACCGCGGGAGCTGGTCGACCGGCTACTGCGGCCAGTCGCCCGAGCGCCTCAAGCTGCACATGGCGAACCAGAAGGACTTCGACATGCTGACCATGCGGGCGGCGTCGGGTCCGGCCAAGGGCGACTACTATGGCCTGCCGTGGCCGTGCTGGGGGGCGCCCGAAGTCAAGCATCCCGGCACGCCGCTCCTCTACAACACCAATCTCCACGTCATGGACGGCGGCGGCACGTTCCGGGCCCGCTTCGGCCTCGAGCGCAACGGCGTCAACCTGCTGGCCGAGGGCTCGTACTCGAAGGGCTCCGAGATCACAGACGGCTATCCCGAGTTCACCTACGCGGTGCTCAAGAAGCTCGGCTGGGACGGCGATCTCACCGACGTCGAGAAGGCGACGATCGAGAAGATCGGCGGCGACAAGGCGGACACCATTTCGTGGTCGACCGACCTTTCGGGCGGCATCCAGCGCGTCGCCATGAAGCATGGCTGCGTGCCTTACGGAAACGCCAAGGGCCGCATGAACGCCTTCGGCCTGCCGGATCCGATCCCGGTTCACCGCGAGCCGATCTACACGCCGCGGGCGGACCTGGTGCAAAAATATCCGACGCTGCCCGATGCCAAGCAGTTCCGCCTGCCCAACATCGGCTTCTCGGTGCAGAAGGCGGCGATCGACAAGGGCATCGCCAAGGACTTTCCGCTGATCCTGAGCTCCGGCCGTCTCGTCGAATACGAAGGCGGCGGCGAGGAGACGCGGACCAACCCATGGCTCGCCGAGCTGCAGCAGGAGATGTTCATCGAGATCAGTCCGTCGGACGCCGCCGAGCGCGGCATCAAGGACGGCGGGTGGGTCTGGGTGACGGGCGCCGAGAACTCATCGCGCGCGAAGGTGAAGGCGCTGGTCACCGAGCGGGTCGGCAAGGGCGTCGCCTGGATGCCGTTCCACTTCGGCGGCTGGTTCGGCGGCAAGGACCTGCGCGCCAACTATCCGCACGGCGCCGACCCCATCGTGCTCGGCGAAAGCGCGAACACCATCACGACCTACGGCTACGACCCGGCAACCGGGATGCAGGAGCCCAAGGTCACCCTGTGTCAGATCAGGGCGGCTTAAGGAGGCGGGACCATGGCTCGGATGAAATTCCTCTGTGACGCCGACCGTTGCATCGAGTGCAACGCCTGCGTCACCGCCTGCAAGAACGAGCACGAGGTGCCGTGGGGCATCAACCGCCGGCGCGTCATCACGCTCAACGACGGCAAGCCGGGCGAGCGCTCGGTGTCGATGGCGTGCATGCACTGCACCGACGCGCCCTGCCAGGCAGTGTGTCCGACGAGCGCAATCTTCACCACCGCGGATGCGGTGGTGCTGCATTCGAAGGATATCTGCATCGGCTGCGGTTACTGCTTCTACGCCTGTCCGTTCGGCGCTCCGCAGTATCCCAAGGTCGGCAACTTCGGCTCACGCGGCAAGATGGACAAATGCACCTACTGCGCCGGCGGGCCCGAGGCGGACGGCTCGAAGGAGGAGTACGAGAAGTACGGCGCCAACCGCCTCGCCGAGGGCAAGCTGCCGCTGTGTGCCGAGATGTGCTCCACCAAGTCGCTGCTCGCCGGCGACGGCGAGATCATCGCGCAGATCTACAAGGAGCGCGTGCTCAAGCGCGGCTACGGTTCGGGTGCCTGGGGGTGGCAGACCGCATACAAAGAGACGATCGCGTCGTAGCGCCCGGTTGCGGGCGACCAGAAGCTGCAACGAAAGGAGGAGCAGGCATGTCCACGCCGCTCAGCATCATCCGCCTCGCGCTCGCGACGGTCGCGCTCATCGGGCTCGTGCTCATCGTCGCCCCGGCGGGCGCCCAGCAGCCGAACTCGGTCAATCCGACCGCCAACGCCGTCCATGAAGATCAGCTGCTCAATCAGATGCGCATCATCAACGGCCGCGGCACGATCCCGGACGTCAAGTCGTACAACCTGGAGCAGCCTGCCGGCCGCGACTGGCGGAATTTCAGCCAGGTCGTGCTGCCCTGGATCGGAACCATCGCGATCCTCGGCATGCTGGCGCTCCTCGTCGTGTTCTATCTCGTCCGCGGCATGGTGAAGATCGAGAGCGGCCGGTCGGGGCGCAGCATCGTGCGGTTCAATGCGTTCGAGCGCTTCGTGCACTGGATGACGGCGACCTGCTTCATCATCCTGGCGGTGACCGGCCTCAACATCACCTTCGGCAGGGCGGTGCTGCTGCCGCCTCTCGGGGCCGACGCCTTCACGTCGTGGTCGCAATGGGCGAAGTACGCCCACAACTTCCTGAGCTTCCCGTTCACGCTCGGCGTGATCCTGATCTTCCTGATGTGGATCGCCGGGAACATACCGAACCGGGTCGACGCTCACTGGCTCAAGGAGGGCGGCGGCATCGTGGGCCACGAGCATCCGCCGGCCGAGCGCTTCAATGCGGGTCAGAAGGCGGTCTACTGGATCGTGGTGCTGGGCGGCGGCCTCGTGGCGGCCACCGGCTACATGCTCATGTTCCCGTTCTACCTGACCGACATTGCCGGCATGCAGACCGCCCAGATGGTGCACGGAGTCGCCGCGTTGCTGTTCATCGCGGTCATGATCGCGCACATCTACATCGGAACGATCGGAATGGAGGGGGCGTTCGAGGCGATGGGCACCGGCACGGTCGACGTCAACTGGGCGCGGGAGCACCACAGTCTCTGGCTCGAGCAGGAGGCCGCTCAGGGCCGCGCCGGGAAGCCATCCTCCGGAGCCGCCCAGGCTGCGGAGTAGGGCTTTCGTCACCCTCCCCTGCCGGGGAGGGGCCGCTCGCCGCAGCGAAGCGAAGGCGAGCGGGGTGGTGTGGCTGAGGTGCACACACTCCACCCCGGCTCGGCTCGTTGCGTTCGCCTCGCCGACCCTTCCCCCTTCAGGCGAGGGTAAAGCGCGCTATAAACCCCTCCATGCGCATCATCGGTCTCGCCGGCTGGAGTGGCGCCGGGAAAACCACGCTTGTCGCCAAGCTCATTCCGAGCTTCCTGGCGCGCGGGCTCAAGGTCTCGACCCTCAAGCACGCGCACCATGCCTTCGACATCGACCAGCCGGGCAAGGACTCCTATCAGCACCGCATGGCAGGGGCGACCGAGGTGCTGGTCGCCTCCGCGCGGCGCTTTGCGCTGATGCACGAGCTGCGGGACGAAGCCGAGCCGACGCTGCCCGAGCTGCTTGCCAAGCTCGCGCCCGTCGACCTGGTGATCATCGAGGGCTACAAGCGCGACCCGCACCCCAAGCTCGAGGTGTTCCGCGCGGGCGTCGGCAAGCCGCTGATCCATCCCGAGGATCCGCACGTGGTGGCGATCGCTTCGGACGTTGCGTTGCCGAACGCCAAGGTGCCGCGCGTCGACCTCGACGACACCGAGGCGATCATCGACATCCTGCTCGCGCACGCGGCGCCGCTCGCGCCGATGAAGCATCGGGACGGGAGCGCGTGATGGCGCAGCTCACCGATGACTGCTTCGCGTTCGCGGGGCCGCTGATGCCGATCGCCGAGATGGAGCGGCTGATCGCGACCCGCATCGCTCCGGTTTCCGAGATCGAGGAGGTCGCGCTGCGCGACGCGCTCGGACGGGTGCTCGCGCGCGACATCGTGGCCGGTCTCGACCTTCCGCCGTTCGACAATTCCGCCGTGGACGGGTTCGCGGTGCGTCACGCCGATCTCGCGGCGAGCGGTCCGACGCGGCTCGCGGTGGTCGATCGCGTGACCGCAGGCCGGGCGGCGGCGCGGCCTCTGAAGGCCGGCGAGTCAGCCCGCATCTTTACCGGGGCGCCGATGCCGGAGGGCGCCGATACGGTATTCATGCAGGAAGACGTCGAGGTCGACGGCGCGGCGGTGGTGGTGCCGGCGGGCCTCAAGGTGGGCGCCAACCGGCGCCTCGCCGGAGAGGATCTGGCGCGAGGCGCGGTCGCGCTGCCGGCGGGACGCCGGCTTGCGGCGCGCGATCTCGCGCTGGCGGCTGCGGTCGGCGCGACGACCCTGCCGGTGCGGCGGCGGCTGCGGGTCGCGCTGTTTTCGACCGGCGACGAAATCGTCGAGCCGGGCGCGCCGCGGCGGCCGAGCGCGATCTATGATGCCAATCGTTTCCTGCTGGCCGGCCTGCTGCACACGTTCGGTGCCGAGGTGACGGATCTCGGAATCCTCGCCGACGATGCCGCCGTCCTGCGCACGGCGCTCGCCGAGGCGGCGCAGCGCCACGACCTGGTGCTCACCTCGGGCGGGGTGTCGACCGGCGAAGCCGATCACGTGCGCGCTGCCGTGGAGGCGATCGGCACGCTGGTGTTCTGGCGCGTCGCGATCAAGCCGGGTCGCCCGGTGGCGATGGGCGTGCTTCCCGGCGCGCGCGGGGCGGCGGCTGCCTTCGCGGGACTGCCGGGAAATCCCGCCGCCGTGTTCGTGACCTTCGTCCGCGTGGTGAGGCCGTTGCTGCTGCGGCTCGCCGGCGCCGCGCCGGCGCCGCTCACGCCGCTCCCGGTCCGGGCGGCGTTCGCCTACAAGAAGAAAGGCGGACGACGCGAATATGTCCGGGTCGCGCTGCGCGCCGGCGCCGACGGTGCCATGGAGGCGGTCAAATACGCCCAGGAGGGCGCCGGCGTGATCACGTCGCTCACCGAGACCGCCGGCCTGGTGGAGCTTGGCGAGGACACGACCGCGATCGCGCCGGGCGCGACCGTCGGCTTCCTGTCGTATGCGGCGCTGGCCGACTAGTGCCGCGAACCCGAAGTTCGCACGACTTCTCGGCGAGTCCGTTTGCGAACTTCGGGTTCACAAGCGGCACTAGCAACATTGAGTTCCTAGTGTCCTTTCGATTCCGAAGTTCGCTCAGAGCTCGCTGCAGATGCCTGCGAACTTCGGAATCGGGACCCTAGGTGACTGTGGTCACAACCGCACTGAGCTGGTCGAGAACGCGACCGAGACCGGCTCTTGAACGGCCTGGAGCGCGAAGGCGGCGATGACCGCGATCACGGCGGCGGCGACTGAAGCGATGATGAAAGCGCGCATGGTTCATCTCCTGGAGACTTGGATCATATCACGGCGGCGTTCGGCTGCGCAGGGTCCATAAAGCCGCGTGATCGTTGCGCTCAGGCCTGCGCATATTCGGTCGCGAGACGCTCGGCCTCGGCCGCATCGGCCGGTGTATTGACGTTGAAGAACGGGTCGACCGGCGCGGTCGGCCAGTCCGCGATGGCGACGCCATGGCGGCCGGTCCACACCTCGATCTTGTGCAGCCCTTCCTCGGCGACGGCCCGGCGCAGATCGTGGCGCAGCGCCACCGGCCAGATCCCCACGACCGGATGACGCCAATCGCCCGAGCGTGCGCAGGCGAGCGGTCGATTCTCGGCCGTGCGCGCCGCATGCAGGCGCGTGACGAGATCCCGCGGCAGAAAAGGGCAATCCCCCGGCACGCTGGCGACCCAGGCGATGTCGGGGGCGTGTGCGGCCGCCCAATCGAGACCGGCGAGCATGCCTGCCAGGGGGCCGGCGAAATCCGGGACGTCGTCGGCCACCACCGGCAGGCGGGTGAAGGCAAAGCGGGACGGATCGCCGTTGGCATTGAGAATGATGCGGCTGCACTGCGGGGCGAGGCGCTCGAGCACACGGTCGAGAATGGTCGCGGCGCCGATCCTGAGCAGCGCCTTGTCGCCGCCGCCCATGCGACGCGCGAGCCCGCCCGCGAGGACGAGGCCGAGGGTCGGGGGATGCGAACTCATGCGTTTCGTCTCCCGTGCCCGCTGGCGGGGAGGGCACCTCTCCCCGCTGGCGGGGAGAGGTCGACGCGCGAGCGCGAGCGAAGCGGGGCGGGTGAGGGGGCGCCACCGCGGCTCGTGACCTGTATCTCCGGATGCTGCGCGTCAGCGCCCCTCAGCCCGACCCTCTGCCCGCAAGACCGGGGAGAGGGAGCGCGGGGGTCGCGAAAAGCTTCACTCCTCATGCACGGCCGCCTTGCGCCGGTGCTTCGCGCTCTCCTCCTCCACAGAGGCGAGGTCCTGGTCGAAGACGATGCGGTCCTCGCCGGCGAGCGCGACGAAGCGCTTGCCGCGCGCGCGGCCGATCAGCGTCAGGTTGGCCTTGCGGGCGAGCTCGACCCCCCAGGCGGTGAAGCCCGAGCGGGACACCAGGATCGGAATGTCCATGCGAACGGTCTTGATCACCATCTCGGAGGTGAGCCGGCCGGTCGTATAGAAGATCTTGTCGTGCGCCGGCACGCGGTGCTTGAACATCCAGCCGGCGATCTTGTCGACCGCGTTGTGGCGCCCGACATCCTCCATGTAGACCAGCGGCCGGTCCTCCTGCGCCAGCACGCAGCCGTGGATCGCGCCCGCCTCGAGATAGAGCGACGGCGTCGTATTGATCTTGGCGGTGAGCGCATAGAGCCAGGAAGTGCGCAGCTCCGCGTCGGGCAGCCGCGCGGTCTCGATCACCTCCATCAGGTCGCCGAACACGGTGCCCTGGGCGCAACCCGAGGTCTGCACCTTCTTCTTGAGCTTCTGCTCGTAGTCGGTGGCGCGCTCCGTGCGCACGACGACGACGGCCAGCTCCTCGTCGTAGTCGATCCCGGTGACCACGTCGTCGGGCGCCAACATGTTCTGGTTGAGCAGGTAGCCGAGCGCGAGATACTCGGGATAGTCGTTGATCGTCATGGCGGTGACGATCTCCTGCGCATTGAGGAAGATGGTCAGCGCGCGCTCGACCGTCACCGAGGTCTCCACCGAGGCGCCGGTCTGATCGATGCCGCGCACGCGTTCGGTCAGCCGCGGATCGCTCGGATCGGGGCGCACCAGGTAATCGTCTGAAGGAGGTGCCATGGGTCGGACAATGTGGCTTGAAACGGGGGTTTTCAAGTAGCGCGCGCGGCACCTCACGGGCGCGGCTGGCGCGCCCGTGCGCAAGCCTCGAGGATCAGCCGGTGCGCCTCGTCCGGGCCACCCCAGCGCGCCACCTTGACCCATTTGTGCTGCTCGAGGTCCTTGTAGTGCTCGAAGAAGTGCTGCACCTGCGCCCGCGTGATCTCGGGCAGGTCGTCATGCGACTTGATCGCGTCGTAGCGCGGCGTGAGCCGTGAGGCCGGCACGGCGATGATCTTCTCGTCCGGCCCCGCCTCGTCCTCCATGAGCAGCACGCCGATCGGCCGCACGCTCATCATCGCGCCTGGGGTGATGGCGCGGGTGTTCACCACCAGCACGTCGCACGGATCGCCGTCGGGCGAGAGCGTATGCGGGATGAACCCGTAATTGCCGGGATAGCGCATCGACGTATAGAGGAAGCGGTCGACCACGAGGACGCCGGATTTTTTGTCGAGCTCGTACTTGATGGGGTCGCCGCCGATCGGCACCTCGACGATGACGTTGACCTCGTACGGCGGATTGGCGCCGACGCTCACCTGATCGAGCTGCATTGCGGGGCTCCTTGCGGGCAGGGCGGGGCGGTTGGGCTGCCGCGCTCTCTTTACGTAACGCCCGACCAACGGGACAGGGAGAGCCGCCCTCGCGACTTCAGGCCCAGCGCCCGGATTTCTCGATCCGCCGCAGGCGGGCAGATTCAGCTAACCTCATGAAATCGCAAATGTTCCGAACCTCGTTCGGTCATCCCGGGGCGCTTGCTCACGATGAGCCGCGACGGATGACCGGCCGGTTGCGCATTTGGGTCACACCTGCAACCGGCCGCCGGCTCGGCTTGAAAAAATCCGCGCGCCCCGTAAGACGGTCGCGCCGGAGAGATGGCCGAGTGGCTTAAGGCGCACGCTTGGAAAGCGTGTGTACGGCAAAACCGTACCGTGGGTTCGAATCCCACTCTCTCCGCCAGATCTATCGCTCCCCGGAGTTCATCGAGCACGACGACGTCCTCCTGACGCCGGGTTCACCTCCAGCTACGAGGTCCATCACCTCGGTCGGACGGTGAACATCGCCCCGCGAAGCGGTCATCCTGACAGGGGGG
>DASTZX010000115.1:0-11116 GCA_035764045.1 Xanthobacteraceae bacterium | reverse complement strand
GCCTGGTACGGGCCCGACGACAAGGTGTTCGTTGCCGCGACCGAGGATGAGGCGCTCGCGGACGCGCTCGCCTATTACGTCGTCCATGATGTGCTGACGCAGGAGGAAGCCGACGCGATCGCAGGCGATGCGGAGCGCCGCGCCACCTTCCTCACCCGCGACGATGACGTGCTCGACACCTGGTTCTCGTCCGCGCTGTGGCCGTTCTCGACGCTCGGCTGGCCGGAAGAGACGCCCGAGCTCGAGCGCTACTACCCGACCAGCGTCCTCGTCACCGGGTTCGACATCATCTTCTTCTGGGTCGCCCGCATGATGATGATGGGCCTGCACTTCATGCGCGAGGTGCCGTTCCACACCGTCTACATCCACGCCCTCGTCCGTGACGAGAAGGGCGCCAAGATGTCCAAGTCGAAGGGCAACGTCATCGATCCGCTGCACCTGATCGACGAATACGGCGCCGACGCCCTGCGCTTCACCCTCGCCGCGATGGCGGCGCAAGGCCGCGACATCAAGCTGTCGACCCAACGCGTCGAGGGGTACCGGAATTTCGCGACCAAGTTCTGGAACGCCTGCCGCTTCGCCGAGATGAACGCCGCCGTCGCGCCGGCGGACTTCGATCCGCGCCAGGCCAAGGAGACGCTCAACCGCTGGATCGCCCATGAGACCGCCCGCGCGGCGCGCGAGGTGACGGAGGCGATCGAGGCCTACAAGTTCAATGATGCGGCAGGTGCGATCTATCGCTTCGTGTGGAACGTCTATTGCGACTGGTACGTGGAGCTGGTGAAGCCGGTGCTCTCCGGGCCGGACGGGGCGGCGAAGACCGAGACGCGCGCCATGGTCGCCTGGGTGCGCGACCGGATCCTGCAGTTGCTCCATCCGTTCATGCCTTTCATCACCGAGGAGCTGTGGGCGCGCACTGCGGAGGGAACGGCAGCGCGGGCGAGCCTGCTCGTGCTCGCACCCTGGCCGACGCTCGATGGGCTCGACGATACAGCCGCCGAGGCGGAGATCGGCTGGGTCGTCGACCTGGTGAGCGCAGTCCGCTCGGTGCGCGCCGAGATGAACATTTCCGCCGCGACGCAAATGCCGCTGGTCCTCGCCGGGGCCTCGCCGGAGACCAGGGCGCGGGCCGGGCGCTGGAGCGAGTTCGTCCGGCGGCTGGCGCGGCTCGGCGAAATCACCTTTGCCGATACCGTGCCGCGCGGCGCGGTGCAGCTCCTGGTGCGCGGCGAGGTGGCGGCGCTGCCGCTCAAGGGGGTGATCGACCTCGCCGCCGAACGGGCGCGGCTCGAGAAGGAGATCGCCAAGGTGGATGCCGATATCCGGCGGGTCGATGCCAAGCTGGGCAACGCCAACTTCCTCGCCAATGCACCCGAGGAGGTGGTCGAGGGCGAGCGTGAGAAACGCGAGGAGGCGGAGACGCGCAGGCGCAAGATCGTCGAGGCGCTGGAGCGGCTGAAAGGCGCCGCGTGAGCGTGACCGAACGTGCACTCAATAACCCCGTCATCCTGAGGGGCGAGCGAAGCGGACCGGAGGCCCGATCCGTTCGCGCGCAACCAGGGTGACGGTCAGAGGTTCTCCATGGCCGATCTGCCGTTGAAACTCGCCTGCTGGAACTACGATCGCAGCCGCCCGCTCATGGACGGCCGCGTGAAGCCGGAAGGCATTACGCTCGACATCCAGGTGCTGCGGCCGCGCGAGGCTTTTCCGCGCATGCTGGAGCGGCGCGAGTTCGACGTCTCGGAAATGTCGCTCGCATCCTATGTCAGCCTCGTGGGTAGGGGCGGGTGCCCGTTCGTGGCGATCCCGGTGGCGCTGTCGAAGGTCTTCCGCCACGACTGCATCTATGTGCGGCCGGACGCCGGCATCAGGCGCCCGCAGGACCTCAAGGGCAAGCACGTCGGCACGACGCAATACGGCTCCACCGGCCTCGTTTTCATGAAGGGCATGCTCGAACACGACTACGGCGTTGCGCCGAAGGACATCCATTGGTGCATCGGCGGCCTCGATGCGCCGACCCAGCGTCCGTTGCTGCCGCTCGATCTGCCGGCGTCGATCAAGATCGATTTCCTCACCGACGGCGAGACGCTGGAAGGCATGCTGGCGGCAGGCGAGCTCGATGCGCTGCTGTCGCTCTACATCCCGGAGAGCTTCATTCGCGGTGAGCCGCATATCGCCCGGCTGTTCGCCAACCCGAAGGACGCCGCGCAGGATTATTACCGCCGCACCCGGATCTTTCCGATCATGCACACGGTGGTGATCCGCGAGGACGTCCACCGCGCCAACCCGTGGGTCGCGCCAAGTCTCTATCGCGCCTTCTGCCAGGCGCGCGATGTCGCCGTGCATGGCCTCTACGACACCGACGCCCTGCATCTGAGCCTGCCGTTCCTCATCGATCACGTCGAGGAGACCTGGCGGGTGTTCGGGAAGGATTTCTGGGCCTATGGGCTGGAGCCGAACCGGCCGACGCTCGCGGCGATCGGGCAGTACGTGCACGAGCAGCATCTCTCGCCGCGCCCGGTGGCGCCGGAGGAGCTGTTCGTCCCCAACCTTGTCTGACCGCAGCGGTTCCACGCCATGGATGGCCGCCACGAGGTGCAAGCATGAACGTGTTTCTGGCCGGCGCCGCCGGCGCGATCGGGCGGCGGCTCGTTCCGCTCCTTCTCGGTGCGGGCCACCGCGTCATCGGGACGACCCGCTCCGGCGAAACCGCGGCCGAGCTCAAGGCCCGCGGCGTCGTCGCGGTCGTGGTCGACGTGTTCGATGCCACCGCGCTGCACGATGCGGTTGCCGAGGCGCAGCCGGAGGTGGTCATCCACCAGCTCACGGACCTGCCGAAAGTCTTCGATCCCAACCGCTCCGGTGAGGTGCTCGAGCGCAACAGCCGCCTGCGCATCGTCGGCACCCCCAACCTGGTTGCCGCCGCCCGGGCAGCCGGCGTCCGCCGCCTGATCGCGCAGAGCATCGCCTTTGCCTACGCGCCAGGCCCCGAGCCGCATGCCGAAACCGACCCCCTCGCTTCGCCGGAGGGCGACCAGCCATCCGCCATGACCGCCCGCGGCGTGCGCGCGCTAGAGCGGGCGGTGCTCGGGGCCGAGGGAATGGATGGGATCGTGCTGCGGTACGGCCGGCTCTATGGCCCCGGCACCTGGCACCCGGCGCCGAGTGGGCGCGGCCCCCTCCATGTCGATGCCGCGGCCCATGCGGCACTCCTCGCGCTCAACCGGGGGGAGGCGGGCGTCTACAACATTGCCGAGGCGGACGGCGCCGTCACGATCGACAAGGCGCGCCGGCATCTCGGCTTCGACCCGGGGTTCAGGCTGGCGGCTTGAATGGCTTGCTGAGGAAGGGCGAGCCCTTGAGGCCGTAGCGCCAGGGCTGGTCGATCGCCTTGGTGATCCCGATCCGCGGTCCGACCGCGACCTCCACGGTCGCGGTCCGCAGTCTCAGCTCGAACGGCGGGGCGTCCAGCGCGAGCGCATTGTGCTTTCGCGTGATGCCGAGCGCCTGACACACCCGGCCGGGACCGGCGCAGAGCAGCCGCAGATCGCTCAGACCCCGTCGGCGGCGCATGATCGAAATGCCTTCGAGGGGCTCGATCGCCCGGATCAGCACGGCGCTCGCGCTGCCGTCCGGTTCGCACACGAAGTTGACGCACCAATGGACGCCATAGGACCGGTAGACATAGGCGAAGCCGGGCGGGCCGAACATCACCGCATTGCGCTCGGTCGGTCCACGGAAGCTGTGCGCCGCCGGATCGGTGTGGTGGTAGGCCTCGACCTCGACGATGCGCCCGCCCACCCCGTTGAAGAGAAAGAGAGCGCCGATCAGGTCGGGCGCGACCGCATGAACGCTGCGAGCGAAGAAGTCGCGGCCGATCAGGGTGCCGTCAGCGGCGGCATGGTTAATCTTATGGCGTTGCAGCATCGGGGGGCGTGTCGCATCTGTGACTTTGGAGCCACATATTTACAACATTTCCGACACAGCACCCTCCGGAAAGCATGACGCCGCTTTTCCGCCACACGCCTCTCTGATTGCGATAGGACCCACGCGGGCGGCGGGGATGTTGCTTATCCGTCGGCATATGTGACGGACGACGCGCAAACACATAGATACAGACGATGGACGCCAAGACCCCTCTCAAATCGAAGCTGCCCAGCCGGCACGTGACCGAAGGCCCCGAGCGGGCCCCGCACCGCTCCTATTATTATGCCATGGGTCTGACCACCGAGCAGATCCATCAGCCGTTCATCGGCGTGGCGAGCTGCTGGAACGAGGCGGCGCCCTGCAACATCGCCCTCATGCGGCAGGCCCAGGCCGTCAAGAAGGGCGTGGCGGCCGCCGGCGGCACCCCGCGCGAGTTCTGCACGATCACCGTCACCGACGGCATCGCCATGGGCCACGAAGGCATGAAAAGCTCGCTGCCTTCGCGCGAGGTGATCGCCGACTCGGTCGAGCTCACCATGCGCGGCCACGCCTACGACGCCCTGGTCGGGCTTGCCGGCTGCGACAAGTCGCTGCCCGGCATGATGATGGCGATGTGCCGGCTCAACGTGCCGGCAATCTTCATCTACGGCGGTTCGATCCTGCCCGGCACCTTCAAGGGACGCCCGGTCACCATTCAGGACGTGTTCGAGGCGGTCGGCAAGCACTCGGTCGGCCAGATGTCGGATGACGATCTCGACGTGCTCGAGCAGAACGCCTGCCCGTCGGCCGGGGCCTGCGGGGCGCAATTTACCGCCAACACCATGGCGACCGTCTCGGAAGCGATCGGCCTCGCGCTGCCGTACTCGGCTGGCGCCCCGGCGCCTTATGAGATCCGCGACAAGTTCTGCATGACCGCCGGCGAGCAGGTGCTCGAGCTTATCCGGCGCGGAATCCGTCCGCGCGACATCGTCACCCGCAAAGCGCTCGAGAACGCGGCCGCCGTGGTTGCCGCCTCCGGCGGCTCGACCAATGCTGCCCTGCATCTCCCTGCCATCGCGCATGAGTGCGGTATCAGTTTTGACCTGTTCGACGTGGCCGACGTCTTCAAAAGGACACCATATGTCGCGGATTTGAAGCCGGGCGGCCGTTATGTCGCCAAAGACCTGTTCGAAGCTGGCGGCGTGCCACTGCTGATGAAGACCCTGCTCGAGCACGGCTTCATGCACGGCGACTGCATGACGGTGACCGGCCGCACCATCGCCGAGAACCTCAAAAGCGTGAAATGGAATACGGACCAGGACGTGGTCCGGCCGGCCGACAAGCCCTTGCTTGCGACCGGCGGTGTGGTGGGCCTGAAGGGAAACCTCGCTCCCGAAGGCGCCATCGTGAAGATTGTCGGCCTGGAGCATCTCAAGTTCTCCGGTCCGGCGCGCTGTTTCGATGGCGAGGAGGCGTGTTTTGAAGCCGTGAAGACCCGCAAGTACAAAGAAGGCGAGGTGCTGGTTATCCGCTACGAGGGCCCCAAGGGCGGCCCCGGCATGCGTGAGATGCTGGCTACCACCGCGGCCCTCTATGGCCAGGGCATGGGCGGAAAGGTCGCGCTCATCACCGACGGGCGGTTCTCCGGCGCAACCCGCGGGTTCTGCGTCGGGCATGTCGGGCCCGAAGCGGCAAGCGGCGGACCGATCGCTCTCATCAAGGATGGCGACATCATCGAGCTCGATGCCGAGGCGGGCAAGCTCGACGTGAAGCTCAGCAAGGCTGAGCTCGACAAGCGGCGCCAGGATTGGAAGCCAAGAAAGACCGATTTCACCTCCGGCTACCTGTGGAAATACGCCGAACAGGTCGGGTCCGCCCGCACCGGTGCGGTGACGCATCCGGGCGGCGCAGCCGAAACCAGGTCCTATGCGGATATTTGACCGTCTCATACCGGTGGCGCTGTTCACCGCAGGTTTCGGCCTCGTCTCCGCCTTTGGGTTCGAGGGGACGCCGACGCGCGACGGCGTGCGTCCGGCGGTCAAGATCGATGTGCTGCCGCAAACAACCGTCTCCGCGCCGGCGCTTGCGCCGGCGGCGCCTCCCGCCATGGCGGTGCCGACGTTTGCGGTGCCGGGAGGGGGGGTGCTTTCGCCCGAGCTCAAGCGCAGCGTGACGCCACCGAACCTCAGGCCGGATTTCGGACCGCGCGAGAGCATCGTGCGGCCGGGCATGACCGCGGCCGAGGCGTTCCGCGCCGGCACACAGGCGTTGCGGGGAGGCGACGCCGAGGCGGCCGTCAAGGCGTACGAATATGCGGCCGAGAATGGCCATGTGATCGCGCAATGGAAGCTCGGCCGGATGTATGCGGACGGCGATGAGGTCGCCCGCGACGACGCCCGCGCCTTCGAGTACTTCCACGGCCTGATCGACAAGCATGCCGACGACAGCCTTGGCACGCCCGAGGCGCGGTTCGTCGCCAACGCATTCGTCACCGTCGGCGGCTACTTTCTCACCGGAATCGCGAATTCGCCCGTCAAGCCTGATCTGCGGCGCGCGCGCGACCTGTTCGCCTATGCGGCGTCCTATTTCGGCGATGCCGACGCGCAGTACCGGCTCGGACGCATGCTGTTGGACGGGCAGGGCGGCCCCAAGGATGTGCGGCAGGCTCTGCGCTGGCTCAAGCTCGCGGCCGACAAGGGCTTCTATCAGGCCCAGGTGCTGCTCGGCGTGACGCTGCTCAAGGGCCAGGACATACCGCGCCAGGCGCCGCGCGGCCTGATGTATCTCACCATCGCCCGCGACAGCGCCCCCCAGGACAAGACCGTGGCCGACCTCCATGCCGCCGCCTTCGCGCAAGCGAGCGACGACGAGCGCGCCATGGCGCTCTCCTATCTCGAGTCCTGGCTCAAGGGGCGGCGCGACTAGACCGAGCGGCGCCTTCGAGCCAGCGCGCCGCTGCCGTTCCCCGCTACGCCCTCAGATCCACATAGACCGGCACGTGGTCGGAGGGCTTTTCCCACCCGCGCACATGCTTGTCGACCCCGGCGCCGGTGAGGCGGTCGGCAGCCTGCGGCGAGAGCAGCAGGTGATCGATGCGAATCCCGTTGTTCTTCTGCCACGCACCGGCCTGATAATCCCAGAAGGTATAGAGGCCCCCCTCGTCGGCGGTCGCGCGCAGCGCGTCGGTCAGGCCCAGATTGATGAGCGCCTGGAACTTGCCGCGGGTCTGGGGCAGGAACAACGCGTCATTCGTCCACACGGCGGGTTCGCGTGCATCCCCGGGCGCCGGGATGACATTGTAGTCACCCGCGAGAACCAGCGGCTCCTCCAGCGCCATACGGGCGTGCGCGTAGCGCAGCAGGCGGTCCATCCATCGGAGCTTGTAGGTGTATTTGTCCGTGCCGGCCGGGTTGCCATTGGGCAGATAGAGCGAGGCGATCCGCACTGGGCCACCGCCCGCGCTGACCTGCGCCTCGATGAAACGGGCATGATCGTCCTCGGTGTCGCCGGGCAGCCGGGGCGTCACCTCGTCGAACGGGATCTTGGAGAGGATCGCGACCCCGTTGAACGTCTTTTGGCCGTGGATCGCCACGTTGTAGCCCAGCGCCTCGATCGGCTCGCGCGGGAACGCCTCATCGATGCATTTGGTCTCCTGCAGGCAGACGACATCCGGCGCCCGCTCCTTCAGCCAGGCCAGCAGGCTGTCCATCCGCTGCTTGATCGAGTTGACGTTCCAGGTGGCGATGCGCATGGTCGGAGTGATCCCGGTCGGTTCATTTGCGGCGCAACATGCCCGCTGGCGCCGGGCGGCGGAAGGCCAGGCGGGGCGGGGATCGTAAAGATTTCGTAAAAGATGGTCCCGCGACAGAGGGGCTGCTGTAGTCCTTTGGGGAATATGTTAGGTGAAATCGAATGAGGTTTAATCGTAACAAAGCAAAACTTGGCGTAGAGTTCGGGTCAGGGCGGGGAAAAGGGACGTGCATGGCGGCGCGCCAGGGCCACGGTCTTTCATGAACAGACGATTGGGTCTCGTAGCGGTCGTTGTCGCGATAGCGGCCGGCAGCCTATTTGTCGCGCGATGGCCGGGAAAGAGCGGCGGCGCGATTGCGCAGGGGCCGAAAAGCCCGGCCGCGGTTTCGGTCGAGGTCGCAACCGCAGTCAAGAAGAAGACGCCGGTCCTGCTCGAGGGCATCGGCAACGTGACCACCATGGCAAGCGTTGCGGTGCGCAGCCGGGTCGACAATGAAATCGTCGGCGTCCATTTCGCCGACGGCGCGAAGGTCGAGAAAGGCGATCTCCTCGTGAGCCTCGATACCCGCGCGATCGAGGCGCAGATCGCCCAGGCGGAAGGCAACATCGCCCGCGACCAGGCGCAGCTCGAAGGCGCCGAGCGCGACGTGCGCCGCTACACCGACCTTGTCGCCAAGGCGGCGACGCCTCAGATCAATCTCGACAATGCGCAGACCCAGGCGGCCAGCTTCCGCGGCGCGCTCAAGGCGGACCAGGCCGCGCTCCAGAATCTCAAGGTCCAGCTCAGCTACTGCACGATCCGGGCGCCGATCTCCGGACGCATCAGCCAGGCCGCCGTCAAGGTGGGAAATTTCGTGCGTGCCGCCGATGTCGCGCCGATCGCGATGATCAACCAGATGGCGCCGGTCTACGTGACCTTCACCATCCCGCAGCGGAATTTGCCGGATGTGCGGCACGCGCTCGCCGCCGAGACCGCCAATGTCGAGGTGATCATCCCGGGCGACAGTCGGCGCGCCAACGGCGTCGTCACCATGATCGAGAACGCGGTCGACACTTCGACCGGAATGGCGACCATCCGCGCCACCATCCCGAACGGGGACGAGCTGCTCTGGCCCGGCACCCTGGTGACGGCGCAGATGACGCTGCGCGAGGAGGAGGCCGTGGTCGTGCCCTCCGCGGCCGTGCAGGTGAGCCAGAGCGGCCCGTTTGTCTATGTCGTCAAGGACGGCAAGGCGGTCGTTCAGCCCGTCAAGGTGATGCGTGCCGCCGGCGGGGAGTCGGTGATCGGTGAAGGACTGCAGGGCGGCGAGGTCGTCGTCACCGACGGCCATCTGCTCCTGACCAACGGCGCCCCGGTGAGCCCGCGCGAGCGCAAGAGCGCCATCTGATGCAGATCTCCGAAGCCTGTATCCGCCGCCCGGTGATGACGACGCTGATCACCGCGTCGCTCATCGTATTTGGTGCCTTCGCCTATCGCCTGCTTGCGGTCGCGGCCCTGCCGGCGGTCGATTTCCCAACCATTCAGATCACCGCCACCCTGCCGGGCGCGAGCCCCGAGACCATGGCGGCCTCGGTCGCCGGCCCGATCGAGCGCCAGCTCTCGACCATCGCAGGCATCACGTCGATGACGTCGACATCGGCGCTCGGCACCTCCTCGATCATCATCCAGTTCGACCTCAATCGGAACATCGACGGTGCGGCCCTCGACGTGCAGACCGCGCTGACAGTGGCGCAGCGCCGGCTGCCGGTCGAGATGACGACGCCGCCGTTCTTCCGCAAGGTCAATCCGGGCGACTTCCCGATCCTCTACATCAGCCTGGTGTCGCCGACCCTCCCGCTCTCGACCGTGGACGATTTCGGCGAGATCACGCTCGCCCAGCAGATCTCGCAACTGCCGGGCATTGCCCAGGTTCTGGTCTACGGCGCGCAGAAGTTCGCGGTGCGCGTCCAGGTCGATCCGGTCGCCGCCGCCTCCCGGGGAATCTCGCTCGACGACGTCCGCAACGTGGTCGCCAAGGCCAATTCCAATACGCCGGTCGGGACGATCGCCGGGACGCGCCAGGACACCACCATCGTGGCGACTGCCGCGATGCGGACCGCTGCCGATTACCGCGACGTGGTCGCCGCCTACCGGAACGGCAATCCCGTGAAGCTGAGCGAGATCGCGAACGTCATCGACGGCGTCGAGAACGACAGGATCGCGAGCGCCTTCAACGGCGAGCGCGCCATCGTGCTGGCGATCCAGCGCCAGCCGGACGCCAACACGGTCCAGGTCGTCGACATGGTGCGCGAGCGCCTGCCGAGCTATCGGGCCCAGGTTCCGGCGGCGGTCAAGATGGAAGTGCTCAACGACCGCTCGATCTCGGTCCGCGACTCCGTGCACGACGTGCAGGTCACCCTGGCGATCGCGATCTCGCTCGTGGTGCTCGTGATCTTCCTGTTCCTGCGCAAGCTCGCCGCGACCATCATTCCGGCGCTCGCGGTGCCGATCTCGCTGATCGCAACCTGCGCCGCGATGTACGCCTTCGGGTTCTCCATCAACAACATGACGCTGCTGGCGCTGACCTTGTCGGTCGGCTTCGTCGTCGACGACGCGATCGTCATGCTCGAGAACATCGTGCGCCACATCGAGGGCGGCATGCGGCCGTTCGAGGCCGCGCTCAAGGGCTCGCGCGAGATCGGCTTCACGATCGTCTCGATCACCTTCTCGCTGATCGCGGTGTTCATCCCGGTGCTGCTGATGGGCGGCATGGTCGGGCGCGTGTTTCGCGAATTCGCCGTGTCGATCGCGGTTGCCATCATTCTTTCGGGTTTTGTGTCGCTGACGCTCACGCCGATGCTGTGCGCGCGCGTGCTCAAGGTGCATCACGAGGGCGAGCGCGAAAATCCCGTTCTCGCGGTGTTCGAGGCGGCGTTCAAGGCGATGCTGCGCGGCTACGAGGTGACGCTCGGAGGCGTGCTGAAGTACAAGTTCCTCGTGCTCATCCTGACCGGCTTGACCATGGCCGGCACGGTCTACCTGTATATCGCCATCCCGAAGGGCTTCTTCCCGACCGAGGATACCGGCTTCATCGCCGCCACTGTCGAAGGGCCGTCGGACATCTCTTTCAAGGCGATGTTCGAGCGCCAGCGGCAGGTTGCCGGCATCGTGCAACGGGACAGGGCCGTCGATTATGTGAACTCGACCGTCGGGACCGGCGGCCCCAATCCGACCAACAACACTGGCCGACTGTTCATCGCACTCAAGCCGCGCGGCGAGCGCGACGAGACCGTCACGCAGGTCATCCAGCGCCTGCGCCAGAGCGCGAACCAGGTCACCGGGATGCAGACCTACTTCCAGGCCGTGCAGAACATCAACATCACGGGCCGCATCTCCAAGAGCGAATTCCAGTACACGCTGCAATCGAGCGACACCGCGGCGCTCTATGCGGCAGCGCCGCCGATGCGCGACGCGATCGCC
>DASTZX010000114.1:0-3169 GCA_035764045.1 Xanthobacteraceae bacterium | reverse complement strand
GCGAGCTCGTTGTGCGGCAGCACGTCCTTCTGCGCGCGCCAGCGGTCGAACGCGGCGACGAGGTCGCGCAACGCCTGGCGCGGCTTCGGCTTGAGCTCGTCGGTCGCGACGATCGCGCGCGTCGCGTCCATCAGCGAGATGCCGCGCGCGCGGGCGTGGTCGTGCAGCAGCTTGACCGTCGCGTCGCCGAGCCCGCGCTTGGGCACATTGACGATGCGGCCGAAGGCGAGGTCGTCGGCCGGCTGGTTGACCAGCCGTAGATAGGCGAGCGCGTCGCGGATCTCGGCCCGCTCGTAGAAGCGCGGGCCGCCGATCACCCGATAGGGCAGGCCCACGGTGACGAAGCGGTCCTCGAATTCGCGCATCTGGAACGAGGCGCGCACCAGGATCGCGATCTCGTCGAGCGAGTGGCCGGCGCGCTGCAGCTCCTCGATCTCCTCGCCGACCGCGCGCGCCTCCTCTTCCGAATCCCATGCCGCGATCACCGCGACCGTCTCGCCCGGCGCGTCTTCGGTGCGCAGCGTCTTGCCGAGCCGGCCCTCGTTGTGGGCGATGAGGTGCGAGGCGGTCGCCAGGATGTTGGCGGTCGAGCGGTAATTGCGCTCGAGCCGGATCACCTTGGCGCCCGGAAAGTCGTGCTCGAAGCGCAGGATGTTGTCGACCTCGGCGCCGCGCCAGCCGTAGATCGACTGATCGTCGTCGCCGACGCAGCAGATGTTTTTCGGCGCTTGCTTCTCCCTCTCCCCGCTTGCGGGGAGAGGGTCGGGGTGAGGGGGCGCTTCCGCATAATCCGTGGTAACGGCTGAGGTAACGACTCGCGGAACCGCCCCCTCACCCGACGCGCTTCGCGCGTCGACCTCTCCCCGTCCGCGGGGAGAGGTGACCGTCGATTGGGGCTGCGCGAGCAGCCGCAGCCACAGATACTGCGCGACATTCGTATCCTGGTACTCGTCGACCAGGATGAACTTGAAGCGGCGCTGGTACTCGCGCAGCACTTCCGCGTGCTCGCGAAACATCCGGATGGTCTCGAGCAGCAGGTCGCCGAAATCGGCGGCGTTGAGGATCTTGAGCCGCTCCTGGTACGCCGCATAGAGCTTGAGCCCGCGGCCGCCCGCGAATGCCGCGCCTTCGCCGGCCGGCACGTTGGCCGGCAGGAGCCCGCGGTTCTTCCAGCCGTCGAGCATCCCGGCGAAGACGCGCGCCGGCCAGCGCTTCTCGTCGATCCCTTCGGCGGTGATGATCTGCTTGAGCAGCCGGATCTGGTCGTCGGTGTCGAGGATGGTGAAATCGGGTTTGAGCCCGGCGAGCTCGGCGTGCCGGCGCAGGATTTTGGCGCCGATCGAATGGAAGGTGCCGAGCCAGGGCATGCCCTCGACGATCTGGCCCACCATCTTGCCGACGCGCTCCTTCATCTCGCGCGCCGCCTTGTTGGTGAAGGTGACGGCGAGGATCTCCGAGGGCCGGGCGCGGCCGAGGCTCAGGATGTGCGCGATGCGCGTCGTGAGCACCCGCGTCTTGCCGGTGCCGGCGCCCGCGAGCACCAGCACCGGGCCGTCGAGCGTCTCGACCGCCTCGCGCTGCTCGGGGTTGAGGCCGGCGAGATACGGCGCGCCCGCAGCGGCGCGCGCCCGCGCCGCGATACCGCCGGCGCCGGGCGCAGGCGGTGCGAGCGAGCCGGGTCGCTGGGAGGGCAGTGGGTCGGCCAAGTTCCGTCGGTCCTGATTCTCTTCGCCGCTAAAATGGCATCCGGCCCCGCCTTTTGCGAGGGGACCGACATGCGCCGGTGGATTGGAGAACCGTTAGTTCTTGGCCGGCATCGCAATTCGCCGTCCGGCCGCTTCCGGCCGCGGCAAACGCGAATGCGACGCCTTCATCTCGGCGAGCCGGCGCGCCACCTCGCTCGGGAAGGGCGCCGCCTTCCCGGCCCCCATGTCGACGTGCAGCGACATGTTCTCCGAGGTCGCCGCCACCCAGCCGTCCTCGGCATGGAAGAGCTGCTCGAAGGTGTGCAGCCGCTTGCGGTCGAAATCGAGGAGCTGGAACGTCACCCGGACCAGATCGCCGGCGTGCAGCTCGCGCAGGTAGCGCAAGTGGACTTCCGCCGTGTAGAGGGAATGCTTGCGGTCGCTGACGTAGTCGGCGCCGATCCCGATCAGCTCGTAGGCCTCGTCCACCGTGCGGTCGAACAGCACGTTGTAATAGGCCATGTTGAGGTGGCCGTTGTAGTCGATCCAATGATCCTCGACCCGCATCACCGAGGAGACGAACGGGGCGAAGAACAGGGGCTCGAGGTCGGTGCGGTCAAGCATCGCGGGGTTCCAGTTGCGTCAGTATGGCAGAATTTCGCGCCAGAGTCCCGCCACTCCTCGTTTTTGCTGGTCCCGTCTCGTGCATTGCTTGAGGTTTTTGCGTGCCGTCGCGGAATCTCCTCTGCTAAGGTGGGAACGAACACGGACAAGGCATTGAGATGGCTTCGCTGAAGGATGCTCCGCGGCGGTCCGGCCGGCCGCGCGACGCGACGGCAGTCGCCACCGTGATCGATGCGCTCGCCGCCCGGTTCGGCAACCGTCTCGTCACCGCCGCCGCGGTGCGCGAGCAGCACGCCAACACGACCACCTGGGTCGCGAACGAGCCCGCCGATGCGGTGGTCTACCCGCAATCGACCGAGGATGTGCAGCAGGTCGTGCGGCTGTGTGCACCGCACGGCGTTCCGGTGATCGCGTTCGGCACCGGCACCTCGCTCGAGGGCCAGATCAATGCGCCGCAGGGCGGCATCTGCATCGACTTCCGCGACATGAACCGGGTGCTGGTGGTGCATGCCGAGGATCTCGACTGCGTGATCGAGCCGGGCATCACCCGCAAGGCGTTGAACGAGCAGCTGCGCGACCAGGGCTTGTTCTTCCCCATCGACCCGGGCGCCGACGCCTCCCTCGGCGGCATGGCGGCCACCCGCGCGTCCGGCACCAACGCGGTGCGCTACGGCACCATGAAGGACAACGTGCTGGCGCTCAAGGCGGTGATGGCCGACGGCGAGGTGATCAAGACCGCGCAGCGGGCCAAGAAGTCGGCGGCCGGTTACGATCTCACCCGGCTGCTCATCGGGTCGGAGGGCACGCTCGGCATCATCACCGAGCTGACGCTCAAGCTGCACGGCATCCCGGAGGCGATC
>DASTZX010000113.1:0-6719 GCA_035764045.1 Xanthobacteraceae bacterium | reverse complement strand
GCGCGCCGGCGAGCGAGAAGAACACCAGGTTGCGCCCCGGCACGAAGGTGGTCGGCAGGCCGCTCGCCGCGATCTCGATCGCGGTGTCGCTGGTGAGCGCACTGTCCGAGATCGCCGCCAGCGCGTCGATCGCGACCATGTAGTCCTCGCCAAGGCGCCTGCCCCAGTCCGGCTTGAGCGCCGCCAGCGCGTGGCGCAAGCGCGGCCGCATCTCGAGCTCGACCGCATGGCGCTGGCCATAGGCGAAGCCGACCGTCTCCACCCGGGCGAACCGCTCCAGCGCCCAGGCGAGGCAGACGGTCGAATCCTGTCCGCCAGAGAACAGGACGAGGGCGGTGTCGGAAGACAAATGCGATGCCATCTTTCGTCATGGCCGGGCATAGCCGTTCGAAGAACGGCGTCGCTTCGCTCGCCTATGCCCCGGCCATCCACGTCTTTCCACCGCCTTATGCCATAAGACGTGGATGCCCGCGACAAGCGCGGGCATGACTTCCAATTTCGTCATGGCCGGGCTTGTCCCGGCCATCCACGTCTTTCTGCGGCGCGACGAGCGCGGGAATGACGAGAGGGTCCCCTCACTCATCCCACTGGGGCGAGCCCGCCCAATCGACGATGCGGCCGGTCGGACGCGCGAGCTTGCGGATCTCCTCCATCTCGGCGTCGTTGAGCGTGAAGTCGAAGATCGCGATGTTCTCGGAGAGCCGCTCGAGCTTGGAGGTCCGCGGGATGGCGGCGGCGCCCTCCTGGATCAGGTAGCGCAGGCAGACCTGGCCGGCGGTCTTGCGATGGGCGAGGCCGATGGTCTTGAGCACCCGGTCGCCGGCGGCGCGGCCGCGCGCGATCGGGCTGTAGGCGACGACGGCGAGCCCGAGGTGATGAGTCTCCGCCACGATCTTGCGCTGGTCGATATACGGGTGCCATTCGATCTGGTTGCAGACCAGCGGCTCGGTCGCGAGCGTCGCCGCTTTCTGCAGCAGCCCCACCGTGAAGTTCGATACCCCGATGTGGCGCGCATATCCCTCGCGCTTCATCTTGCACAGGGCGCCCATGGTCTCCGCCAGCGGGATCTGCGGATTGGGCCAGTGGATCAGCAGCAGGTCGACCTCGGAGAGGCGCAGCCGCGCCAGGCTTTCCTTGGTTGCACGCTCGAACTCGCGCGGCGCGAGATGGCTCTGCCACACCTTGGTGGTGATGAAGACCTCGCTGCGCTTGACCCGCGAGGCGCGCAGGCCCTCGCCGACCTCGCGCTCATTGTCGTACATTTCGGCGGTGTCGATATGGCGATAGCCGAGACGCAGCGCCTGCTCGACGATGCGCGCGCAGGCGCGGCCGCGGACATCCCATGTCCCGAGCCCGATCGCGGGAATCCTTGCGCCGTGTGCCTCGATGACGTCCATGGCCGGCTTTGCTGCTCGTCATGCCCGCGCCCGCAGTCAAGCTTGCGCTGCGCGGGGCATCCACGTCTTGCTGCGACAAGGATAGAGACGTGGACAGCCGGGACAAGCCCGGCCGGACCGGTGAGATCACGCGCGGAAGGCTCAATTATCCCATTTCGGAGCGTGCGGCGGATCGACCACGCGGCCGTCCGGCCGTGCGAGCGCGGCGATCTCCGCCATCTCGGCCGGGCTGAGGGTGAAATCGAAGATCGCGCGGTTCTCGCCGATCCGCTGCGGATTGCCGCTGCGCGGAATGACCACCATGCCGAGCTGCGTGAGATACCGCAGCGCCGCCTGCGAGGCGCTCTTGCCGTGCGCCTTGCCGATGCGCGCGAGCGTTGGATCGCCCGGCACCTTGCCGCGGGCGAGCGGGCAATAAGCGGTGATCGACAAGCCGTGCCGCCGGCAGGCGGCGATCACCTTGCTCTGGTCGAGAAAGGGATGCACCTCGATCTGGTTGGTGACCAGCGGCTCGGTGGCGAGCCGCACCGCCTCTTCGATCAGCGGCACCGTGAAGTTGGCGGTGCCGATGTGCCGGGCGCGGCCGTCCTTCTTGGCCTGGCACAGCACCCGCATCGTATCGGCGAGCGGCACCTTCGGATTGGGCCAGTGGATCAGCAGGAGATCGACCGAGGGCAGCCCGAGCTTCTTGAGACTCTGCTCGAACGACGCCTCGAAATCCGCCGGCGCGAGCTTGTCCCAATAGACCTTCGTCGTGACGAACACGTCTGCCCGGTCGACGCCCGAGGCGCGCAGCCCCTCGCCGACCTCGCTCTCGTTCCCGTAGCGCTCGGCCGTGTCGAGATGGTAATAGCCTTGTTTGAGCGCCGCGCTCACCGCGCCGACGCAGGCATCGCCCTTGAGCGTCATTGTCCCGAGCCCGACCGTCGGAATGCGGGCGCCGTTCGCTTCAACGACATTCACTTCAACATCTGGACTCAAAGCTCATTCTCCTTCGGGTTCATGGAATTCGGATGGAGGGAAAAAGGCGGGCGGGCTGCGGACGCGGGCACCGATGAAAAACGTCGCTCAGGCGGTCTTGTCGAAAATCTCCCGGCCGATCAGCATGCGACGGATCTCGCTCGTGCCGGCGCCGATCTCATAGAGCTTGGCGTCGCGCAGCAGCCGCCCGGTCGGGTAATCGTTGATATAGCCGTTTCCGCCGAGGCACTGGATGGCGTCGAGCGCGACCGCGGTCGCCCGCTCGGCCGCGTAGAGGATCGCGCCGGCGGCGTCCTCGCGCGTGGTTCGGCCGCCATCGCAGGCGCGCGCCACCGCATACACATAGGCCTTGGCGGCGTTGGTGGTCACATACATGTCGGCGAGCTTGCCCTGCATCAGCTGGAAGCTGCCGATCGGCGCGCCGAACTGCTTGCGCTCGTGCAGATAGGGGATCACCGCGTCGAGGCACGCCTGCATGATGCCGAGCGGCCCGGCGGCGAGCACCACGCGCTCGTAGTCGAGCCCGGACATCAGCACGCTGACGCCCTGCCCCACGCTGCCCAGCACGTTCTCGGCCGGGACCTCGCAGTCCTCGAACACCAGCTCGCAGGTATCGGAGCCGCGCATCCCGAGCTTGTCGAGCTTCTGCGCCGTTGAGAATCCCGCAAACCCCTTCTCGATCAGGAACGCGGTGATGCCGCGCGCATCGGCCTCCGGGTTCGTCTTGGCATAGACCACTAGCGTGTCGGCGTGCGGCCCGTTGGTGATCCACATCTTCGAGCCGTTGAGGATGTAGCGGTCGCCGCGCTTCTCGGCGCGCGTGCGCATCGCCACCACGTCCGAGCCGGCGCCCGGCTCCGACATCGCGAGCGCGCCGACCTGCTCGCCGGAGATGAGCCCGGGCAGATAGCGGCGCTTCTGCTCGGCCGTTCCGTTGCGCCGGATCTGGTTGACGCACAGATTGGAATGCGCCCCGTAGGACAGGCCGACCGAGGCCGACGCGCGCGAGACCTCCTCCATGGCGACGCAGTGCTCGAGATAGCCGAGCCCCGATCCGCCGAATTCCTCCTCGACGGTGATGCCGTGCAGCCCGAGCTGTCCCATGCGCGGCCACAGATCGCGCGGAAACACGTTGCTGCGGTCGATCTCCCCGGCGCGCGGCGCGATCTCGTTTTGCGCGAAGTCGCGCACGCTGTCGCGCAGGCGCTCGACATCGGCGCCGAGACCGAAATCGAAGCCGCTCCATGCGTTGGGGATCATGACGGCTCCTTCGTTGAGTGTGCAGCCGTCATCGCCCGCGACAGCGGGCGATCCAGTAGCCACCGCACCCTCGCGGAGGACTGGATGCCCCGCTTGCGCGGGGCATGACGACCGATATTGCTGCAACTATAACGTCCGCCTCTTGGCAATGTCAGCGCCAGCCGCCCCGCCATGATTCGCCGTCTCCTCGCGCTCTGTTGCGTCCTGCTGCCTGCCGCGTCCGCAGCCGAGCCCTGTCCCGGCAATGCGGACGCGCTCGGCACCGCACGCGTGCTTGCCGTGAGCGCCGCGACGACCCCGCGCGTCGGCACCAAGCAGTTTGCCGCCACCCTGCCGCTCGCTCCGAAGGAGCTGGTGCTGACCTTCGACGACGGTCCATGGCCGGGAACGACGGACCGCGTGCTCGACGCGCTCAAGCGCGAATGCGTGCGCGCGACGTTCTTCGTGCTCGGCCGCAGCGCGGCCGCGAACCCAGCCCTGGTGCGGCGCGAGCTCACCGAGGGCCACACGGTCGGGCACCACACCTACGGCCATCCGCTGCTCAACCGCATGAGCTTGGCGGCGGCCGATGCCGAAATCGCGCGCGGCGTCGCGGCGGTCGAGCGCGCCGCGCGTGGCGGTGCCAGCGCGACGCCGGCGACGCCCTTTTTCCGCTTTCCCGGCTTTGCCGCCTCCCCGCCCCTGCTCGAACGCCTGGCGGCGCGCCGGATGGTCGTCTTCGGCGCCGACCTCTGGGCGAGCGACTGGAATCCCATGAGCCCGGGCCAGGAGCTCAAGCTGATCCTGGGGCGCCTCGGCGGGGCCGGCCGGGGAATCGTCCTGTTTCACGACACCAAGGCCCAGACCGCCGCCATGCTGCCGGCCCTCTTGCGGGCCTTGAAGGCGCGCGGCTACCGCATCGTGCAGGTGGTGCCCGAGGGTTGAACGCTCTCCGGCGAGGAGCCACGCGGAACCTTGCCCGTTCATAAACACTTAACCTTATTGCGGCTGAGTTTTGCCAAATCCGAAATAAGCCCCTACCTAGAGACCCATAACCGTTGGAAGGTGGTACGGAAATGCGGGTCGCGCCTCTCATCTGCCTCGTCGGCATCCTCGGCCTCGCTGCCCCCGCAGCAGCAGCCGACTGTCCGGGTCATCCCGACGCGCTCGGCACCAGCCGGACCCTGGTGGTCGATCCGACCGAGCACCCCCGGATCGGCAGCATGCAGTACCACGAGACGCTGCCGCTCGAGGACCACGAGGTCGTGCTGACCTTCGATGACGGTCCGCTGCCGCCCTATACCACCCGGGTGCTGCAGACGCTTGCCGCGCAATGCGTCAAGGCGACGTATTTCATGATCGGCCAGCAGGCGCATGAGCATCCCGAGATCGTGCGCGAGATCCAGGCCGCCGGGCACACGATCGGGACGCACAGCCAGAACCATCCGTTGCGCTTCGAGCGCATGCCGATCGACAAGGTGAAGGCCGAGGTCGAGGACGGCATCGCCTCGGTCACCGCCGCGCTCGGCGATCCGTCCGAGGTCGCGCCCTTTTTCCGCATCCCGGGCCTGCTGCGCGCCGAGGGCGTGGAAAGCTATCTCGCATCGAAGTCGCTGATGACCTGGAGTGCGGATTTCGTGGCCGACGACTGGCGTCACATCAGCGCCGGCGAGGAGCTGCACCGCGCGCTCAACCGGATCGAGGCCAGGGGCAAGGGCGTCCTGCTGCTGCACGATATCCAGCCCACGACGGCGCTGATGCTGCCGAAGCTTCTGCGCGAGCTCAAGCGGCGCGGCTACCGCATCGTCCAGGTCGTGCCGGCGAGCGCGACCCAACCGAAGACGCCGACCACTGCGGACCAGTGGTTGAGCGAGCCGCGCCGGCCGGCCGCGCAGCTCGCGCCCGCGGGCGGCGCCACGGCGCCGACTGCGCAAACCGTCGGCGCGCCGGCATCCGGCGCGCTGCCGCTTCCGGACGCGACAGTGCCGATCAATCACTGACGCTCGCTGCCGCGCGCCGACGCTGCGCGTCCCACATCCGATCAGCCTGCTGTCGGCGCCGCGCGTGCGATGATCGCCTGGAGCGGCGCGCCGGTCGGCAGCATGCCGAACGCGCCCGCCGCCTCGCCCGAGAGGCGCGCGGCGCAGAACGCGTCGGCGACCGCCGTCGGCGCGGAACGCAGCAGCAGGGCGGCCTGAAGCGCCAGGACGAGATCGCGCGTGAAGGCGCGGGCTTCCGCTTCGTCGCGCGCCGCGCGGTCGCCGATGCGGCGCTCGATGCGAGCCACCAGGCCGCGCAGGCGACGGTCCGCCGCGGCGCCGTCGGCGAGCTCGGCCAGGAGCAGCGCGGCGGCGCCGGGCATCCGATCGAGCGCGCGCAGCACATCGAGGCACATCACGTTGCCAGAGCCTTCCCAGATCGAGTTGACCGGCAGCTCGCGGAAGATGCGCGGCAGCACGCAGTCCTCGATGTAGCCGCTGCCGCCGAGCACCTCCATGGCTTCGGCGGCAAGCGCCGGCCCGCGCTTGCAGATCCAGAACTTCGCCGCCGGCGTGACCACCCGCCGCCACACCGCCGCCGCCTCGTCCGCTTCGTCATAGGCGCGCGCGAGCCGCAGCGTGAGCACGGCCGCGGCTTCCGACTCGAGCGCGAGGTCCGCCAGCACATTGGCCATCAGCGAATGGTCGACCAGCCGTTTCTGGAATGCCGTGCGATGACTGGCATGGTGGATCGCCTGCGCCACGGCCTGCCGCATCAGCCCCGCGGAGCCGATCGCGCAATCGAGCCGCGTGTGATTGCTCATCTCGATGATGGTCGGGATGCCGCGCCCCTCCTCGCCCACGAGCTCCGCATGGGCGGCGACGAACTCCGCCTCGCTCGAGGCATTCGAGCGGTTGCCGAGCTTGTCCTTGAGCCGCTGCAGCTGGATCGCATTGTGCCGCCGGTCGGGCGTGAAGCGCGGCACGAAGAAGCAGCTCGGCCCGCCGCGGGTCTGCGCCAGCACCAGGAAGGCATCGCACATCGGCGCCGACATGAACCATTTGTGGCCGGTGAGCCGGAAGGTGCGGCCGCCCGCTGCCCCGTCCGGCTCCGCCCGCGACG
>DASTZX010000112.1:0-7789 GCA_035764045.1 Xanthobacteraceae bacterium | reverse complement strand
TCGTTGCTCGGCTACGGCGTGACCTACAACACGCTCGACAACAACCGCAATCCGACCAGCGGCATCATCGCCACCCTGAGCCAGGACTTCGCGGGCGTGGGCGGCGACGTCAACTTCATCAAGACCACCGGCGACTTCAAGCTGTACGACGAAGTGCTGCCCGATATCGTCGGACTGCTGCGCTTCCAGGCCGGCCACGCCACCGGCTGGGGCGGGCAAGGGCTGCGCATGCTCGACCACTTCCAAGGTGGGCCGAACCTGGTGCGCGGCTTCGCGCCCGCCGGTTTCGGGCCGCGCGACCTGACCCCGGGAACCAACCTCGACGCGCTGGGCGGCTCGGTCTACTGGGCGGCGACCCTCGAATTCCAGACGCCGCTGTGGTTCGCGCCGAAGGATTTCGGCATGCGCTTTGCCGTCTTCGCCGACGCCGGCCAGCTGCTCGACTATACCGGCCCGACCTCGTGGGCGCAGACCGGCGAGACCTTGACCACCTGCATCAGCGGCGTCGGGCTGTGCACCGACACCCTGGTGCGCTCGTCGGGCGGCATCGGATTGATCTGGGATTCGCCATTCGGTCCGCTGCGCTTCGACCTCGCCTATCCGATCACCAAGCAGAGCTGGGACCACACCCAGATCTTCCGGTTCGGCGGCGGCACCAAGTTCTAAACCGGCACCGCCCCCTTTCGCTCGGCCCGGCCAGCAGCGAAATGGGGTGCGGACGGGCTGTTTTGCCCGGATTTCCGCGGCCGAACGCATTCCACTTGGCGGGAAAATGCTCTAGTCCGGTGGCATGAGCGAGCCACGGTTCTTCCCGTCGATGGGCGGCCTGACGGTCGGCGAAATCGCGACCCTGACCGGCGCCGAGCCGCGTCCGGGGACCGATCTCGGCCGCCGGATCAGCGATATCGCGCCGCTCGATCGGGCCGGCGCGCACGACCTCAGCTTCCTCGATTCGGGCAAATACGCTGCCGAGCTTGCGGCGACCCGCGCCGGCGCCTGCCTGATCGCGGCGCGGTTCGACAAGGACGTTCCGGCCCGCATCGCGGTCCTGCGCGTGGACGAGCCCTACCGGGCCTTCGTGATGGTGGCGCGGGCGCTGTTTCCGACCGCGCAGCGCCCGTCCTCGCTGTTCGACGGCCAAGGCGTCGCGGCCGGAGCGAGCGTGCATCGGACCGTCCGTCTCGAGCACGACGTGACGATCGACCCGGGCGTCGTGATCGGTCCGGGCGCCGAGATCGGATCGGGCACCATCGTCGCCGCCAATGCGGTGATCGGGCCCGGCGTGCGCATCGGGCGCAATTGCGCGGTCGGGGCGGGCGCGTCGATCACCCACGCGCTCATCGGCGACCGCGTGATCATCCATGCGGGCTGCCGCATCGGACAGGACGGCTTCGGCTATCTGCCCGACCGCGACGGGCCGATCAAGATTCCCCAGACGCGGCGGGTCATCATCCAGGACGATGTCGAGATCGGCGCCAACACCACCATCGACCGCGGCGGCTCGCGCGACACCGTGATCGGCGAAGGCACGAAGATCGATAACCTGGTGCAGATCGGGCACAACTGCTCGATCGGCCGGCACTGTTTCATCGTGTCGCAAACCGGCGTTTCCGGCAGCGTCACGATCGGCGACTACGCCATGCTCGGCGGGCAGGTGGGCATCGCCGATCATCTGTCGATCGGGAGCGGCGCCAAGCTCGGCGCACGCAGCGGCGTGATATCCGACATTCCGCCGGGCGTGCAGTGGGGCGGGTTTCCGGCGCGTCCGTTCCGCGAATGGCTCAAGGCCGAGGCCATGATCGGCCGCATGGTGCGCGGCGGCCGCGGCCGGCAAAAAACCGAGGGACAGGAATGACGGGCGACAGCATCGGCAGTGCGGACATCCAGCGCATCTTGAGCGCGCTTCCGCATCGCTACCCGTTCCTGATGGTGGACCGGATCGTCGACATCCGCGGCGACCAGTCCGCCGTCGGCATCAAGAACGTCACCGCCAACGAGCCGCAGTTCCTCGGACACTTCCCCGGCAATCCGGTGTTTCCCGGCGTGCTGTTGATCGAAGGCATGGCGCAGACCGCGGGGGCGATCTGCATCCTGTCGAAGAATCTCGCCGGCCGGCCGCAGCTCGTCTATTTCATGACGATCGACAAGGCCAAGTTCCGCAAGCCCGTCGTCCCGGGCGATACGGTCGAATACCACATGACGAAGATGAGCCAGCGCCGCACCATGTGGTGGTTCCGCGGCGAGGCGAAGGTGGGGGGGCAACTGGTGGCGGAGGCCGAGGTCGGTGCCATGACGGCGGACGCGTCCCCGGCATGACGGCGATCGATCCAACCGCCCGCGTCGCCTCCGGCGCGGTGATCGGCAACGATGTCACCATCGGCCCGTACTGCGTGATCGGCCCGCACGTCGTGCTCGGCGACAACTGCCGGCTGATTGCGCACGTGCATGTGACCGGCCGCACCACGATCGGTCCGCGCACGACGATCTATCCGTTCGCCTCACTCGGCACGCCGCCGCAATCCACCCGTTATCGCGGCGGTGACACCCGGCTGATCGTCGGCGCCGATTGCGACTTGCGCGAAAGCGTCACCATGAACATCGGCACCGAGGATGGCGGCGGCGTCACCACGGTGGGCGAGCGCGGCTTCTTCATGGCCAACAGTCATGTCGCGCATGATTGCCACGTCGGCAATGACGTGATCTTCGCGAACTGCGCGACCCTCGGTGGGCACGTCGAGATCGGCGACGGGGTCGTGATCGGCGGGCTCTCGGCCGTCCACCAATTCACCCGCGTCGGCTCCTTCGCCATGATCGGCGGCGTCGCCGGCGTGCGCGGCGACGTCATCCCGTTCGGCCTCGCCAACGGCGACTATGCGCGGCTCGAGGGCCTCAACCTCATCGGCCTGAAGCGGCGGAAATTCTCCCGCGAGCGCATCCAGACCCTGCGCCGGGCCTATCAGAAGCTGTTCCTCGATCCCGGCCGGTTCGCCGCACGCCTCGACGAGGCCGCGCGGGAATTCGCCGCCGACGAGACGGTGATGCAGATCATCACCTTCATCCGCGACGGGCAGCACCGGCCGCTGTGCCGACCGGGGCTGACCCGCGAGGAGTGAGCCGGATGAGCGGGCAGCCGGAACGGCGCGATGCCGCAGTGCCCGACGAGCCGATCGCAATCGTGTGCGGCGGCGGCAGCCTGCCGCTCGCGGTCGCCGACGCGGCGAGCCGGCGCGGCCGGCGCGCGGTGATGCTCGCGGTGCGCGGCTTCGCCGATCCGCAGGTCGAGCGCTACCGCTGCCACTGGATCGCGCTCGGGCAGCTCGGGCGCGTGTTCGGGTTGCTGCGCGCCGAAGGCTGCCGCGACGTCGTGTTCATCGGCGGCATGCTGCGGCCCGCGCTCGCGCGCATCCGGCTCGACTGGACCACCATCCGCGCCGTGCCGCGCATCCTTCGCGCGTTTCGCGGCGGGGACGATCATCTGCTGGCGAGCATCGCGCGCCTGTTCGAGGACGCGGGCTTCCGCCTGGTCGGCGCGCACGAGGTAGCGCCCGAGCTCCTGCTGCCGGAAGGGGCGCTCGGCACCCGCGGCCCGAGCGAGCGCGACCGCGCCGATATCGAGCATGGATTGGCGCTCCTGTCCGCGCTCGGTCCCTTCGACGTCGGGCAGGCCGCGGTGGTCGCCGGCCGGCACGTGATCGCGGTCGAGGCGGCGGAAGGCACCGACCGCATGCTCGAGCGTGTCGCCGCGCTGCGGCGGGACGGCCGCATCCGTAGCGAGCTCGGCCGGGGGGTGCTGGTGAAGACGCCGAAGCCGACGCAGGACCGGCGGTTCGATCTGCCCTCGATCGGACCGCCGACCATTGCGGGATTGGCCAAGGCCGGGCTCGCCGGCCTTGCGGCGACGGCCGGGGAGACATTCGTGGCGGAGCCCGGCGAGCTGCTCCGGGCGGCCGAGGCGGCGGGTGTCTTCGTCATCGGCATGCCGTCGCACGGGGCGGGCGCATGACCGCGGCGGCGAGCGGAGCGGAGCGCGAGCTTCGCCTCGTCATCATCGCGGGCGAGGAATCGGGCGACCGGCTGGGCGGCGCGCTGATGGAAGCGCTGGAGCGGCGCGCCGGAGGGCGCCTGCGCTTCGCCGGCGTCGGCGGCCGCGCCATGGCGAGCCAAGGGATCGCGAGCCCATTCGCGATCGAGGAGCTCGCGATCATCGGATTTTCCGCGATCCCGAAAAAGCTGCCGATGCTGCTGCGGCGCATCCGCGAAGCGGCGGACCTCGCCGTGGCGGCGCGGCCCGACGCGCTGGTGATCATCGACAGCCCGGATTTCACCCATAGGGTGGCGCGGCGGGTGCGCGCGGCGGCGCCCGAGATCCCGATCGTCGATTACGTCTCGCCGTCGGTCTGGGCCTGGCGACCGGGCCGGGCGCGGGCCATGCGCGGCTATGTGGACCACGTGCTCGCGCTGCTGCCATTCGAGCCGGCGGCACACGCGCGACTCGGCGGCCCGCCCTGCACCTATGTGGGCCATCCGCTGTGCGAGGAGGTGGCGGCGCTGCGTCCGAGCGCCGCGGAGGCCGAGCGGCGTAGCCGCGACCCGCCGCTCGTCCTGGTCCTGCCGGGCAGCCGGACGGGCGAGATCGCGCGGCACATGGAAATCTTCGGCGCCGCGATGGCGCGCCTTGCCGAACGCTGCGGCCCGCTCGAGCTGGTGCTGCCGACCCTGCCGCATTTCGTCGAGCGGGTGACGAAGGAGACGGCGTCCTGGGCGGTGCGCCCCCGCATCGTGGCCTCGGAGGCGGACAAGCGGGCGGCATTCCGTGCCGCACGCGCGGCGCTCGCCGCCTCTGGCACGGTGACGCTCGAGCTCGCGCTTGCCGGAGTCCCGACCGTGGTGGCCTACCGCGGGGCGCTCGTGACCGAGCTGATCTATCACGCGTTCGTGCGGGTGCCGACGATCGTGCTCGCCAATCTGGTGCTGGGCGAGAATGTCATGCCGCAGTTCATCCAGCGTGCGGCCAGTCCGGAAGGGCTTGCCGCCGCGCTCGCGCCGCTGATCGCCGATACCCCGGAACGGCAGAGGCAGCTCGCGGCCTTCGCGCGGCTCGACGCCGTGATGGGCATAGGCTCGGCGCGGCCGAGCGAGGCGGCCGCCGACGTGGTGCTCGAGGTGGCGAGGCGGGGACGCGTTTGATTCGACGCGTCATTGCCCGCGCAGCAAGCGGGCAATCCAGGGCTTACTGGGCGAACGTGGCGGGTGCGGTGCTGCCGTCGAGCGCCGGGGCGTACTGGATCGTCCGCTTTTCGCGGACGATGACAACCATCGGATATTTCGGCGCGCCCCGCCGATCACTTCCGCCGCGAGATCGGCTGGTAGTCGCGGCGGGTCGCGCCGGTGTAGAGCTGACGCGGACGGCCGATCTTCTGGCTCGGGTCCTCGATCATCTCCTTCCATTGCGCGATCCAGCCCACGGTGCGGGCGACCGCGAACAGCACCGTGAACATGCTGGTCGGGAAACCCATCGCCTTGAGGGTGATGCCGGAATAGAAGTCGATGTTGGGATAGAGCTTCTTCTCGATGAAGTAGTCGTCGTGCAGGGCGATGCGCTCGAGCTCCATGGCAACGTCGAGCAGCGGATCGTCCTTGATGCCGAGCTCGCTCAGCACCTCGTGGCAGGTCTTCTGCATGATCTTCGCGCGCGGGTCGTAGTTCTTGTACACCCGGTGGCCGAAGCCCATCAGGCGGAACGGATCGTTCTTGTCCTTCGAGCGCTTGATGAATTCCGGAATGTGGTCGACGCTGCCGATCTCCGCCAGCATCTTGAGCGCGGCCTCGTTGGCGCCGCCGTGCGCCGGGCCCCACAGGCAGGCGCAGCCCGCCGCGATGCAGGCGAACGGGTTGGCGCCCGAGGAGCCGGCGAGACGGACCGTCGAGGTCGATGCGTTCTGCTCGTGGTCGGCATGCAGGATGAAGATGCGGTCCATGGCGCGGGCGAGCACCGGATTGGGCTTGTACTCCTCGCACGGCACCGCAAAGCACATGCGCAGGAAATTGGTCGCGTAGTCGAGCTCGTTCTTGGGATACACGAACGGCTGGCCGATCGAGTACTTGTAGGCCATGGCGGCGAGCGTCGGCACTTTGGCGATCATGCGGATCGACGCGATCATGCGCTGGACCGGATCGGAGATGTCGGTCGAGTCGTGATAGAAGGCGGAGAGCGCGCCGACCGAGCCGACCATCACCGCCATCGGATGCGCGTCGCGGCGGAAACCCTGGAAGAAGCGGCTCATCTGCTCGTGGACCATCGTGTGGCGGGTCACCCGATAGTCGAAGTCGGCCTTCTGCGCCGCCGTCGGCAGCTCGCCGTAGAGCAGCAGGTAGCAGGTCTCGAGGAAGTCGCCGTGCTCGGCGAGCTGCTCGATCGGATAGCCGCGATAGAGGAGGACGCCCTCGTCGCCGTCGATATAGGTGATCTTCGACTCGCAGCTTCCCGTCGAGGTGAAGCCGGGGTCGTAAGTGAACATCCCGGCGGAGCCGTAGAGCTTGGAGATGTCGATGACGTCCGGACCGATGGTGCCTTCGTAGATCGGAAAGGACCAGCTGTTACCGCCGACGGTAAGCTGGCCGGACTTGAGGTTGCTGCCGCTGCCGGTCTTTGCGTCCATGATCGTCGTCCTCGCACTTGCGCTCGGCCCGTAGCTGGCCCGATCGCGCAGGGAGCTCAAAACCTGGGGATCCAGGTCGGTGCTATCCCATCCCCGTGTGCACCGCAAGATGCACAGCCCGACCCCACTTTATGTAGGCTTTACACGGCCTTTCCGGGAGGGACGAAGGCGTCGCGGAGCTTCATAAATCCGCAACCCCGGCGGTCCTCCGCACCAGGGGAGTGCGTCCAGAAGACGCGCCGGCCGGGATCGTCGTCGCCTAGCCGGCCTGGTCGGCGAGCCGGGCCAGGCTTTCGGATTTGCCCAGCACCGCCAGCACCTCGAAGATGCCGGGCGAGGTGGTCCGTCCGGTCAGCGCCGCCCGCAGCGGCTGGGCGACGGCGCCGAGCTTCACCCCCTCGCGCTCCGCAAAGTTGCGTACCGCCGCCTCGGTCGCCTCGGCGCTCCATGGCTCGATTGCGGCGAGGCGGGCGGCGAGCTTGCCCATCAGGGAGCGAGCGTCCGCGGTGAGCAGGGCCGCGGCCCGCTCATCGAGCGCGAGCGGCCGGGGCGCGTAGAGAAACTTTGCGCTGTCGATGAGCTCGACCAGGGTCTTCGCGCGCTCCTTGAGCCCCGGCATGGCGGCGCGCAGCTTCGCCTCGAGCTCGGGCGTGAGCCGGGCGGAAAGCTCGGAGCCCTGCGCGACATGCGGCAGCACGTCCTTGACGGCGGCAATGAGCTCGTCGTCGCTGGCGGTGCGAATGTAATGGCCGTTGAGGCTCTCGAGCTTGGCGAAATCGAACCGCGCCGGCGAGCGGCCGATCTGCGGCAGGTCGAAGGCCGCGATCATCTCCTCGGTGGAGAAGATTTCCTGGTCGCCATGGCTCCAGCCGAGGCGCACGAGGTAATTGCGCATCGCCGCCGGCAGATAGCCCATGGCCCGATAGGCATCGACGCCGAGCGCGCCGTGGCGCTTGGAGAGCTTCGAGCCGTCCGGTCCGTGGATCAGCGGGATGTGCGCCATGACCGGAACCGTCCAGCCCAGCGCCTGGTAGATCTGGGTCTGGCGCGCCCCATTGGTGAGGTGGTCGTCGCCGCGGATCACGTGGGTGACATCCATGTCGTGGTCGTCCACGACGACCGCGAGCATG
>DASTZX010000111.1:0-14110 GCA_035764045.1 Xanthobacteraceae bacterium | reverse complement strand
CCAAGGCGCTGCGCAAGCTCAAGCATCCGAGCCGGTCGAGGAAGCTGCGGAGCTTCCTGGATAACTAGCCGTCCGTCCTGCGGGGCGCGCATCCAGCGCTTCACGTCGATTGAAAACGGCGGGCCCGCGCCCCCCGTTTCGATTCCGATGCATCGAGGGTAAGGCGCCTCATCGGTGCACGCGCTTGTGCTCGCGCGGGTTCGTGACCACCTCGGCGGCATGGCAACAACTTTCACGTCCGACCGAATCTTCGACCGCCTCACCTCGCGCGAGGCCGCTCTGGCGCGGCTCGATGCATTATCGCGCCTGTTCGATACCGGCTTCATCCTTCCAGGAACAAACGTGCGGTTCCGCGACTCGAGGCTCTCGATGATGCGGAAGTCGCGTTCGGCGGCGTTGATGAAGACCTCGAGCGCGGCGTGATAGGCGGGACCGTCGTGGCAAGCGGTCGCGGCTGCGACGCTGTCGAACTCGGCGACCATCATGCGCAGCTTGATGCCCGCTTCGTAGACCTGCGCCGGGACGCCGCGCGCGAGGAAACGTGCACCGGGGGCGGCGAGGGCCGGCCCGGCGTGCCGTAACGGCCGACCGGAGGTCGGCTTGGACCATCTTTGGACCACCTTCGGACCGCGATCCGTCGAGATGGTCGCCGGAACCGGCACGGCACCGCGCCGGTTCACCTGCTAGGCCCTGCGATCGCTCCGTTCGCGACACAATGGTCAGGTTTGTGATGAGGCTTGCATGATCACCGACGACAACAAGCGCGGCCGTGAGCCGGGCGGCGATCGGCCGACCGAGGATGATATCGCCCAGGCCGAGCTCGGCGGCTCGCGCGGCTCGCCGGAGCTCCCGCCGGCGAAGATGACGCCGCAGCGCAAGAAGAAGATGCCCGATACGTCCGAGCCCGGCCACACCGCGTGAAGACGAGTCGCGATCGCGACTCTTGTTCCGCGCGGCTGAAAGTTCGGTTCCCGACCCGTCGTAAAAAATCCGCGGAATATTTGCGGAAACCGACGGCCGGTTAGGTGTTGTCCTGACGAGGGCGGGTTCGCTGCACCTGCACAGTCACGAACCCCCAGACACCACAAAGGAAATAGGAGTACATGATGCATCGCATTAAAAGCGCCTTGATCGCCACCGCGGCGATCGGGTTCGTTGCGCTGGCCACCACGGCGGCCAACGCGCAATACGCCGGTCCTTACGCGGCCTATGGCCCGGACGGTTACTATGGTGAGACTTACCGCTCACCGCTGGGCGGGCGTTACTACAGCTACGGTGCCGACCGCTCCAACCCGAGCTTCGGCCCGAACTCATTCGACCAGGACAACCCGCGCGACTTTCAGCTTCAGGGGAAGTGATAGCGCGGTCACGGATCTGACGCGATCCGGAAGCCCCGGCCCTGCGGCCGGGGCTTTTTTCGCGCCAATGCGTCCACCCCGACGTGCTTCAGATCCAGAACGGCCGTGCCTTCGCCAATTTGGCGGCGGCCGCGACGGCGCCATCGCATAGCGGCCCGGTCCGGCTTTCCTCCTCCCTCGACACGACGCCGATCGCGAACGCGGATTGGCGCTGACGCGCGCGCTCGCGGACGAAGTCGCGGGCGAGCTCGCGGTGGACCGTGATGTCGTTGAGGGCGCCGAGGCAGTCTTGCAGTGATTTCAACCGCCGCACGTATTGGCGCAGGCGCTTGCGCGGCTTGCGCCGGGCGAACAATGAGCGGAAGAACTCGGCGGCGTAGCGCAGCTTCTTCGCCGCGATGCGCAGCTTGTGCCGCTTGCGCGGGGCGAGCTTGGCGATCTTTTTCGCGCGCTTGCCGACCTTGGCGGCGCGTCGGCCGAGTTCCTGGCGGGCGAAATCGTCCACCGGGCGCTCGCGCAGGGCGCACACGCGCGGGTCGTCGCTGCTGGTCCAGTCACCGTCCACGACCCAGCCGAGCGTGTCGAGGATGAGCCTGCCGTAGCGCGGCGATCCGACCGCCTGCTTGGCGCGCTCGAACATCTCGGCCCGCCACGCCTCGAGCTCGTGCTGCAGGCGGTGGAGATCGCTGTCGGAGACCCTTCGCCGGAGTGGCTCGATGCAGGTCGTGATGGACTTGATGTAGACGTCGACATCGCGCGCCGGACCGAGCTCGCCGGTGATCCATTTGAGCCCTTCCTTGATGCTCTCGCTCTGTGGATCGCCCAGCATCCCGGAGAACACCGACATGGCGGCGCGCAGCCGGCGCAGCCCGACGCGCATCTGATGAACGCCTTCGGGGTCGGCCGCGCTCACGGCGGGTGCGTTCGCGGCCACCTGATGCACGCAGGCGAGCGCGATCGCACGGAACGCCTCCGCCGCCAAGATCTTCGGTGCGAGCAGGATCGGTTGGGCGCGCACCGCGGTGGCCGGCCGCCCGGCGACGAGATCGTAGCCGCGGTCGGCCTTGCTGCGCACCGCGAACTGCACCGGCACGCCCTCCCAGACGTCGCGGGCGGCGTGGAGCAGGTCGGCGGTATGGCCGCGCTTGAGCTCGAGCTCGACCTCGTTGATTCGCGCCGACTTGGCGCCGCGCCGGACCTCGCCCCGGTCGAGGGTGAGGTCGACCTGGCTTTCGCCGCGATCGAGGGGAACGATGGTGCGGCGCACGCGGGTCTGGAACACGGGCTTGAGCGCGTGCGCGAGCTTCTTGCCGAGCAGCGGAGCGAGGGGCGTATGCCGGAAGGCGCGCAGATCGGGCCTGTCGCGCTCGATCGGCTTTTCCCATTCGTCGCGGCGGGCGAGGCCGGCGGCCCACTGGCCGTTCGCCTTGAGGATCTGGATGCGTTTGTTGCCGACATGGCGCACGCGCAGCGACAGGCCGTGCTTGTGCAGCTTGTGTCTGGCGGTATCGAAATAGACCGAGACAAGGTCCTGTCGTCGCGCGCGCCTGCCCGCGCCGTCGCGCTCGAGCTTGCGGCTTCCGCACGGCGGAACTTCGAGCTTGAGTTCGACTTCGGGAGCCATCGCGCCTCGTCGTGCGATCTGCGACGCATCAGAGCAACTGGCCCATGCCTCGGAAGGTTTCGAGGCGCATGGCTGAGCCCCGTGCACGGCGGGCGGCCCAGGATTGAGCGCGCCGCCTTTCGGAACATTTGCCGACAGGGAGCCCAGTGGTGCTCCCGGCCCCGATCGGAACCCTGTATGATGGCCTTGTGAGGCGTGCGACGCTGCCCGTTTGCGACGGCGGTGCGCGTGCGCCGCAGCGGTTTCGGTCGACCTGAATAAGCGCGCTCGGTGCGAGTCCCCAAGCCACAACGCGGAGCTGGCCTATGAGACTTCTGCTCGCCTTCATCGGTTTCATCGCGATCATCGTCGTCATCGTGGCCGCGGTCTTTTTCTTCGGCGGTTTCTACAATGTCGCCGCGTCGGAGGACGATCCGGCCGCCGTGACCTGGGCGCTGCCGCGGGTCCGCGACGCCTCGATCGACCGCAACTCGGCCGGGCTCTCGCCGCCGATGTCGCTCGACGATCAGGCCGTGATCCAGGCCGGCGCGCGCGCTTTCCGGGACCGCGGCTGTCCGACCTGCCACGGCGGTCCGGGGGTCGAGTGGGCCAAGTTCTCGGAAGGGATGCATCCCGACCCGCCGGATCTCAAGGACGTGTCCGGCGACGAGCCGCGCATCATCTTCTGGGTGGTGAAGAACGGGATCAACATGACCGGCATGCCGAGCTTCGGCAAGATCGGCGCCGACGACAAGGAAATCTGGTCGATCGTGGCTTTCGTGAAGAAGTTCGGTCAGGTGAAGCCCGAGGACTTCAAGGCTTGGACCGAGCAGCCTTGATGGCGGTCTCGGCTCGCCGGATCGGCTGATCCGGCTCCATCATTGGTACCATTGTACGGTTCCGTGCCATGAGATGGCCACGGTGCGCGCACGTTATCGCCCGAGCGCAGCCTGATTCGCCCTTTTGAACTCCCCGCACGCGGTGGGACAAGCACGGAGCCAGACCTCATGCGTCTTTTCGTTGCGACGCTCGCCGCGTCCGCATTCGCTTTTCCGGCCTTCGCGGCCGACCATCCTGTCCGACACCACCATCATCATTGGAGCAGCGCGGCCCACCTGCACCGTCTCGGGGTGCGGACGGTGCAGTATGCCGAGCCCTTCGGCAGCGCGGCGCCCACCGGCCACGGCGGGCTCGACGCCATGATCGCCCGTCACGCCCAGGCGAACGGGCTCCCTGAGTCGCTGGTGCATCGGGTGGTCATCCGCGAGAGCCGCTACAATGCGCGCGCGGTCGGCAGCGGCGGCGCGCTCGGGCTGATGCAGATCAAGTACGCCACGGCGCGCGCCATGGGGTATACGGGCTCGCCTTCCGGGCTGCTCGATCCGGACACCAATCTCACCTACGCGGTGCGCTATCTCGCCGGCGCCTATCGGGCGTCGGGCGGCAATGCGAACGGCGCCGTCTCCAATTATGCGCGCGGCTATTATGCGTCGGCCAAGCGGCAGGGATTCTCGCCCTACGGCACGGCCCGCGGGACCTACGCGGCGAGCTATGCCGAGGCGCAGCCCGTCGAGCAGGTGGCGTGGAGCGGCGCGCCGATACGCCGGACGCGCGTGCGGCACTACTGAAGCAGCCTCCAGCCCGCATTTAATGATGCTCCGCGCCAAGCGGAGCATCACCGAAGTGCGCTGCTCACAACGCCGCCACCACCTTGACCTCGATCAGGAACGCCTCGTTCACCAGGCGATCGATCATCAACAAGGTATTTGGCGGATAGGCGCCGCCCGGGAACATGCGGGGAAACTCGCGCTGGCGGAATTTCATGAACTTCGGAATGTCCTGCGAGTGCACCAGATAGGTGGTGAACTCGGCGACGTTGGCCCAGCTCGCGCCCTGCGATTTCAGCGCGGCCTCGATGTTGGCAAAGGTCTGCACGCACTGCGCGTCGAAATCGTCCGCGCCGATCACGGCGCCGGCCTTGTCCACCGCGACCTGGCCGGCGATGAACAGGTACTCGGACGCCTTCACGCGCGCCATGTGCGAATACTGGCCGAGCGGCTTGCCCAGCGCCTCGGGACTTTGAAACTTGATCTCGGGCATGCCTCGATTCCCTCTTGCTGCGTCATGCCCGGCCTCGTGCCGGGCATCCACGTCTTGAACCCACGTCGCGACAAGCAAAACGTGGATGGCCGGCATAAGCGAGCGAAGCGACGCCGTTCTTCGAACGGCTATGCCCGGCCATGACAGGCTGATATCAGGAGTCCGGCTCGAAGGCCTTCAATGCCTGGCGCAGAATCTGCCGCGCCGGCTCGGAGCCGTCGAGAGATCTCGAGCCGATCCTCGATCGCGCGAATGCGGTCCTCCAGCGTGCGGCGCGTCGCCTGCGGCCGATCTATCGATAGCGCTCCCGCGATGCGGATTGAAAACGGACCCGGTGACCCGGTAGTTTACCGGCCATCGCAAACATTATCGGCGGAGCGCAAGGCCCGCCGCAAGGGAGAGGCACCAATGGCGGAAGCGACCCAGGCGCTCGCCGAATTTTCCGCGGCGCTCAGCTACGACGCCATTCCGCCGCGCGTGCGCGAGCATTGCCGGAACGTCCTGCTCGACACCATCGCCTGCGCGGTGGCGGGTCATCAGGGCGAGGAGACCGGTCAGATCGCGGCCCTGGCCGGCGGGCTCGCCCAATCGAGCGAGAGCAGCGTCATCGGCGGCGAGCGTCTCTCGCTCGCTGGCGCGACCTTGCTCAACGGCTATCTCGTGACCGCGGTCACCATGTGCGACATCCACCGTTCGACGCTGACCCATGTGACGCCCGAGGTCGTGCCGGCGGCACTCGCGGTCGCCGAGCGCGACGGACGCTCCGGCCGCGATCTCCTGACTGCGCTGGCGGTGGGCTTCGAGGTGACGACCCGCGTCGGCATCGGCGCCGATTATCCGGCGATGCGCGCGCGCGGCTGGCATGGTCCGGGCGTGCTGGGCCCGTTCGGTGCGGCGGCGGCCGTCGGCCGGCTGCGCGGCTTCGACAGCGAGACCATGGCGAAAGCCTTCGGCTTGGCGGGCAGCCAGGCGGCCGGCACGTTTGCGGCCTGGGGCACCCCGACGGTGAAATTCCATCAATGCCGCGGCGCGCTCTCCGGCCTGATGGCGGCCCTCTTGGCCGAGCAGAAATTCCTGGCGACGCGCGAGTTCCTCACCGCCAAGGACGGCGGCCTGTACAACAGCTATTCGAACGGCGGCAAGCCGGAGCTCGCGACCGCCGATCTCGGCAAGCGCTGGGAGCTCGAGCAGATCGCGCTGCGGCTGTGGCCGTCCGCGTCCTCGATCCAGGGCATGAATACGGCGCTGTTCGACCTGATCGAGAGCCACGACATCGATCCCGCGAAGGTGAAGCAGCTGCGCGTGCGGGTGAGCCAGACCGTGTTCGACCTGCATGGCAAGCTGGCGCGGTACAAGGCGAAGTTCGACGCCTTGATCTCGGCGCACTACACCGCGGCGGTGATCCTGCACGACAAGACGCTCACGCTCGCCCAGTTCGAGCCGGCGCGCTACGACGACCCGGTGCTGCGCCGCTCGGCCGCCGAGCAGGTCGACGTGCAGCCCGACCCGGCGCTCACCGGCGTGCAGGCGGTGGTGGAGATCGAGATGACCGGCGGCAAGGTGCTCTCTGCGCGGTGCGAGCATCCGCGCGGGTCGGCGGAGAATCCGCTGTCGTGGACGCAGATCGAGGGCAAGCTGCGCACCTATGCGGACGGCGTGCTCGCGCCCGGCCATGTCGACGAGGTGGTCGGCATGGTGAAGCGGCTCGAGGACGTGGGCTCGGTGCGCAAGCTCATGGACGCGCTGCGCGCGAGCCCGCGCCAGGGGGCCGCGCGTGTGGCGGCGGCGCGGTAAGGCGCGCGCGGCGCCTGATTTGCGTCATGGCCGGGCTTGTCCCGGCCATCCACGCCTTCTGATATTGCACCGCCCTCAAGACGTGGATGCCCGCGACAAGCGCGGGCATGACGGACGCCTCCCTTACACCACGATCGTCAGCCGCCGCGCGGCGCGGGTGATGCCGGTATAGAGCCAGCGCGCACGGGCGTCGGAAAACGCGAAGCTCTCGTCGAACAGCACCACGTCGTCCCACTGCGAGCCCTGCGCCTTGTGCACTGTGAGCACGTAGCCGTAGTCGAACTCGTCGTAGCGCTTGCGCTGCTGCCAATCGAGCTCCTCGATCCCGCCGGTGAAGCATTCGCGCCGCACCGAGACCTTGACGATGCGCCCGGCGTCCTCGTCGGGCGCGAGCCGCAAGCCGAGCGTGCTGGCGCGGGCGGGGCTGCGCTGCTTGACGCTCCACAGCCCGCCGTTGAACAGGCCCTTGCGGCGGTTGTTGCGCAGGCAGACGAGCTTGTCGTCCGCCTGCGGCAGCGGATCTTTGAATCCGCGCCGCTCGCGCAGCCGCGCATTGTAGGCGCGGCGGGTGGCGTTGCGGCCGACCAGGACCTGGTCGGCGCCGAGCACGCGCTCGGGGTCGAGCGCCGATTTGCGCACGACCTCGCTGTCCCCGTAGCGCCCGGGCTCGATCCGCTCGCCTTCGCGCACCGCCATGGAGAGGTGGACGATCGGATCGTCGGCGGCCTGGCGGTGGACCTCGGTCAGCATGGCGTCGGGCTCGGCCTCGGTGAAGAAGCCGCCGCCCTGGATCGGCGGCAGCTGCGCCGGATCGCCCAGCACCAGCACCGGCACCCCGAAGGAGAGGAGATCGCGGCCGAGCTCGGCATCCACCATCGAGCATTCGTCGATGACGATGAGCTTGGCCTTGGAGGCGGGCGCCTCGTCCCACAATTCGAAGCTCGGCGTCTCCTCGCCGCTTTCCCGCGCACGGTAGATCAGGCTGTGGATGGTCGAGGCGCTGGCGCAGCCCTTGCGCCGCATGACCAGGGCTGCCTTGCCGGTGAAGGCCGCGAACGCGACCTTGCCGTCGACGTGCTCGGCAAGATGTCGCGCCAGCGTGGTCTTGCCCGTGCCCGCATAGCCGAACAGCCGGAAGACCTGGGGCGTGCCGCGGCTGCCCGGCCGGGCGTCGAGCCAGGCGGCGACGGATTTGAGCGCGGCGTCCTGATGCGGGGTGAAGGTCGTCATGATGGCGGCACGCTACTCGATTCCGCAGGCAGGCGCGAACCGCGCCGCGATGCGGCGATGCGAGCCGTCGCCGAGGTTGGTCAGGGCGCCGCGGCCGAGGCCTTTGCGGTCAGCTCCTTGATGCGCTTGGCGTGCTGGACGGCCGAACGCGCACCTTGGTTGTGGGTGAACAGGGCGAGCGTCTCGGTGTCCGCTGCCTCGACCGGCGCCAGCGCCGGGTCCCAGTAGCTCGCGCGGTTCGGGTCCTTGCGGATTTGCCGCCGCAGCCGGTCGATCCGCCGCCAGAGCAGCAGCAATCGAACGTGCTTGCGCACGGTCTCGGCGATGAAGGCCGGATAGAAGCGCCACGCCGGCTCGATCGGCAGCCCGGGCCGCCGATCGGTGCGGTACTTGAGGCGCAGAATTCCGCTTTGCAGCGGATGCAGGTTCTCGATCTCGACCGCGCACGAGAAGCCGAGGATCATGGTCGCAAGCCGCGACACGCCGATCCCGCACGCGGCGGCGCGCCGCAGGAGCCGCTCGACGTGCTCGGGCGTGTAATAGAGCTTCCAGGCCTCGCGGTAGATTCCCTCCCACTGCGCGCGAGTCATCTTGGGATGCGCCGTCACGACGTGCTCGATGTCGTAGCGGTTCATGTCGGCGTCCATCGCGACGCCACGCTCGTAGAGCTTCTTGTGATCTTCGGAGCCGGGAAGCGGGGTGAGGCAGAAGAACTCCAGGATGTCGAGCGGCAGCTCCTTCTGGATGATGGCGATGTCCTCGGCGATGCTTTCGGGCGTGTCGTCCGGAAAGCCGAGGATGTAGCCCGCATAGGTGATGATGCCGGCGTTCTTCCAGGCGAGCAGCATCTGCCGGTATTCGGTGATCTTGTTCTGCCGCTTCTTGGCCGCGGCCAGGTTGCCGGGATTGATGGTCTCGAGGCCGATGAACACGCGGCGCACGCCGGCGAGCTTCGCCTTGGCGATGAAATTCGGGTTCTTGTGGCAGAGCGTATCGACCTGAATGATGATCTTGAGATCGTGCGGCGTGCCTTTCACGTCCTCGCGCACCGCGATGATCCGGTCGAAGATGTTCTCCCAGTCCTTGTTGCGCGCGAAATTATCGTCGGTGATGAAGAACCAGCTCACCCCCTGGGCGATGTTCATGCGGATCAGCCGCGCGACGTCCTCCGGCGAGCGCTTGCGCGACTTGCGCCCCTGCACGTTGATGATGGTGCAGAAGGAGCATTCGAACGGGCAGCCGCGCCCGGCGTCGAAGCTCGTCATCAGCTTGTAGGTGCGCTCGAGATAGCGCTTGGGCAGGATCGGCGCCGGGGTGCTCTCGATGCCGGGCAGGTCCTTGAGATAGTTGTAGATCGGCTTGAGCGCGCCGGTCGCGGCATCGCGCAGCAGGGCGTCGCAGCGGTCCTCGAGCTCGCCCGCGTAAAGCGTAATGCCGAGGTCGAGCGCCGTCTGCAGGTCGGCCTGCATCGTGCCGAGCATGGCGAGGCAGCCCGACACATGGAAGCCGCCGATCGCGACCGGCAGCCCGGCGGCCCGCAACTGCCGGGCGATGTCGAGGGCGCGCGGGAACTGGTTGCTCTGCACGCCGACCAGAAAGACGAGACCGAAATTGTCGTGCCGCCGGAACCGTTCGATGATCTTTTGCGGCCGGATCCTGGTATTGATCTCGTCGAACGCGTCGATGTCGATTTCGATGTGATCGCCCAATACCCGACGCTCGCGCGCCTCGTCGACCAGGCCGTAGACGGCCGCCAGCGAGTTCGAGGGAATGAACGACCGGAACCACTGGATGACGTAACCGTCGTCGTCGTAGTGCGACGGCTTGATCAGCGCGATCTGGAAACGGCGATTGATGGATTGCGAAGACATCGGCACGCTCCCTCCCGCAAGGCGGCCCGTCACTTCACACTTCGTTAACCTAGCCCGCGAAGGCCCTTCCATTCAACGTCGCATGCGTCGCATGCCGGTCCGTCAGGGTGGAGGGAACCGGTGACGGCCATCGGGGCCGAGCGGTAACGGCTTGGCCCACTGCACGTGGGCGAGGGCAAGCTCGCCGTAAAGGTGGGGAAACAGGGCTCCGCCGCGCGAGGGCTCCCAGCGCAGCGCCGATCCGAGCACATCCGCCTCGACCGCGACCAGAATGAGGTCGGTTACCCCGGCGAAATGCTTGGCGGCCGTCTCCGCGACCTGGTCGGCGCTGGAAAAGTGGATATAGCCGTCGGCGCGGTCGACCGGCGCGCCGCGAAACACGCCATCGCGCTCGGCCTGCCGCCACAGGTCGCGGGGGCAGATCTTGTAGATCAGCGGCATGTCTCAGGGCTCCAGCACGGTTTAAAGAACCTTAATTCTCAATTTTCTGGAAATTCGCTCGCAAAAATCGGCGCCCGATTTGTTCCTCCGCAAGCTTTGGTCCGTAGGGTCATGCCATCCCGGCCCGCAGCCAGAGGCTCGGGCATGAGACGAGGATGGACCATGTTCAAGGAACGGCGTGAATCTCCGCGTCTGGCGTTCAATCGCTACGCGCGGATGCAGTTCGAGGGCTCGGGCCCGACGCGCGATTGCCTGATCATCAACATTTCCGATGAGGGCGTTCGTCTGCATTCCGAGGTTGTGGACATGCCGAATGAGTTCACGCTGGTGATGGCGGACGCCGTGCCGCAGCGCCGGCTGTGCAAGGTGATCTGGCGCCTCGGCTACGAGTTCGGCGCCAAGTTCGCCGATGCGGACCGGGTGGCCGTGCCGCGCCGTCCGGCGCCGGCCTCGGCCGCCTGAACCTCCGTCAGGCGACCTCGGCCTTCACCAGCGCCGGATTGGCGCGGAAGAATTCCGCGTCCTCCGGCTTCTGCGCCCAGCCCCGGTGCTGGCGGTTCTCCATGTGCCGCGTCGCCATGTCGTCGCCGTAGCGCACGCGAAAGAGCAGCGTGCGCTGGGGCCCGTTGATGTATTCGTGCAGCTCGCCCTTGGGGTGGACGACGAACGAGCCCGGCAGCACGTCGATGGTGCGCTCCGGCGTCCGCATCTTGCCGCCGCCCTCGTAGCAGAAATAGATCTCGGTCGCGTGCGGATGGCAGTGGTAAGGGCTGATCTGGCCCGGCTCCCAGCACGCCACCGTCACGTCGCCCTCCGCGACCTTGCCGAGAATCTTCTCGACATGCTGCTTCGGGTTCCACTGCTGCTCTTGCTTCAGGTCAAACACGTGCATGGGGCACTCCTTGCGGGCGCGCCGCGGCGACCGTTTGTGGCGGCGCGGCCGTCTGGCGGCGCCATGCTAGCCGATCCGGGCGGGGTGTCATGCCCTCTCGAGCGGCCGTGACAGGGGGCCCTCTGCTTGATAGGACAGCGCCCATCCTCCCGGGAATGGAAGCGCACATGCTCAAGAAGCCGAACTGTCCGGTCATCGCCATCGAAGAGCACTATTGGGACCCCGAGTTCGCCGCGACCTATGCGGGGGTCGAGGGCACCCGCAACGACGACATGCTCAAGCGCCTGCACGACCTCGGCGACCTGCGCATCAAGGAGATGGACGAGGCGGGCGTCGACATCCAGATCATCTCGCACGGTGCGCCCTCGGCGCAGAAGCTCAGCGGCGACGACGCCGTCGTGATGACCAAGCGGGTGAACGACCGGCTCGCGGCGGCGATCGCCAAGCACCCCACGCGCTTTGCCGGATTTGCAGCGCTGCCGACCAGCGATCCGTCCGCCGCGGCCGACGAGCTCGAGCGCACGGTGACCCGGCACGGCTTCAAGGGGGCGATGATCCACGGCCTCGCCAACGGCATGTTCCTCGACGACAAGCGTTTCTGGCCGATCTTCGAGCGCGCCGAAAAGCTCGACGTGCCGATCTATCTCCATCCGGCGCTGCCGCATCCGCAGGTCATGGACGTCTACTACAAGGAGTATGCCAAGGATTTTCCGATGGTGATCCGCGCCGCCTGGGGCTTCACGGTCGAGACCGCGACCATCGCGATCCGACTCGTGCTCGGCGGCGTGTTCGACAAGTATCCCAATCTCAAGATCGTGCTCGGTCACCTGGGCGAGACGCTGCCCTTTTTGGTGTGGCGCATCGACAATGCCCTGGCGCGGCCCGGCGGCAAGCAGATGAGCTTCCGCGAGGTCTTCTGCCGTAATTTCTGGATCACGACCTCGGGCAACTTCTCCAATCCGGCGCTGCTGTGCTGCGTCATGGAGATGGGCATCGACCGCATCCTGTTCGCGATCGACTGGCCGTTCGTTCCCAACCCGCCCGGCACCCGCTGGATGGAGACGGTGCCGCTGTGCGACGAGGACAAGGCCAAGATCCTCAGCGGCAACGCCAAGCAACTGTTCCGCATGTGAGTGGAGCGGCGCGCGGGCGACCCCGCGCGCTCACGGTTGCGGTCAGCGCGTCGGCCGCCGCGTCACCACGTCTGCATCATGCGCGCGATGTCGAGCACGGCGGAGACGACCGCCAGCATCGCCCAGACCGCGCCCAGCATGAGGGCGAGGTTGAGGCGGGGGTGGTGACGCTTGGCCAGCAGATGACTCATGGCGCTCGCCTTTCGGTGCGACGGCGCTGCCCCCGGCGTCCCGGCCGCTGACGCGGCTTCTCTCGTTTCCTTCTATTTACCCCCAGTTCCGATTCCGGCAGGGCAGGCCGGACAATGCAGGAATGCGTTATTGCCGCGAAGTTCGCTCAGAGCTCGCCGCGGAGGCCTGCGCACTTCAGAAGCGGGATACTAGCGGCCTGTGTCGGGTCGCTGACGGCGGGACGAGACCGGAAATTGTTACCGGCCGGCGTCGACCCGCGTATCGGGGACCGGCTCGATGTTCAAGGCCGGCGGCGCCGGCTTCGCCGCAGACGCGACAGTATGGGTCGGAACGGCCGGAATCGGCGGATCGGGCGGCGCCGCAATCGGGAAGCCGGTCCTCGCCTGCGGCGGGATGGTGCGGGGCGCGAGAATGCGGACCGGCCTGCGGATCCGAGCCTTGAGACCGACCCGCCCCCGTGCGGTGAGCTTGCGTTCGGGCGCCTTGGCGCTCTCGGTCGCCTGAGGCCCGCTCTCGACGGCGGCAATCTCGGTGGCATCGTCGGCGTGCTGCGGCGCCTTGGCATCGCTCGGCTCGGCGTCGGCCGGCTTGGCGTCGGGTGGCTTGGCGTCGGATGGCTGGGCATCGGATGGCTGGGCATCGGAAAGCCGCGAATCGGACAGCCTCGACGCCAGCGTTGCGGGCTGGAGGGGGGCGGCAACAGCGGGCGCATCAGCCAGGGGCGCTTCGATACTGGCCGGGGCGGCACTGCCGGTGGCGACGGGCGCATCGGCCGCGGCGCTCGCGACGGCAGGGGAATCGGTCGCCGGATGCGTGGTTGCGCCCGATATCTCGGCCGGCGGCGTGCTCCCGGTCGTCTCGGCCTGGGCGCGCTCGGCATATTCGACGACGGCGCGGACCGGGGTGGTGGGGAGATCGCGCAGCCGCAGCAGCTCGTCGGCGCGGCGCGCGTAGGCGAGCGACGGCGCATGCTGCCATTCCGGCGCTTCCACGATCGCGTGCTGCACCAGCGTGCGGCTCAATTCCGGGACGTCGGCGACGCGCTTGCCGGGATCGCCGGTGCCCACCAGCCCGGCGCTGGTCGCGAGCGCCGTCACCGAGGTGGCGAACAAGGCCGCGAGCATGACTCGGAGTTTTGGGAGCATCGTTGTCCATATGAGATGAATGGCTCGGCGACGGCCCCGCAACGCCGAGCGAATCACCCGTCACGAATCAGCCATAACAGAGTTGGGCGAATCCGTGAATCCATCGTGACGCCGCGATCGACGATTGGTTTGGCGGCGCGACTTTTTCGACTCACGCGACGCGCTGCCGGCGAAAACCATGGTCGAATTCGGAGATCGCGGCGAGGCGGCGCGCCGCCGGCGCGCAGCGTTGTGTGCGGCCGGAACGCTTGCTAGGGTCCGCCGCCTCGGGCCCGTAGCTCAATGGTCAGAGCTAGCGGCTCATAACCGCTTGGTTGGAGGTTCGAGTCCTCCCGGGCCCACCACGCATTC
>DASTZX010000110.1:0-3488 GCA_035764045.1 Xanthobacteraceae bacterium | reverse complement strand
TCCGGCGGCACGAACACGCCGGCCGGCGACACCGAATAGACATCGCCGTAGAGCTTGCCCTTCCCGGTCGAGGCGGCGACGTTGACGGTCCAGTGGCACGCGCAGCTGATGTCGGACGTGCGGCCCTTCTCGAGCGACTGGTAGGCGCCGACCTTGTTGCCCTGGTCGTGGATCTTTCCTTCGGTCTTCTGCACCAGCTCCTGGAAGATGTAGTCCAGGCCCTCGTCCTTGAAGTAGCCCTTCTCCTCGGCCACCCATTCCTGCAGCCGGAAGTGCGGCTCGATGATGAACTTGCTCATGTGCGTCCTCCTTTGCTTGGGCTCGTTGTCGCTGCCGACGTGCTGTCAGCAGCAGCGTTGGTCGTTTCGTTTCGCCTGAAGGTGCTCGGCAACGCGCCGGGCGCGGATCATCTTGACGTGGTCATCCATCAGGCGCCGGGCGCCCGCGCCGTCGCGCATCTCGATCAGCCCGGCGAGCTCCTTGTGGACCTCGAGGATGCGACGCGACACCTTGGGCGTCAGCGTCGGATTGCGCGCCGGCCAGGACACGTTCTGCAGCGAGATGAACTGCACCACCAGCACGCGATTGTGCGAGGCCTCCGCGATGGCGAGGTGAAATTCGCGGCTCGACAGCGTGTATCCCGCGACGTCGTCGAGCTTGGACTCCGCATCCGCCAGCAGTTCGCGCAGGCGCGCGTGGTCGGCGGCGGTCGCATTCTCGGCGGCGAGCTCGGCCGCCATGCATTCGACCGCGCGCTGCGCGTCGAGGATCTCGGCCGCGCTCACGCCCGTGAGATCGAGCTGGACGGCGAGCGCCTCGGCGAATAGGCGGGGATTGCCGCGGGCGATGCGGGCACCGCCGCCCTTGCCCATGCGGATCTCGACGATTCCCAGCGCTTCGAGCGTGCGCAGCGCGTCGCGCGCGACGATCCGGCTCACGCCGTGGCGCGCCGCGAGGTCCTTCTCGGTGCCGAGGAAATCGCCAGACGTCAGCTGCTTGGCGAAGAGTGCCTCGCGCACATCGGCGACGATCTGAGACGACAGCGAGGCCGAACGCCCGAGCACGATGAACCCGGTGTCCCGGCGCAACTGCGCCAGGCGGGCTTGGGCGAGGGGAGAGGCGGATAGCGTGGTCATGTCCGGTTCCGGCGCGACCGCAGCAAAAATCATAAAGATGATATCTTTTGCTGCCGAGGCGTCAAGGTCGCCGGAGCCGCTGCGCTCGTCTGTCGCGCGTTCGCAGGGCGTGCCATCCTGCGCCGCAAAAGCCCCGGAGGACGGCCATGATCGACCGGAGGCGCAGCCTGGCGGCGGCAGCCACACTGCTCATCGCGGTGGCGAGTGCCGGAGCGCAGAGTTTTCCGGCGCGGCCCATCACCATCGTGGTGCCGGCCTCGCCCGGCGGGGTGACCGACCTGCTCGGCCGCGCGCTCGCCAAGCGCTTCACCGAAGCCTGGGGCCAGCAGGCGATCGTCGAGAACAGGCCCGGCGCCAACAACCAGATTGCGGCCGAGTACGTCGCCAAGGCGACGCCCGACGGCAGCACGCTGTTCGTCGGCCCGGAGTCCACCTTCGTGGTCAATCCGTTCCTCTACGCCAGGCTGCCATACGATCCGGTCAAGGATTTCACCCCGATCACCGGGCTCGTGACCATCCATCACGCGCTCATCACCAATCCGTCGCTGCCGGTCGCGCGCGTCGAGGACCTGCTCGATCTCGCGCGCAAGCGGCCGGGCGAATTGAACTACGGCACCTATGGCATCGGCTCGAGCGGTCACCTCAACATGGAGGTGCTGCAGCGCGACGCGCACATCAAGCTCACACCGGTGCACTACAAGGGCGCTTCGCCGGCGCTCACCGACGTGATCGCCGGCCACATTCAGCTCATGTTCATCAGTCTCGGCACCGCCGCGCCGCAATGGAAAGCCGGGAAGGTGCGCATGCTCGCGATCGGCGCACCGCAGCGCCTTGCGAGCCTGCCGGATATGCTGACCATCGCGGAAAGCGGCGTGCCGGGGTTCGAGGCGGCATCCTGGTTCGCGCTGTACGGCCCGGCGAACATGCCGCCCGAGGTCGTCGCCAAGGTGAACCGCGAGGTCCGCGCTCTCTTTGCCGATGCGGGCTTCCGCAAGACCTTCCTGGCGCCGCAGTTCTTCGAGCCGATCGCCGATACGCCGGAGAAGCTCACCGACTACCTCAAATCCGAAACAGCGAAATGGAGCCGGGTGATCCGCGACGCCAACATCAAGGCCGAGTAAAGACGCGCAGGGAGGACGGCGTGAGCGAGAAGAAGCAGACAGCCGGAGCGGTCCCCCAGGATCTGGCCCAATTCCGCGACAGCTATGTCGCCCTGTTCGGCTCCCTGCCGGCCTTGCCGGCGGCGCGCTTTGCGTTCTCCGCCGACGTCGACCCGGAGGCGCTGCGCCGCGTCGAGCAATTGCGCGCGCATGCGTTCCATAGCGGCATCTTTGCGGTTGCCCGCCCGGCGTTTTCTCGATACGCGAGACCGTCCCCGCAGAAAAGGAAAAGCCTCGTGAGGAAACTGCTGTTCGCCATGGCCGCCACGGCGGTCCTGAATGCCGCGCCCGCCGCGCTGGCGCAGAATTTTCCCGCCCGGCCCATCACCATGGTGGTGCCGCTCAGCGTCGGCGGCTCGACCGACATCATCGCTCGCATCGTGGCGCAGGGCATGGGTCAGGCGCTCGGGCAGACCATCGTGGTGGAGAACACGACCGGCGCGGGCGGCACCATCGGCGAGGGCCGCGTCGCGCGCGCGACGCCCGATGGCTACACGATCGCCATCGGACAATGGGGCACCAACGTCGCGAATGGCGCGATCTATCCGCTGTCCTACGACCTGATGAAGGATTTCACGCCGATCGGGCTGATCGCGACCCAGCCGTTCTTCATCGTCGCGCGCAAATCGATGCCGGCCGACAATCTCAAGGACCTGGATGCCTGGCTTCATGCCAATGCGGACAAGGCGACCATGGGCAATTCCGGCGTCGGCTCGCCGAGCCACGTGGCGGGCTTCCTGTTTCAGAAGGCGATCGGCCAGATGTTCACCATGGTGCCGTATCGCGGCGCCGGGGACTCGACCACCGCGCTGTTGAGCGAGCAGATCGACGTCCTGCTCAATACGCCTGCCGTGTCGATCCCGCAGATGAAGGCCGGCCAGATCAAGGTCTATGCGGTCACGGCCAAGAACCGGATCGCCGTCGCGCCGGATGTCCCGACCACCGATGAGGCCGGCCTGCCGGGCTTCTACTTCTCGTTCTGGCACGCGTTATGGGCGCCGAAAGGGACGCCGCCGGAGATCATCGCCAAGCTCAACAGCGCGCTGCGTCAGGCGTTGGCCGATGAGGGCGTGCGCAAGAAGCTGGTCGACCTCGCGCAGGAGATCTTTCCGCCCGAGGAGCAGACCCCGGACGCGCTCGGCAAATTCCAGCAAGCCGAAATCGACAAATGGTGGCCGATCATCAAGGAGGT
>DASTZX010000109.1:0-16325 GCA_035764045.1 Xanthobacteraceae bacterium | reverse complement strand
CGCCACCGTGCTCTCGTGCGACCGCATTCTGGTGATGGACCACGGCCGCCTGGTCGAGGAGGGCACCCACGACGCGCTGGCGGCGGCCGGCGGCCTCTATGCGGGTCTCGCCAAGCTGCAGTTCGAAGGGGCGTGAGGGTCCTAACGCGAGGATCGTAGCCCGCATTTGAGCCCCGGGTCTCGCCTTCGGCGAGCCCGAGGACAGGCTCCTATTCCTGCTGCTCGCCGATCGGCAGACGTGGCCGCGGTGACGGCGGGACGACTTTCAGTTACCAGGGGCCGTTGGGATTTTCTGGAGGCATGACAGATGACAGGGAAGATCGTTCCGCCGGAACTCGGCGCCAATTCCTTTTCCTGTCCTCACTGCGGCGCCCAGGCTCATCAGATGTGGTACCGGCTGCTCCCAAAAGGCTACGACAAGGACGCCAAGCCATGGATGCCGGACGCTGACGCACCGGCACGCATCCGAGCTGTGCCGGCCGCAAGTGCGGAGATGAAGGCCATGCACGAGCAGATGGCCCGTCGGCTCGAACGAATAATGACACGCGAAATTTTCGTCGAAGAGATCGGATGGACCAACTCGCAAACTGAGGTCGCGAACCTCAAAATGAGCCTCTGCTACAGTTGTGGCGCGTACGCCGTCTGGCACGCGGACACGTTGCTGTATCCCGCGCATCATTTTGCTGTTGAGCCCAACGAAGACATGCCGGCCGACGTGAAACTCGATTTCGCGGAGGCCGCGTCGATCGTCGATTCGTCGGCACGCGGCGCGGCAGCTTTGCTGCGTCTTTGCATCCAGAAGCTCATGCCGCATCTCGGCGAGAAGGGTGAGAATCTTAATGGCGATATCAAGAGCCTGGTGGCAAAGGGGCTCGATCCGCGCATTCAGCAGGCGTTGGACGTCGTGAGAGTGATCGGCAACAACGCGGTCCATCCCGGCCAGATCGATCTGAAGGACGACAAAGCAACGGCGATCAAGCTGTTTGAACTCGTAAACACGATCGTCACGGCGACCATCTCAGCGCCGAAAAGCATCGCCCAAATGTACGAAACCATTCTTCCCGAGGCCGCAAGGGCAGCCATCGCGAAGCGAGACGGCATCGAATTGCCGGCACCCGAGAAGGCGAGAGAGACGGAAGGGCTGGAAAAATCAAAAGACGAACCGTAGGGAGCCTTCGCGCGATCTCGCGACATCCTGGTTGTGGCGCTCCATCCGGGCTACTGTTCCGACGATTTGTCGGGCCGCCAGCTCATCCGGTGCACCGGCGCGCCGGAGCGCGGGTTCACGTCGGCCCCCGAAACCACGAAGCCCTGCTTCTCGTAGAAGCGGATCGCGCGCGCGTTGTCCTGGTTGACCGTGAGATCGAGCCCGGTGGGAGCGCAGCGCTTGGCCTCGGCGATCAGCGCGCCGGCGAGCGGCGTGCCCCATTCTTCCGGCGCCACCACGATCTGGTCGAGGTAGCCGTTGCGCGGATCGACGGTAACGAAGCCGAGCATGCGGCCGTCGCGCTCCGCCAGCGTGATCATTGTCGTCGGCACGAGCTCGCCGCGCCAGCGTTCGCGCCACCATGCGAGGCGCTGCGTAAAGTCGATCGTCGGGTAGGCGATCTGCCAGGTCCGCCGCCACAGATCGATCGCGGCCGCCTCGTCGGCGGCGGCGTAGCGCCGCAGCCGGTGCACTTCGCCGCTCACCGCTCGGTCAGCTTGAGCTCGATGCGGCGATTCTTGCGGTAGGCCTCTTCGCTCTTGTCGGTGTCGAGCGGCTGGAATTCGCCGAAGCCGGCGGCCACCAGATGCTGCGGCGAGATGCCCCGCGAAATCAGGTACTGCACCACCGAGATGGCGCGCGCCGCCGACAGGGCCCAGTTGGAGGGAAACTGCGAGCTCGCGATCGGGCGCACGTCGGTGTGGCCGTCGACGCGCAGCACCCAGGCAATGTCGGGAGGGATCTGCTTTTCGAGATCGGCGAGCGCGCCCGCGATCTTGTCGATCTCGGCGCGGCCCTCCGGCTTGAGGACCGCCTGGCCGGCGTCGAAGAACACCTCGGACTGGAACACGAAGCGGTCGCCCACTATTCGGATGTCGGGACGGTCACCGAGGATCGCGCGCAGGCGGCCGAAGAAGTCGGAGCGGTAGCGCGACAGCTCCTGCACCCGCTGCGCCAGCGCGACGTTGAGGCGCTGGCCGAGATCGGCGATCTTTTCCTGCGATTGCTGGCCTTTCTTCTCGCTGGCGTCGAGCGCGTTCTGGAGCGCGCCAAGCTGGCGCCGCAAGGCGTCGATCTGCTGGTTGAGGACTTCGACCTGCGCGAGCGCGCGCGAGCTCAGCCGCTTCTCCGAGTCGAGCTGGTTGGAGAGGGCACTGGCCTTGCTCTGCGCCGCGGCGGCATCCGCGCCGGGCGCCTCGGCCGCGCTCTTGAGGCGGTCGCGTTCGTTTTCAGCGGTGGCGAGGCTCGCCCGCATGCGGGCGATCTCGTCCTCGAGCGAGACCTTGCCGGATTTCTCCAGCGCCAGATCGTCATTGAGCTTGGCGATGGCTGCGTTGAGCTGCGCCAGCGCGGTGTCCTTGCCGGAGACCTCCTGGGAGAGGAAGAACTGCACGACGACGAAAATGGTGAGCAGGAAGATGACACCGAGGACCAGCGTCGACAGGGCGTCGACGAAGCCGGGCCAATAGTTCATGCCGCTTTCGCGGCGCATGCGGCCGATCGCCATCGATTTTGTCTTCCGCCGTCAGGTCTTCTGCGATTCGCGCACGATGATTTCCAAGAGCTTGCGGATGTCGCGATGCTGCGCCGCCTGGGCGTCCACCCACTCGCGGATCATCTGCTGCTCGCTGCGCATGTGGTGTATCAGCCCCTGCAACGACTCGGCGAGATTGACCATGGCGCTGCTCGCCTGCTTGCCGCTGCCATCGACAAGGCTCTCGCGCAGCCGATCGATCGCAACGCGCAGCTCGCCGCCCGCGGCCGGCACGGCCGCCGGCCCCGTCCCGGTCTCGACCCCGATGTCGCGCACCGTGGTGGCGAGCCAGTCCTCGAGATCGGTGTAGAATCGATTCTGCGCCTGGCCGGCCTGCAGGTCGAGAAATCCGAGAATGAGCGAGCCGGCGAGGCCGAACAGCGAGGACGAGAACGAGATGCCCATGCCGCCGAGTGGGGCGCCCAGCCCCTCCTTGAGGGCATCGAACATCTGGCCGGCATCGTTGCCGCCGACCTTCAGGCTGCCGATCACGTCGCGCACCGAGGTGACCGTCTCGATCAGGCCCCAGAAAGTTCCGAGGAGGCCGAGGAAGACCAGCAGGCCCGTCATGTAGCGCGAGATGTCGCGCGCCTCGTCGAGCCGGGTCGCGATCGAATCCATGATACCGCGCATGGTCTGCGGCGACATCGACATGCGCCCGACGCGGTCGCCGAGGATCGACGCCATCGGGGCGAGCAGGACGGGGGGGCGTTCCACCGCGATCCCGGGGTCGGCGAGGCGGAAACCGTTCACCCACGCGATCTCGGGAAACAGCCTGATCACCTGGCGGAACGCGAAGCCGATGCCGATGAGCAGGACGAACACGATCAACCCGTTCAGTCCCGGGTTGGCCAGGAACGCGCGCCACACCTGCTCGTAAAGAACGATGATCACCAGCGCCACGATGGCGAGGAAGAGAACCATCCGGATCAAAAAGATCCGCGGCGAGCTGACTTTGAACGGGTCGATGTCGTGGTCCTGCTGCGCCATGGTCGCTCTGCGCTCCGCCGGGTCGGTCCGCACGTCAAAGCACGTGGGTGCTCCGGCGCTTGCTCCCGACGTTTCTGCTGCTCTCAGGGCCGACACGACGCGCAAAACGCCATCGGCTCTGATCGGCCCCCGACCGGCTCCGACGGGCTTGGCGCCGGCCGCCCGGTAACGCACATGCGAGTATGGCACAGCCGCGGCGAAAGCAAAGCCGGTGCTGCGGCATAGTCGTCGGGGAGGGGCGCGGGCTACCCCCGATCAAGCTGCGGCCGCCTGCCTGACCAGCGCCATCAGCTCGCGATGGATCGTCTCGTTGCCGGCGATGATCTCGGAGTTGGTCAGCATGTCGTCGCGCCCGTCGAGGTCGGTCGCGAAGCCGCCCGCCTCGCGTACCATCAGGAGCCCGGCCGCCATGTCCCAGGGCGACAGGTTGCGCTCCCAATAGGCGTCGAGCCGGCCGGCCGCGACCCAGGCGAGGTCGAGCGTCGCGGCGCCGAACCGGCGCAACCCGGCGACCTTCTCCTGCACGGCAGCGAACTCCTTGCGGAACTGGGCGAGATCGCCGCGCCCGAGATGCGGCAGCCCGCAGGCGATCACCGAATCGGAGAGCCGGCGGCGCGCCGCCACCCGCAGCCGCTGGTCGTTGAGGAAGGCGCCCTTGCCGCGCTCGCCGATGAACAGCTCCTCGTTGATCGGATTGTAGATCAGGCCGGCGACGATCGTGCCTTCGCGCTCGAGCGCGATCGAGATCGCGAACTGCGGGATGCCGTGCAGGAAATTGGTCGTGCCGTCGAGCGGATCGACGATCCAGCAATGGGTCGTGTCAGATCCCTCCTGCCGGCCTCCTTCCTCGCCGAGGAAGCCGTAGCCGGGCCGCGCCTTGGCGAGCTCGGCGCGCAGCACCTCTTCGGCGCGCCGGTCAGCGGCCGTGACGAAATTTGCCGGACCCTTGAGGGAGACCTGAAGATGCTCGATCTCGCCGAAGTCGCGCTTGAGGCCGCGCGCGGCCTTGCGCGCGGCGGCGACCATGACGTTGAGGAGGGCGGAGCGGAGCATTGGGCTGATTGCGATGCGTGACGGGCGCGTGGTCGTTTTCGCACGACCATGCGCCGGGATGACCGGAAAGGGGATTTGCGTGCGGCCGTCTTTACACGGCCGGCCGGGGCGGCGCCATCCCGTCCGGATCGGGCCCTAGGAACGGCTCTGAGCGATCATATCGAGCCAGGGCTTCGCCTGACGTTCGGCCGCCGCGCGCGTTTCGGGGGTCTGCTTGCCCATGAACTCGTCGAGGAAGGTGTCGCTCTCGCCGGCCGACTTGGCGATGAGGTGCCATTTGATGGCCTGCACCGGATCGGCGGCCGCCACGCCGCGGCCGCTGGCGAGAATGCGCGCCAGCCGGTTTTGCGCGATCGGGCTGCCGCGCATCGCGGCCTTGCGGAACAGCGCCACGGCGCGCGCCTCGTCCTTGGTCGTGCCGGTGCCGTTGAACAGCGCGATCGCGTATTCGACCTCGGCGTCGAGGAAGTCGGCCTGGGCGGCCGCTGCCATGAGCTGCGTCGCCTTCTGGGCGTCCTGCTGCACACCGCGGCCATCCTTGTAAAGCGTCGCGAGCGCGTACTGCGCCTCTGCGTTGCCGGCTTGTGCTGCCATCTGGAAGAGTTCGGCCGCCCGCTTGACGTCCTGCGGGAACTGGCGGCCCTCGAGATAGAGGAGACCGAGATCGTAGGCCGCCGCCGCGTGACCGAGCTTCGCGGCCTCGCCGAGCAGCCGCGCGCCCTCGGCGGCATCGCGCGGTCCGCCGCGGCCGCCGATGCGGAACATGGCGAGCGCGAACATCGCCTCGCGGTCGCCGCGCTGGGCCGCCAGCGCGTACCATTTGGCGGCCTCCACGTCGTTGTTGGGAACGCCGAGCCCGTTGGCATAGAGCTCGGCGAGAAGCGTCATGGCCTTGGGATCGGCGCTCGCATTGACGCGCTTGGTCGCCTCCGCGAAGGCGGTGAGATAATAGCCGCGCTGATAGGCCCCGAAGGCGACGTCGGGCTCGCCGGCGGGAGCCGCGGCCGGTTTGGGCGCGCCCTTCACACTCTTCGCCGGCTTTGGAGCGGGCGCGGCAGGGCTCGGCTTGACCGGAGAGGTCGCCAGGGGAATCGCGCCCGGCGCCTGCGCCGAGGCGGGTGGTGCCGCGGCGAGCACGGCGCTGATGATCGAGACCGCCATCGCGACAGGCCGGGCTCTCATCCACGGGTCTCCGCTGCAAGACGCGCCGCCGCCTCGGCGACCGCCGCCGCCGGTCCGCGCGGGTCGGAGAAGATGAAGGGGCCGAGCGCTACGAATTCCGCTGCGCCGAGTCGGTCGACCTCGGCGAGACTCGCCGCATAGGCAACGCAGGGAACCTCGAACACTTCCGTCCACCATGCAACCCGCTCGTGGATGGCCTCGAAGGATGGCCTTTTTCCGGCCGGCCCGGGATCGCCGAACATCACGTAGTCGGCGCCGGCCTCCGCCGCGAGCATGGCGTCGTGCCGGCTCTCGAGGCCGCCCGCCCCGGCGATGCGCGCGGGCTTGAGCGCGCCGATCGCCTCGCGAACGGCGTCGACGCCGGTCAGATGGGCGCCGTCGGCGCCTGCGCGCGCCACCAGATCGGGGCGGCCGTCGAGCAGGAGCGCGGCGCCGCGCTCCTGCACCGTCGGCGCGATCGCCTTGATGCGGTTGATCAGCGTGCGTTCATCGGCCGCAGCCACCGGGATCAGCACGGCAGCGATGTCGGCTGCGGCGAGCGCCGGCCCGAGCGCCGCGGCCGCCTCGGCCGGGTCGGTCAGCGGCGGCGCAATGAGATAGAGCCGCGGCCGGTTGGCGGCGGTGGTCTGGGATCGGTCAGCCATCGGGCGGTAGGGGGCAGTTCTCGCGGGCCCCTGTCAATCGGCCGGGAGCGCAGCCGGTCGCGAGGGTTCCGGGACGGCGCTATCGCTTGCCTTTGCGCCTTGTCTTGGCTGCCGCCTTCTTTGCCTTGGCGGCGGGCTTGCGCTTCGGCGTCTTCTTGGCGCGGTTGGGACTCGCCGTCTTCCGCGCCGGCCTGCCGAAAATCGCGAGCCAGTTCTCGCGGTAGGCACGGGTGACGAGCTTCTGCCCCTCGCCGCGGTTGTAATTGGCGGGCGCCGCATCGCTGCCGCCGCTCGTGCCGCTGCTCGTGCCGCTGCTCGTGCTCTTGGCGTCGGATTTGGCGGCAGGTGCACTTTTCGTCGTCTCGTCAAGCATGCGTCGTCCTGATGGCGGGGCTGTCGGCTGCGAGGCGCGGCGCCAGCCGACGCGCCACGCTATACCTCATGCGGCCCGGACCGGCTTCTCGCTCGGTCCGGGCTGTCGCGACCGGCTTGTTTAAGGTGACTTATGCGGCCTTGCGGTCCTTCTCGATCTCCGCAGTCCACTGGCCGCGCGCCGCAAGCCCATTCATGCGGGCGCGATGCGCAAAGGCGCGCTGGGCGGCGGCGACGTTCTCCAGCCGGCCCGACCACGCCTTCTGGGGCGCGGCCTGAAGGGCGCGGCCGTAGGAGAAGGTCACGGACCAGGGCAGGCCGCCGATGCGGTTGATGGCGTCGAGATGGGCGGTCGCCTCCTCGTCCGACTGGCCGCCGGACAGGAAGGCGATGCCCGGCACCGAGGCCGGCACGCACGCCTTGAGCACCTGCACGGTCTTCTCGGCGACCTCCTCGACGGAGGCGCGCTTGGCCGATTTCTTGCCCGGGATCACCATGTTGGGCTTGAGCACCGTTCCCTCGAGCGGCACACGCGCCTCGTAGAGCTCGTTGTAGACGGTGCGCAGCACCCATTCGGTGATGCCGTAGCAGGTGTCGATGTCGTGGGCGCCGTCCATCAGCACCTCGGGCTCGACGATCGGCACGATCTGCTCCTCCTGGCACAGCGCCGCATACCGCGCGAGCGCATGCGCATTGGTCTTGACGCAGGTCCAGGTCGGGATGCCGGCGCCGATATCGATGACGGCGCGCCACTTGGCGAACTTAGCGCCGAGCCCGCGATATTCCAGGAGCCGCTCGCGCAAACCATCGAGGCCTTCGGTCACGACCTCGCCCGGGCAGAAGGGCAGGGGCTTCGTGCCCTTGTCGACCTTGATGCCGGGCAGCGAGCCCGCCCGCTCGATCAGCTTGACGAGGGGCGTGCCGTCCTTGGCGTTCTGCCGGATCGTCTCATCATAGAGGATGACGCCCGAGATGTGGCCCTGCATCGCCTCGGTCGAGCGGAACAGGAGCTCGCGGTAGTCGCGCCGGCTGTCGGGGGTCGATTCCACCCCGATCGCGTCGAAGCGCTTCTTGATCGTGCCGGAGGATTCGTCCGCCGCGAGGATCCCGCGGCCCGGAGCGACCATCGCGGTCGCGACCTTGTTCAATTCGGCGAGGTTCATTGCACCCTCCTCAAGATTCGATATCCCATCAACGGCGAGCCGAAGCTTGGGTTCATTCGGCTCATTCTATCCTCAACACCTCGACTCCGGGGAGAGCCTTGCCCTCCAGCCATTCCAGGAAGGCTCCGCCCGCCGTCGACACATAGGTGAAGCGATCGGCGGCCCCGGCGACGTTGAGCGCCGCGACCGTATCGCCCCCGCCGGCAACCGAGATGAGCTTGCCGGCTTGCGTGAGCTCGGCCGCCGCTTCCGCGACCTCGATCGTGCCGGTATCGAACGGCTCGATCTCGAAGGCGCCGAACGGGCCGTTCCAAACCAGCGTCTTCGACCGGGCCAGCACCGAGACGACGCGCTCGATGCTGCGCGGGCCGATGTCGAGGATCATGTCCGCCTCGCCGACGCGATCGACGTCCACCACCCGGGTCGCCACATGCGGGGCGAGCTTCTCGGCCACCACGGCGTCGACCGGCAGGACGATCTCGCGCTTGTTCGCCTGCGCCTTGGCCATGATCCCGCGCGCCGTCGCCATGAGGTCCTTCTCGACCAGGGACTTGCCGACCGGCTTGCCCTGCGCGGCGAGGAAGGTGTTGGCCATCGCGCCGCCGACGATCAGCGTGTCGACCTTGGCGAGCAGGTTGCCGAGCACGGCAAGCTTGGTGGAGATTTTGGCGCCGCCGACGACGGCGGCGAGGGGGCGCTGCGGCGACTCGAGCGCCCTCACGAGAGCGTCGAGCTCGGCCTGCATCGCGCGGCCCGCGAACGCGGGGAGCGCGTGCCCCAGTCCTTCGGTCGAGGCATGCGCCCGGTGCGCGGCCGAGAAGGCGTCGTTGACCCAGATGTCGCCGAGGGTCGCGAGCTCGGCGACGAAGTCCTTCTCGTTCTTCTCCTCGCCGGCGTGGAAGCGGGTGTTCTCCAGGCACAGGATGTCGCCCGGTCGCATGGCGCCGACGGCGCGCGCGGCGGGCTCGCCGACGCAATCCTCGGCGAAGGCGACCGGACGTCCGATGATGCGGGACGCCGCTTGCGCGACCGGCTTGAGCGAGTCCTTCGGATCGCGCCCCTTCGGCCGGCCGAAATGGGACAGCAGGATGACCCGCCCGCCGCGGTCCGCGATGTCCTTGATGGTGGGCGCGGAGGCCGTGATGCGGGTGGCGTCGGCGACGCTGCCGTCCTTCATCGGCACGTTGAGGTCGACGCGCACGAGCACGCGCTTGTCCTTCACCTCGGCCTGATCGAGCGTGCGGAATGCGGTCATCTTGAGCCCCGGCACCGCATTTTCCGGCGAAGTGGATCCCGGTTCGCCGATCGCGACATGCGCAAACGAGTCCGCGTCAGATCAGCTTGCCCATCGCGACGGCGGTATCGGCCATGCGGTTCGAGAAGCCCCACTCGTTGTCGTACCACGACATGACGCGCACCAGCGTTCCTTCCATGATCTTGGTCTGGTCGAGGTGGAAGACCGAGCTGCGCGGATCGTGGTTGAAATCGCTCGAGACGTTGGGCGCGTCGGTGTAGCCGAGGATGCCCTTGAGCTGCTGGTCGGCGGCGCGCTTCACCGCGCCGTTGATCTCGTCCTTGGAGGTCGCGCGCTTGGCGACGAACTTGAAGTCCACCACCGAGACGTTGGGCGTCGGCACGCGGATCGCGACGCCGTCGAGCTTGCCGTTGAGCTCCGGCAGCACCAGGCCGACCGCCTTGGCGGCGCCGGTCGAGGTCGGGATCATGTTCAGCGCCGCGGCGCGCGCGCGATAGAGATCCTTGTGCAGGGTGTCGAGCGTGGGCTGGTCGCCGGTGTAGGAGTGGATGGTCGTCATGAAGCCCTTCTCGATGCCGACCGCGTCATGCAGCACCTTCACCACCGGCGCGAGGCAGTTGGTGGTGCAGGACGCGTTGGAGACGACCTTGTGCTCCTTGGTGAGCTTCTCGTGGTTGACGCCGTAGACCACCGTGAGGTCGACGCCGTCCGCGGGCGCGGAGACCAGCACGCGCTTGGCGCCGGCGGCGAGATGCGCGGCGGCCTTGTCCTTCGAGGTGAAGATGCCGGTGCATTCGAGCGCGATGTCGACGCCGAGATCCTTCCACGGCAGCTTGGACGGGTCGCGCTCGGCCGTCACCTTGATGGCGCCGTTGCCGATGCTGATGGTGTCGCCCTTGACCGTGACCTCGCCCGGAAAGCGGCCATGCACGCTGTCGTAGCGCAGGAGATGCGCATTGGTCTCGACCGGGCCGAGATCGTTGATGCCGACCACCTCGATATCGTTGCGGCCGGACTCGGCGATGGCGCGCAGCACATTGCGGCCGATGCGGCCAAATCCATTGATCCCGACGCGAATGGACATCGTTAAGGCTCCTCTGCGTGGCGCCCCGGCGGCCGCGCCAACCTGCATGTATTCGCTAGCGCAGGTTCCGGCAACTCCGCACCGGGTCTATCGGCCGACGGCACCCGTTTCCTTGATCTTGGTCAAGGCCGCTTGCGCGATCCTGTCGGCGGTGATTCCGAAATGGCGGAAAAGGTCCTTGGCGGGCGCGCTCGCCCCGAACGAGGTCATGCCGACGAACAGGCCGTCGGTGCCGATGATGGCGTCCCAGCCCTGGCGCACCGCGGCCTCGATGCCGACTTTGATCCTGGCCTCGCCCATGACGGCGCGGCGGGCGGCCTCCGGCGCCTGCGCGAGCAGCTCGAAACACGGAACCGAGACGACGCGGGCGGCGACGCCCTCGTCGGCGAGCAGCTTGCGCGCCTCGACCGCGAGCGCGACTTCCGATCCGGACGCGAACAACGAGACCTGCGCCGGGCCGTCGGCCGGCACGAGCTCATAGGCGCCGGCGGCGCACCGGTTGTCGCGCGCGAGCCCCTGGCGGAGCTGCGGCACATTCTGGCGCGTGAGGGCGAGGATGCTCGGCGTGTCCTCGCTCTCGAGCGCGAGCTGCCAGCACTCGACCGTCTCGACCACGTCGCATGGATGGAAGACGTGCAGATTGGGGATGGCGCGCAGCGCCGCGAGATGCTCGACCGGCTGATGGGTCGGCCCGTCCTCGCCGAGGCCGATCGAGTCGTGGGTCATCACATGGATGACGCGCTCGCCCATCAGCGCCGCGAGCCGGATCGCCGGCCGGCAGTAATCGGAGAACACCAGGAAGGTCCCCGAATAGGGAATGACGCCGCGATGGAGCGCCATGCCATTCATCGCCGCCGCCATGCCGTGCTCACGGATCCCGTAATGCACGAAACGGCCGGCCGGGTCGGAGGCCGAGAACGCCGCCATGCCCTTGGGCCGGGTATTGTTCGAGCCGGTCAGGTCGGCCGAGCCACCGATCATCTCAGGCAGAGTCGCCGCGAGCGACTCGAGTGCGAGCTCGGAAGCCGCCCGCGTCGCGATCGCCTGCGGCGCCGCCGCGAGCTTCTCCTTCAGGGAGGCGACCGCCGCGCCAAGCTTGTCCTTGGGAACCGCGCCGGCCATGCGGCGCTCGAATTCGGCGCGCTTCGCGGCGTCGAGGGCGGCGAGCCTCGTCTGCCAGGCGCGATGCGCCTCGCCCGAGCGGCTGCCGGCCGTGCGCCAGGCCTCGCGCACATCGGCCGGGATCTCGAATGCCGGCGCGCTCCAGCCGAGCTGGGTGCGGGCGCCATTGATCTCGTCGGCGCCGAGCGCCGAGCCGTGGCACTTCTCGGTGCCGGCCTTGGTGGGAGCGCCGAAGCCGATGGTGGTGCGGCACGCGATCATGCTCGGCCGGTCGGACTTGCGGGCCTGCTCGAGCGCGTGCGCGATCGCCTGCGGATCGTGGCCGTCGATGCGGGACGCGGCCCAGCCCGCCGCCTCGAAGCGCTTCACCTGGTCGACCGAGTCGGCGAGCGACAGCGGACCGTCAATCGAGATGCCGTTGTCGTCGAACAGCACGATCAGCTTGGCGAGCTTGAGATGCCCGGCAAGCGCGATCGCTTCCTGCGAGATGCCTTCCATGAGGTCGCCGTCGGAGGCGAGCACGTAGGTGTGGTGGTCGACGATGCCGCTGCCGAACAGCGCCGCGAGATGGCGCTCCGCCATCGCCATGCCGACCGCATTGGCGAGGCCCTGGCCGAGCGGGCCCGTCGTGGTCTCGACGCCCGGCGTGATGAAATTCTCCGGGTGACCCGGCGTCTTCGAGCCGAGCTGGCGGAAGCGCTTCACCTCGTCGATCGTCACCGCCTCGTAGCCGAGGAGATGCAGCAGCGCGTAGATCAGCATCGAGCCGTGGCCCGCCGAAAGCACGAAACGGTCGCGATCCGGCCACGCCGGATCGGCCGGATCGAATTTCAGGAAGCGCGTGAACAGCACCGTCGCGATATCGGCCGCCCCCATGGGCAATCCGGGGTGGCCGGATTTCGCCTGCTCGACCGCGTCCATCGCGAGCGCCCGGATGGCATTCGCCATACGATCATGGAGGGCGCGGTCATGGGCGGCGCCGGCCCCGGGGTCCGTGGCGGCGCGTGCGGTGGCGCTTGCGGTCATGGGCTGCCTTTGGTCCGGCCGTGTGCGCATCCTGCGGTTTCCCAATGCGGGCTCGCAGCCGCATCGGCGGCGGCCGCTGCGGCAGGATGGGATCAAGGTCTTGCCGGCTGGGTTGCGCGTCCCGGAACCGCGGCGGCCGGCCCAAGACGGCGGACTGATAGCATGCGGGGCAGGCGAGTCAAAGCAAGGGCGGAGCGTGCCGCAATCCATCCACACACCGAAACTGCGGCGCGGTGCAGCAGCATGCTACGCGGCCGTTGAAAACCTCGTTCACGGCGTTGACGGTCGGCCGGCAGGCCACGTAAAGTTCTGTTTGTAACATCTTGCCACGCAAGCGATTTTGGAGTCTCCGGCCGGTCCGGCCGATCGACGAGGTGGCACGTGAACGAGATCAGCTCGGTCGAGACGGCGACCAAGCGTCTGCAGTCCGCGCTCGAGGCGCTCGAAAGCGCGATCGAGCGGCGGCTCGAGCACGACCAAGGTCATGCTGCGCTCGCCTCGCAGGTTCATGCCTTCGATTCCGACCGCGCGCGGCTCGCCGCCGAGCTCGATGCGGCCGTCGCACGCGGGCGCGGGCTCGAGACGACGACCCGCGAGGTCGCGCAGCGGCTCGACGAGGTGATCGCCACGATCCGCGTGATCGTCGAGTCGTCCGAGCGGCTGGACGGAGGCTGAGACGGGGATGCGCGTGCCATGGGGCAGGTGAGCGTCACCATCAACAATCGGCAATACCGGATGGCATGCGAGGACGGCCAGGAGGACCATCTGGCGCAGCTCGCGCATGAGCTCGACGAGCGCATCGGCCGCCTGCGCGCCGATTTCGGCGAGATCGGCGATATGCGGCTCACCGTGATGGCGGCCCTCATCGTCGCCGACGAGCTCTCCGAGCAAGGGCAGCGGATTTGCCGGATGGAGGACGACGTCGCGGCGCTGCAGGATGCCCGGATGATCGCGTCCGATCGTTCCAAGGCGACCGAGAATGCGATCGCGGCGGCATTCAACGCGGCGGCCGAGCGGATCGAAAAGCTCGCCAAGGCGCTCGACCACGGACGCATCCCGACCGGCGTCGCGCGCGGATAGCGGGACGGTGCGTCACGTGCGTATCGCGGCTGTCGCGAGGTCCACCGCACGCGCGAGAATTGCCAACGGCTCGATCTCTTGTTCGTCCGCCGGCCGCGGTTCGCCCCGAGCGTTGCGCTTTGGTTTCTTATCCATCTCGGCGGAAAACGCCGCACGGGTGCGATTGCGAGGTGGCAAGTCGCGGGCCGCCGCATTAAGTTACGCAGGCGGGGCTGCGCGGTGCGTCAGGAGTCTTATCCCCGGGGCCTTATCGATCCTGAAGGGAGCTGTCCCTGACCGGGCCCGTGGGCTCGGACATATGGCGCCCACCTACTTTCGTAGGGAACCCGGGATCGCAACTCCAACGGCCGTCGCGGCTCCGCACGTGTTCTCGGTGTCATGGCCGGGCGTAGCCGTTCGAAGAACGGCGTCGCTCCGCTTGCCTATGTCCCGGCCATCCACGTCTTCCATCCGCGTGGCGCTCTTCGATCAGACGTGGATGCCCGCGACAAGTGCCGGCATGACGGAGTGAAATGTCGAAGCCAGATCTCATTGCATCGCGCAAGGCGGAGCTTCGCCGCGAGGCGATTGCGCGCCGCGACGCCCTGCCGGCGGCCGAGCGCGCCGCCGCTGCGGCCGCGATCGCGGCGCGCCCGCTGCCGGTCGCCTTATCGCCCGGCGCGATCGTCTCCGGCTTCTCGCCGCTCAAGAGCGAGATCAATCCCGTCCCGCTGATGCGCGCCTTTGCGGCGGCGGGAGCGCGGCTCGCGCTGCCGGTCGTCGCCGGCAAGGGGCGCCCGCTCACGATGCGGTCGTGGAATTTCGGCGAGCCGCTCGACTCGGGCGTGTGGGGCATCCGTGAGCCGAAGCCCGAGGCGCCCGAGGTCTTTCCCGACATCTTGATCGTGCCGCTGCTCGCGTTCGACCGCGCCGGGCACCGCATCGGCTACGGCGCCGGCTATTACGACATGACGATCGCGCGGCTGCGCGGCATGAAGCCGGTGATTGCGCTCGGAATCGCCTACGCGGCGCAGGAGATCGCGGCGGTGCCGGCCACCCCGCGCGATTCCCCCCTTGATCTCGTGCTCACGGAGCGCGAAACCATCGGCTTTCCCGCCGGCCGGAAAACGTAAACGTGCGAATCCTTTTCATCGGCGACGTAGTGGGGCGCAGCGGCCGCGCGATCGTCGGCGACCGGCTGCCTGCGCTCGTTCGCGACTGGAAGCTCGACCTCGTGATTGTCAACGGGGAGAACGCGGCCGGCGGCTTCGGCATCACCGAGGCGATCTATCACGACCTGATCGATGCCGGCGCGGATGCGGTCACGCTCGGCAATCACGCGTGGGACCAGAAGGAAGCGCTGGTCTTCATCGAGCGCGCGCCCCGGCTGATCCGCCCGCTCAACTATCCGGCCGGCACCCCCGGCCGCGGCGCCGCCATGGTGGAAACCAAGAACGGCGCGCGCGCCCTCGTGGTCAACGCCATGGGCCGCATCTTCATGGACCCGCTCGACGATCCGTTCGCGGCGGTGGACCGCGAGCTCGCCGCCTGTCCGCTGCGGCGAGGCGCCGACGCGATCGTGGTCGACATGCATGCCGAGACCACGAGCGAGAAGCAGGCGATGGGCCATTTCCTCGACGGGCGGGCGAGCCTCGTGGTCGGCACCCATACCCATGCGCCGACCGCGGACCATCGCGTGCTGCCCGGCGGCACCGCCTTCATCTCGGACGTCGGCATGACCGGCGACTATGACTCGGTGATCGGCATGGCGAAGGACGAGCCGATCGGCCGCTTTCTGCGCAAGATCGCGACCTCCAAGTTCGAGGCCGCGATGGGACCGGCGACCCTGTCCGGGGTCGCGGTCGAGACCGACGACACGACCGGGCTCGCTCGCAAGGTCGGCGCAGTGCGCCTCGGCGGGCCGCTCGAGCAGGCGCGGCCAAAGTTCTGGGATTAGACTTCTGGGACTAGCCTCGCGCGAGCGGCCCAAAAGGGAGACGAGCCTCTTTAGTCAGAAATCAGGAGGTCATGTTGGCCATGCGTCGTTGATGGGTTACCAACCCGGATTGCTGCACCCCTCCAAATGCGCGAGTGCCTTGGCCGGTCCCGATCAGTCTCACGACAGGGCGATTCGTCACATCCATCACATCATCACAACGGGCTCACCTTCCGTACAGTTGTGACGCTGTGACGGGGGTAGCAGCGGGCGGGATGAAGGTACTTGCGCCCCACCTTCCGACGGCACGAGTCCGGCGTGCCCCGACACCGGCCATTGCCGAGTGAACGCTGCTACTTCCGCTCAGTGCCAAACACTGCTCTTTCACTTCCTGCGCAGCCGGTAGGAGACGCTGTACTTAGAATGGCAATTTCTTTCCTTCATAAGGACACTTTGAAAAGATGTAAGCTAGCAGGCTGCTGAAAATGGCGCTGGCGGACGATTGTATCGATTTTGGCTGGAGTGTTTGAGCATCTTTCGGGTTCTTCAGGCGGGCCGTTGGGTTAAGGGTCTGTCGCCTCCGCGGTCAGGCGGTCGCTGCAAGGAGCTTCGGTATTCGGATCAGATTGTAACCCGCCATCGTCAGTGTGAACTTGAACCCGAGTTTTCTGGCGCCGCGCAGCATCGGGCGGGCGAGG
>DASTZX010000108.1:0-11392 GCA_035764045.1 Xanthobacteraceae bacterium | reverse complement strand
GCAGGAAAGCGCCGCGGATCATCAGCCGGCGATAGACCGGCATCGGGCCGGTGAAGCGGCCGCGGACCGGGTCGGCCGCGCTTGCGGCGGGAAACGCCGGAATCGTGAGATCGTCCATGTCGCCCTCGTGCTGGCCGGCTGCGAGACAACCCAAGGTCACGTGCGCCGGCTCCCGCACGCATTGTGACCCGGTCCGGGTGTCACAATCAATGCGCCCGGGGGATAAGTCACGCCGGTAACTCGGCCAAGTGGGCCGGCATGTTCATCCGTTTACCTCTTCCCGCTGGCGGGGAGAGGTCGCCGCGCAAGCGGAGCGAGCGCGGCCGGGTGAGGGGGCGGTCCCGCAAGCCGCTGCCTACGTTACTCTTGCTGACGCTCAGCCCTCCGCACCCCCACCCTCTCCCCGCAAGCGGGGAGAGGGAGTGCAGGCGCTGTGCTCACCTAACTGTTCACGACGCCGCGGCGGTCGGCAGCACATAGTCCTTCAACAGCTCGCGCAACGCGGTCTTCTGGATCTTGCCCGTCGCGGTGTGGGGGATCTCATCCATGAACACCACGGCGTCCGGCATCCACCAGCTCGCGATCCTGCCGCGCATGAAGCCGAGAATGTCCTCGCATGTCGCGCCTTGTCCGGGCTTTCTCACTACGACCAGCAGCGGCCGCTCGCCCCATTTCGGATGCGCGATGCCGATCACCGCGGCCTCGGCGACGGCGGGATGACCGACCGCGAGGTTCTCCAGCTCGATCGAGGAGATCCATTCTCCGCCCGACTTGATCACGTCCTTGGCGCGGTCGGTGACCTGCATGTAGCCGTGCGGGTCGATGGTGGCGACGTCGCCGGTGTCGAAGAAGCCGTCCTCGTCGAGGATGTCGCCGCGTTCGCCCTTGAAATAGGCCTTCGCGACCGCGGGTCCGCGCACCTTGAGGCGGCCGAAGGTCTTGCCGTCCCACGGCAGCTCGCGGCCGAGGTCGTCGGTGATCTTCATCTCCACCGTGAACGGCGGACGGCCCTGCTTCTGCTGGATGTCGAGCCGCGCGTCGCCGCTGAGCCCGGCATATTCGGGAACCAGCGTGCAGGCTGTGCCGAGCGGGCTCATCTCGGTCATGCCCCACGCATGCACCACCTGCACGCCGTAGTCGTCCTGGAACGCCTTGGTCATGGCGCGCGGACACGCCGAGCCGCCGATCACGATGCGCTTGAGATGCGGCAGCTTGCGGCCGTTCTCCGCGAGGTGGTGCAGCAGCATGAGCCATACGGTCGGAACGCCGGCCGTGCACGTCACCTTGTGGGTGTCGAGCAGCTCGTAGATCGATGCGCCGTCGAGCTTCCCGCCCGGCATCACCAGGGTGACGCCCGACATCGGCGCCGCGAAGGCGAGCGACCAGCCATTGGCGTGAAACAGCGGCACCACCGGCATGACCACGTCGGTCGAGGAAAGCCCGAGCACCGCGCTGCTCGAGTGGGCAAGCGCGTGCAGGACGTTCGAGCGATGCGAGTAGACGACGCCCTTGGGATCGCCGGTAGTGCCGGAGGTGTAGCACATGCCCGCGGCGGTGTTCTCATCGAGCTTCGCCCAGGCCATGTCGCCGTCGGCCTCGGCGATCCATTCCTCGTAGGCGACCGCGTTCTTGAGCGACGTCGCCGGCATGTGCGCGGCGTCGGTGAGGACGACATAGCGCTCGATGCTGGGCAGCTTGTCGGCCAGCTTTTCCAGGAGCGGCACGAAGGTGAGATCGACCATCATCACGCGGTCCTCGGCGTGATTGATGATCCAGGCGATCTGATCGGGGAAGAGCCGCGGGTTGACGGTGTGATAGACCGCGCCGATGCCGACGATGCCGTACCAGGATTCGAGATGCCGCCACGTGTTCCAGGCGAGCGTCGCGACACGGTCGCCCGGCCGGATGCCCTCGCGGACGAGGCGCTGCGCCACCTTCTTGGCGCGCGTGCGGATCTGGCGGTAGTTCGTGGCATGCATCGGCCCTTCGACCGAGCGCGAGATCACCGGACGCGCGCCGTGGTAGGTCGCCGCATGATCGATCACGCGATGGATCAGCAGCGGCCAGTCCTGCATCAGACCGAGCATTTCTTCCCCTTTGCCGGCATTCGCCGCGCGTTCTTTGGGCCGCCCCAAGGTTAGCCCGCTTGCGCGCGGGTGCAACCGGTCGATGCGCGGCGCAGCAGGCGATGCGCTCAGCCGAACCGTGCGAGCCGGAAGCGGGAGATGTCGTGCGGGGTGCGGCCGGCGATGGCGAGATCGGCGAGGATGTCGCCGATCACCGGCGCGAACTTGAAGCCGTGGCCGGAGCAGGGCGAGGCGATGATGACGCCGGGCGCGGCAGGGAGGCCGTTGATGATGAAGTCTCCGTCGGGCGCCACCGTATAGAGGCAGGTCTGGTGATCGAGCAGCTCGCCGTTCGCCGACGGCAGGTGGGCGGCGAGCGCCGCCCGCAGCATCGCCTCGTCGGAATCGGTCAGCGGCTCGACGGGGGCGTCCGGATCGACGGTCTGGTCGGCGTGATGATGCTTGGCGAACTTGATGCCGGGTTTTGCGCCGGCCGGGAAGCCGTAGAACAGTCCGTCCCGGTTCTCGATCATGAACACCGGGCAGCGCTCGGGCGCAAACAGCGCCGGATCGGCCGGCGCGAACCAGCCGACGACCTGGCGGGTGACCCGCAGCGGCGCCGGCAGGCCGGGCAGAAGCCTCTTGATCCACGGCCCGGCTGCGACGATGGCGCGCTCCGCCATCACCACGCCGCGCTCCGTGACGATGCGCACGCCCGACGCGGCGGGCTCGATGGCGCGCACAGTCTCGTCGCTTCGCACCTCGGCCCCGGCGGCCTGCGCGAGCGCGAGCTGCACGCGGATCGCGGCCTCGGGAAAAAGAATCCCGCCGTCGGGCTGCAGCACGCCGACGAAATCCGCCGGCACCTGCAAGGCCGGAAAGCGCCGCCGCACCGCCGCGGCCTCGATCACCTCGTGCCGCAGCCCATGCGCGCGCGCCGAGCGCAGCGTGCCGGCGACGAGCGTACTGTCGGGGGCGCCGAGCTCGATGACGCCCGTGACCGTGAGCAGCGGCTCGCCCGCCTCGCTCTCGAGCGCGCGCCACAGGGCGAGCGCGGCGCGCACCAGCGGCACATAGGAGGGATGCTCGAAATAGCCGAGCCGGATGATTCGCGTCTCGCCGTGCGAGGAGCCGCGCCGGTGACCCGGCGTGAACTGCTCGATGCCGATCGCGCGCTGGCCGCGCGTGGCGAGCCGGTAAAGTGCTGCGCTCCCAGTGGCGCCCAGCCCGATCACCGCGACGTCGAACGGCATGATGGTCCTTCCATGGAACCGCCACGCTATCACGGAAATTGTCGAGGGGCGGCGCGGCCCGCCAACCTCGCGACGCGCCGCAAAGCTGATCGCGCCCGGAAAGGACCGATGCGTCTTCTCCTCGCCATGGCCTTGGGCTTCGTCATTCTCCTGCCGGCGGCCGCCAAGGAGATCATCCCGCTGCCGCGTCCGCGGCCGGCCGAGGCGCCGCCCCCTGCGCCGTTGGGGCCTTCGGCCTGTGCGCTCGAGCTCGCGAATCAGGCTGCCATCGAGCCGCTCGGGCCGATCGTCGGCCCCGGCAGCTGCGGCGCGCCCGACGCGGTGCGGCTCAATGCCATCATGATGCCGAACCACAGCCGGGTGGCGCTCACGCCGCCGCCGACGCTTCGCTGCAGCATGGCGACGGCCATCGCCGACTGGGTGCGGGCGGATGTCGGCGCGCTCGCCAAGACCCTCGGGGCGCCGCTCGTGTCGATCGAGAACTACGATTCCTATGAGTGCCGCGGCATGAATCGTGTCGCCGGCGCCAAGCTGAGCGAGCACGGCAAGGCCAACGCCCTCGACATCCGCTCGCTCAAGCTCGCCGACGGCAGGGTCTTCGAGCTCACCGATCCGACGGTCTCGCATGAATTCCGCGAGCGGCTGCGCGCGAGCGCCTGCGCCCGCTTCATGACCGTGCTCGGCCCCGGCTCGGACGGCTACCACGAGGAGCATGTCCACGTGGATCTCGCCGAGCGCCGCAACCACGACTACCGCATCTGCCAATGGGACGTGCGCGATCCGGCTCCCGTCGTTCCGCTCCCCCGTCCGCGGCCGATCGTGGCGGAGCACGGCTCGAAGCTTTGACGCGGCCGTGCCGCAGCGGGCAGAATGGCGGCTCGCAAGGAACGAAACGCCATGCCGCTCAGCAATCTCGCCATCCGCGACATCGAAACGCTCGCGCATCCCAACACCAATCTCGCGCAGCTGCGCGAGACCGGCCCGCTGGTGATCGAGCGCGGCAAGGGCGTGTACGTCTACGACAACACCGGCAAGGCCTATCTCGAGGGCATGGCGGGCCTGTGGTGCACGGCGCTCGGCTACGGCAACGAGGAGCTCGCCGAGACCGCCGCCGCCGAGATGCGCCGCATCGGGTTTACCCATCTCTACAACGGCAAGAGCCACGACGCCGCGATCGAGCTCGCCGAGAAGCTCAAGGAGATGGCTCCGGTCCCGATCTCAAAGGTGTTCTTCTGCAACTCCGGCTCGGAGGCGAACGACACCCAGCTCAAGCTGGTGCGCTACATGAACAACGCGCTCGGCCGGCCCAAAAAGAAGACCGTCATCGGCCGGCTCAAGGGCTTTCACGGGCTCACCATTGGCGCCGCCTCGCTCACCGGCCTGCCGCACAATCACGCCGACTTCGACCTGCCGATCCCCGGGGTGATGCATGTCGGCTGCCCGCATCACTATCGCTTCGCCCATGAGGGCGAGAGCGAGGAGGACTTCGCGACCCGGCTCGCCGCCGAGCTCGACGCGCTGATCCAGCGCGAGGGCCCCGACACGGTCGCGGCGTTCATCGCCGAGCCGGTGATGGGGGCGGGCGGCGTGATCGTGCCGCCCAACACCTATTTCGAGAAGGTCGCACGCGTCTGCGAGGCGAACGACGTCTACATGATCTCGGACGAGGTGATCTGCGGCTTCGGCCGGCTCGGCCGCAATTTCGGCTGCGAGGCGCTCGGTTTTCGCCCGCACGCCCTGTCCGTCGCCAAGGCCTTGTCGTCGGCCTATCTGCCGATCGCGGGCGTGATGCTGCCCGAGATGATGTATCAGGCGTTGCTCGCCGAGAGCCGCAAGCTCGGCGGCTTCCACCACGGCTTCACCTATTCGGGACACCCGGTCGCGGCGGCGGTGGCGCTCAAGACGCTCGAGATCTATGCGCGCGACAAGGTCTTTGCCGCCGCGGCGGCGCGCATCCCGCAGTTCCAGCAGCGTCTCGAGGCGCTCGGCGACCATGCGCTGGTCGGGGAGGCGCGCGGGATGGGGCTGATGGGCGGCCTCGAGCTCGTCGCCGACAAGCGCTCCAAGCGCGCCTTCGACCCCAAGCACGGCCTCGCGGTGCGCTGCGTGCGCTTCGCCGAGGAGGAAGGCCTGATCGTGCGTGCCGTCGCGGGCGATACTGTGACCGTGTGTCCGCCGCTGATCATCACGGCGGAAGAGGTCGACGAGCTCTTCGCCCGCCTCGGCCGCGCCCTCGACCGCACGCTCGATTGGGCGACGCGCGAGCGCCTGTCGATCAGCTGATATTCACCATTCCGCGCTAATCCTCTTTTTGAGCCAATTTTCGCCATCGGCCGCCCCGAGGATCGAAGCCTGCCCGGGCGCGGGGGTTGGTCGTTTCGGGGCGCATGTCGAGGGTTTGCGTGGCAGATCAGTTCGTCGCTTCTCCACCGGCACGGGGGCTCGTCCGTCCGGGACTGACCCGGCGGCATGTCATCCATGGGTTCGGCGGGCTGGCGCTCGCCGGCATGGCGACCGCCGCGTACGGCATCGCCGTCGAGCCGGAGAGCATCTCGGTCACGCGCTACCGCCTGACGCCGCCGCGCTGGCCGGCCGGCCAGCGGCTGAGCATCCACGTGATCGCCGACCTGCATGCGGGCGGCCCGAACATGACGGCCCGCCACATCGACCAGGTGGTCGAGGTCGCCAATCAGGAGCGTGCCGATCTGGTGCTTCTGCTCGGCGACTATTTCGCCACCCATCAGTTCGTGACCGAGCGCGTGCCGCCGACCATATGGGCGGCGGCCCTGGCGCGCCTCAAGAGCCGGCTCGGTACATGGGCGGTCTTCGGCAATCACGACTGGTGGCACGACATCGTAAACGTGCGGGCGGCGTTCGGGCGGGTGGGCATCCCGACGCTCGAGAACCGCGCCGTGCTGATCGGGGATCAAGGCCAGCGCTTCTGGCTCGCCGGGCTCGGCGACCAGCTTGCGCACCCGCTCGGCCACGCCCGGTACAGGGGCGTTGACGATCTGCCCGGCACGCTGGCGCAGGTTGGCAGCGACCATCCGGTGATCCTGGCCGCGCACGAGCCCGACATCTTCACAAAAGTCCCGGAGCGCGTGTCGCTGACGGTTGCCGGCCACACCCATGGCGGGCAGATCCGGGTGCCGTTCCTGTGGGAGCGATTCGTGCCGTCCGCCTATGGGGCCCGCTTCGCCTATGGGCACATCGTCGAGCAGGGCCGCCACATGATCGTGTCGGGCGGTCTCGGGGTCAGCCACATCCCGGTCCGCATCGGCGTGCCGCCCGAGATCGTGCGCATCGAGCTCGGCTGACCGCGGCTGCCGCAATGCAAAACGGCGTCGCCTGGGCGACGCCGTTGCAACAGATTGCAGAAAGCAGCGGCGAAACGATCAGCTGTCGCGCCCGCCCGAGAAGGCCATGCGCGGCTGGGCCGGCGAATCGCCCTGGCCCGGCGCGAGCACCACGACCGTGGTCCCGACCTTCACGCGGTTGTAGAGATCGATCACGTCCTCGTTGGTCAGGCGAATGCAGCCTGACGAGATCGCCGACCCGATATACTCGGGCTGGTTGGTGCCGTGGATGCGGAACAGCGTGTCCTTGCCATTGGCGTAGAGATAGAGCGCCCGCGCCCCCATCGGGTTATGCGGCCCGCCGCTGACGAAACTCGGGATGTTGCCGAGCCGCTCATGCTCGCCGGCGGTCGGCGTCCACGACGGCCACTCGGCCATGTTGCCGACCTTCGCGACCCCGGACCAGACCTGGGCTTCCTCGCCGACCGTCACGCCGTAGCGAATGGCCTTCCGGTTCGGCAGCACCAGGTAGAGATAGCGCGCGTCCTGGTCGACCACGATGGTCCCGGCCGCTTCCTTGCGGTGATAGTCGACCAGGTGCCGGCGATACGGCTCGGGGATCTCGGCCTTGTTGTAGGGCGCCTTCGCGAGCAGTTCCCTGTCGCGCGGCTTGAGGTTCACCTCCGGCGCCGGCTCGAGCGTCGATTCCACGCAGCCGCCCAGCATCAGCGCCAAGGCCGCCAAAGCGAATCCATTCGCAAATTTCATTGCCTCACCCCAGACCCCAGATTACGCCGGTCCGCCCCGCGAATTACCCCGCCCTTCTACTCAAAATTACCCCCCCATTCCAGGCATCGCGACGGTTCCCGCCATCAACCGGCCCAACCTGTTGCAGGAATGCCGCACTTCTGCCGCATGCCCGCACGACTGAGGCTCAAACTGCGTCCGGCCATGCCGCGTCGCGGCAACTCCCCGATGCCAGCAGGGTTTTTCGATCCTGCAGGCGCGCCACTTAACAGTCCCTTTACTACGCAATGGCCATTCTGAGGGTCTGTCGGCGCCCGGCGGAATGCCCATCAATTGTGCGGTTTTCAGCGCACTTCCGCCGATCTCGCGGCCGAGATTCGCGACAACCACGGAACATCGAGACGGAGGAAACGGTGCAGAAGAAGACTATCCTGTCAGACGCTTGTTCGTGGAGCGCACTGGCCCGCGAAGCGCTTGACGAGCGCTACGGCGCGATCGGGATCTCGGCAGTCGCCGCCGCCGTGCGCTACCTGGGCGAGCCCAAGGCGTCCACGCGCACGCATGACGATCAGGACAAGGCCGACAAGGCGGCCTGAATGTGACGAGCCGCAGGGATGTCCGTGCTGGCATCCCCTGCTAGACGTGCTGGCCGCCGTTGATGTGGATTTCGGCGCCGTTCACGTAGGACGACGTCTCGGTGCATAGCACGTAGATGATCTTGGCCACCTCGTCCGGCGTGCCGAGACGATGCATCGGAATCTGGTGCGCCACGATCTCGTCGGTGCCGGGCGAGAGGATCGCCGTGTCGATCTCGCCCGGCGCGATCGCGTTGACCCGCACCCCGAGAGGCCCGAAGTCGAACGCCATCTCACGGGTCAGCGCGGCGAGCGCCGCCTTCGAGGTCGCATAGGCCGCGCCGGCGAACGGATGCACGCGTGACCCCGCGATCGAGGTGACGTTGACCACCGATCCCTTGGTTGCCTTGAGCTCCTCGATCAGCCCGCGCGCGAGCATGATCGGCGCGAAGAAATTCACGTGGAAGACGTGCTCCCAGGTGTCGAGCGTGGTCTCGATGCTGCCGATCCGCGCCCCGCGCTCGCCCTTGGGCGAGATCGCCGCATTGTTGACGAGCGCGTGCAGCTCGCCGTGATCGAGCCGCTTCTTGATCTCGGCGATCGCCGCCTGGGTCGAGTCCGGATTCGCGAGGTCGACCTGGATGTGGTCCTCCGGGCCCATTTCCCACGGGCAGTTTTCCGGAAACGCATGACGCGAGCAGGTGATCACCCGCCAGCCCGCGGCGGAGAAGCGCTTGACCGTCGCGTGTCCGATGCCGCGGCTTGCCCCGGTGAGGAGCAGGGCGCGGCGCCGCTGATTCGATTGCGAGGTCGGCATGGGCGATCCGTTCTGGCTCATGGGTAGAGCCGCGTCTTGCTCCAGGCGCCGCCCGGCGTCGTGCGGCGAAACTCGATGCGATCATGCAGCCGGTAGGGCCGGTCGTGCCAGAACTCGATGATCAGCGGCACGATGCGGTAGCCGATCCAGAACGGCGGTCGCGGCACTGCGCCGACGGCGTAGCGCGCGGTGGCGATCGCCACCGCTTTTTCGAACGCGAGACGGCTTTCGAGCGGCGCCGACTGCTTGCTCGCCCAGGCACCGATCTGCGACAGGCGCGGGCGGCTGGCAAAATAGGCGTCCGCCTCTGCGTTTGCGATCTGCTCCACCGATCCGCGCAGCCGAACCTGTCGCTTGAGCGATTTCCAGTGGAACACGGCAGCTCCCGCCGCGCGCGCGGCCAATTCCTGCCCCTTTTGACTGTCTTTGTTGGTGTAGAAAACGAATCCCCGCTCGTCGAAGTCCTTGAGGAGCACCATCCTGACATTCGGTAGCCCGTCGCCATCGACTGTCGCGAGCGCCATGGCCTCGGGCTCCGAGGGTTCGGCTTGTCGCGCCTCCTCGAACCAGGCGGCGAACAGCCGCAGCGGCTCGTCGGCATCGGCAAAGTCACCGGTCGTTAACCAGCTCGGGTGTTTGATCGGAGCGATATCGGACATCTCGCGGAGCCGTCCCTTGGCCGGTTCAGTACCAGCATCCTCGCGGCCGGTTCGTTATAACGAAACCGCCGCCCGGAGCCTATGGCGACGCGTGCTGCCGTTCGCCGTCGCGCTGCTCGCATTGCCCGCCGGCGCCTGCAGCTTCTCCTATCAGCTCGGATCGATGTTCGGGCAGGACGCCAAGAAGGACGCCACCGGCTCGACCGCGATGGCGGCTGCCACGTCCCAGTCCCAGCCGGTCATGGAATTGGCCGCCCAAGGCGATCTGGCCTTTGCGCGGGCGGCGGCAAGCCAGGCGCTCGCGCTCAACGGCAAGACCACCAGCGTGCCGTGGGAGAACCCGAGCACCGGGGCGCGCGGGACGGTGACGCCGCTCGCCTCCGCCTACACCCAGGATGGCTTCGTGTGCCGCGATTTCCTCGCGAGCTATGTGCGTCAGGGCGCCGAATCGTGGCTGCAGGGCGAGGGCTGCCGCATTCACGAGGGCCGGTGGGAAATCCGCGGCCTGCGGCCCTGGAAGAAGGGATGAGGTGAGCCTTGCCGGCCGGCGGGCGGCGCCCGCCGGTACATTGCGAAGCGGTGGCCCAGGTCCCACATTATGGTATCGGGGCCGGGCGACTAAATCCGGCAAAAGACGAGGATTTTGGAGTTTGCCAACCATGCGCAACCCCTATGACGTTCTGGGGGTGCCGCGGTCGGCGGATGCTGCGGCCATCAAGGGCGCCTTCCGCCGGCTTGCCAAGAAGCTGCACCCGGACGCCAACAAGAATGACCCGAAGGCGGCGCAGCGCTTCGGCGAGCTCAACGGCGCCTATGAGATCCTGGGCGACGAGGCGAAGCGCAAGGCGTTCGACCGCGGCGAGATCGACGCCGAGGGCAAGCCGCGCTTCCAGGGCTTCGGAGGCTTTCGCGGCCAGCCGGGCGGCGGCGGCTTTCGCCCCGAGGACTTCGAGACGATCTTTCCCGGCGGCTTCCGGCGCAGCGCGCGCGGGGCAGGGGCCGGCGCCGGCGCCGGAACCGGCGGAATGGGCGGCTTCGAGGATCTGCTGAAGGGGATGTTCGGCGGCGCCGCCGGCCGCCGCACCGGATTCGACACGCGCTTCGAGCCCGACGATTTCGCCGCGCCTCAGGCCGGCCGCGACGTGACGGTGCCGCTCACCATCTCGCTCGCCGAGGCCGCGAAGGGCGGCACGCGCCGCGTGCGCCTGCCGAACGGCAAGGACGTCGACGTCAAGATTCCGGTCGGGCTCGCCGACGGCCAGCAGATCCGGCTCAAGGGCCAGGGCCTGTCCGGCGCGGGCGGGGTCGGCGATGCGCTGATCACCGTGACCATCGCGCCGCATCCGTACTTCACCCGCGACGGCGCCAACCTGCGCATCGACGTGCCGGTCACGCTCTACGAGGCGGTGCTCGGCGGCAAGGTGCGCGTGCCGACCCTCGACGGCGCGGTCGAGCTCGCGATCCCGGCCGGCACCAGCAGCGGGCGCATCTTCCGCCTCAAGGGCAAGGGCCTGGGCCGCAAGACGGGTGGACCGGGCGATCTGTTCGCGACCATCCGCATCGCGCTGCCCGAGCGCGGCGACAAGGCGCTCGAGGATCTGATGCGCGAGTGGCGCGACAAGAAGCCGTACGATCCGCGCAAGGATCTGGAGTGAGGTGAGTCGTCATTCCGGGGCGCCGCGTAGCGGCGAACCCGGAATCCAGTCAGGCACTCCGCGCTTATGGATTCCGGGTTCGCGCCTTCGGCGCGCCCCGGAATGACGGCATTGCCTTGCCGCTACGCCGCGCGGATCGTGCTGAGGAACTGGTTCACCTGGCTGCGCAGCTGCTCGGTGCGATCGCCGAGCGCCTCGGCGGCCGACTTGACGTTCTGCGCCGCTTCGCGCGTCGCGTCGGCGCCGCTGCTCACCCCGCCGATGCTCTCCGAAGCGTCCTTGGTGCGTTGCGCCGCCCCTTGCGTGTTGCGGGTGATCTCCTGC
>DASTZX010000107.1:0-19979 GCA_035764045.1 Xanthobacteraceae bacterium | reverse complement strand
TCGCCGCGCCTATGCGGACATGTTCGGGCCCACCACCGGCGACCGGGTGAGGCTCGCCGACACGGACCTGATCATCGAGGTCGAGAAGGATTTCACCACCTATGGGGAGGAGGTGAAGTTCGGCGGCGGCAAGGTGATCCGGGACGGCATGGGTCAGAGCCAGCTCAGCAACCGGCAGGGCGCCGTCGACACCGTCATCACCAATGCGCTGATCCTCGACCACTGGGGCATCGTCAAGGCCGATGTCGGCCTCAAGGACGGCAAGGTGTTCGCGATCGGGAAGGCCGGCAACCCGGATATCCAGCCGAACGTCACCATCGTGATCGGGCCCGGAACCGAGGTGATCGCCGGCGAGGGGAAGATCCTCACGGCCGGCGGCTTCGATACCCACATCCATTTCATCTGCCCGCAGCAGGTCGAGGAGGCGCTGATGTCGGGCGTCACCTCCATGCTCGGCGGCGGCACCGGTCCCGCCGCCGGCACCAACGCGACCACCTGCACGCCGGGCCCGTGGCACATCGCGCGCATGATCCAGGCGGCCGACGCCTTTCCGGTCAATCTCGGCTTTGCCGGGAAAGGCAATGCGTCGCGCCCGGCGGCGCTCGAGGAAATGATCAGGGCCGGCGCCTGTGCGCTCAAGCTGCACGAGGACTGGGGCACGACGCCGGCCGCGATCGACTGCTGCCTCTCGGTCGCCGACGATCATGACGTGCAGGTGATGATCCACACCGACACGCTCAATGAGTCGGGCTTCGTCGAGGATACGATTGCCGCCTTCAAGGGCCGGACCATTCACGCCTTCCATACCGAAGGCGCGGGCGGCGGGCACGCGCCCGACATCATCAAGGTGGCGGGGCTGAAAAATGTCCTGCCGTCCTCGACCAATCCGACGCGGCCATTCACCCGGAACACCATCGACGAGCATCTCGACATGCTGATGGTGTGCCACCATCTCGATCCGTCGATCGCCGAGGATCTCGCCTTTGCGGAAAGCCGGATCAGGAAAGAGACGATCGCGGCGGAGGATATCCTCCACGATCTCGGCGCGCTGTCGATGATGTCGTCGGACAGCCAGGCCATGGGCCGGATCGGCGAGGTGATCATCCGGACGTGGCAGACCGCCGACAAAATGAAGAAGCAGCGCGGCCGGCTCGAGGAGGAGACGGGCGACAACGACAATGTCCGCGCCAAGCGCTACATCGCCAAGTACACCATCAACCCGGCGATCGCACACGGCGTATCGAAACTGATCGGCTCGGTCGAGAGGGGCAAGCTCGCCGATCTGGTGCTGTGGTCGCCCGCCTTCTTCGGGGTCAAGCCGGACTGCATCATCAAGGGCGGCTCGATCGTCGCGGCGCCGATGGGCGATCCGAATGCCTCGATCCCGACGCCCCAGCCCGTGCACTACCGGCCGATGTTCGCGGCGTTCGGGCGCGCGCGCACGGCGAGCGCCGTCGTGTTCGCCTCCAAGGCGGCGGTGCGGGCAGGCCTGGGCAAGAAGCTCGGCATCCAGAAGGAGCTGGTCGCGGTGCAGAACACGCGAAAGATCTCGAAGGCGAGCATGATCCACAATGGCGCGACGCCGAACATCGAGGTCGATCCCGAGACCTATGAGGTGCGTGCCGACGGCGAGCTTCTGACCTGCGCGCCCGCCGAGGTGCTGCCGATGGCGCAGCGTTATTTTCTGTTCTGACGAGCTGCTGCAGGGCGATGAGACGCGCGACCGAAATCAGGCCATCGAGCGCATGGAACGCGGTCAATGCGATCGACTGCGTCACGCTGGCGTCGGATGACCGCCATCGCCGCCGGCTGGTCCTGACCGGTGACGCCGGGACGCGCTTCCTGCTCGACCTGCCGCGAGCCGCGATGCTGCGCGACGGCGACGGGCTGGTGCTCGACGACGGCGCAATCGTGCGCGTGGTGGGCAAGCCGGAGCCGCTGGTGGAGATTGCGGCTGCAAGCCCCGCGGCAGGGCTCGCCATTGCGTGGCATCTCGGAAACCGGCACGTCGACATGCAGGTCGTGGGCGACAAGCTGCGCATTCGCCGCGATCACGTGCTCGAAGCGATGCTCGCCGGTCTCGGCGCCGCGCTCAGCCCGATCGAGGCGCCGTTCGATCCCGAGCCGGGCGCCTATGCGCATCGGCATGATGATGGCGACGGGCATGTCTAAGCAAAGGCGGAAACGGTCGGCCCGCGAACTCCGAGCGGGCGGTCAAACAGCTGAGATGCCGCAGTTACCCTCCCGCCCGTTGGCGGGGAGGATCGGCCGCGTGAGCGAAGCGAAGGCGGAAGGGGTGGGGGGACTACGCTTGCGCGGTGCTTGTGGCGGTCCCCCACCCCCGACCACTCCCCGCCACGCGCTGCGCGCGCAGGGGGAGGGGAGCAGAGGCACACGCCGGGAGAGGGAGGGCCTCGATGCATCGGGGCTCTATCGCCTGATGGCGTGGCTGTCGCCCGCCTTTCCGGTCGGCGCCTTCTCCTATTCGAGCGGGATCGAATGGGCGGTCGAGGCCGGCGACATCGTCGATGCCGCGTCGCTGAGGCGCTGGCTCGCGGTCGTGCTCACCCGGGGCGGCGGATTCTGCGATGCCGTGCTCTTCGTCCATGCGCATCGCGCGGCCGCGACTCACGACGATGCGCTGCTCGGCGCAACGGCGGAGCTTGCTGTCGCGCTCAGCCCCTCGCGGGAGCGGCACCTCGAGACGACCGCCCAGGGCCGCGCCTTTCTCGACGCGGTCCGCGGCGCCTGGCCGTGCGCGGCGCTCGATCGGCTCGCGGCGGCATGGAACGGGCCCGTCGCATATCCGGTCGCGGTCGGCGTCGCCGCGGCGGGGCATGCGGTGCCGCTCGCACCGGCGCTGCACGCCTTCCTGCACGCGACGACTGCCAACCTCATCTCGGCCGGCCTGCGGCTGATTCCGCTCGGGCAGACCGATGGCCAGCGCGTCCTCGCCATGCTCGAGTCTGCGCTCGCGGCGAGCGCCGAGTGCGCCATGGCGACGGCGCTCGACGACATCGGCGGCGCGGTATTCCGCGCCGACATCGCCTCGATGCGGCACGAGACGCAGTACACGCGCTTGTTTCGGAGTTGACCCATGGCCGCGAATGCAAATCGACCGCGTCACGGTCCGCTGCGCGTCGGGGTCGGCGGGCCGGTCGGGTCCGGCAAGACCGCGCTCATGGATGCGTTGTGCAAGCGCCTGCGCGAACGCTACGACATCGCGGCGATCACCAACGACATCTACACCAAATGGGACGCCGAATACCTGGTGCGCTCGGGCGCACTGGCGCCGGAGCGGATCGCCGGGGTGGAGACCGGCGGCTGTCCGCATACGGCGATCCGCGAGGACGCCTCGATCAACCTCGCGGCAATCGCCGAGATGCGCCGGCGCTTTCCCGCCCTGGATCTCATCCTGGTGGAGTCGGGCGGCGACAATCTGGCCGCCACCTTCTCGCCCGAGCTCGCCGATCTCACGATCTATGTCATCGACGTCGCGGCGGGCGACAAGATCCCCTCGAAAGGCGGCCCCGGCATCACGCGCTCCGATCTCCTGGTCATCAACAAGATCGATCTCGCGCCGCACGTGGGCGCCTCGCTCGCCGTGATGGAACGTGACGCAAAGCGGATGCGCGGTCTGCGGCCGTTCGTCTTCACCAATCTGCGCGCCGGCGAGGGCGTGGATGCGATCGCCAGCTTCATCGAGCAGACCGGCGGCCTGGCGAGCGCGGCCTGACTCTCGTCAACCGGTCGCCCGCCCGACCGTGTCGGCCACCCGCGCCCCGCGGCGGCCGAGCGGCTTCTGGCGCCCTTCAGTCGTGTCGTGAGCCGTCTGGTGCTCCATCTCGGCATCGAGCTGGGCGCCGAGCAGCACCACGATGATCGACAGCCAGAGCCACACCATGAAGCCGACCGCCGCGCCGAGCGAGCCATAGGTCTTGTCGTAGCTGCCGAAATTGGCCGCGTACCAGGTGAACAGGAGCGAGACGATGAGCCAGAGGACCGCCGCGACGCCGCTCCCCGGCGTGATCCAGCGCCATTTTGGCTGCGTGCGGCTCGGACCCAAGCGATAGAGCACGGCAAGCCAGAGCGCCACAACGATCAGCATCGCCGGCCATCGCACGATCCGCACCGCCTGGTCGACAGTGTCGCCGATGCCGAGGTGGCCGAGCGCCGGTGGGAGAACCACCATGGCGCCCAGCCCGAGCAGGACGAAGATGATCGTTCCCGCCGTGAAAGCGAGTGTAACCGCGTTGAGCTTGATGAATCCGCGCTTCTCCGGCTCGGCGTAGACGAGGTTGAGCGCATCGAACAGCGACTTCATGCCCGCATTGGCGCTCCACAGCGCCGTCACCAGGCCGACAATTGTCGCGATGCCGAGCGCGCTGCGCTGGGCCGTGAGGCGCTTGAGCTCGTCGCCGATGACCTGAACCCCGCCGCCGGGCATCACCCCCGACATGGTGTCGAGATGGGATGAGATCGTCGTCGGGTCGGCGAACAGGCCGTACAGCGACACGAGCGCGGCGACTGCGGGAAAGATCGCCAGGACACAATAGAAGGTCACCCCGGCCGCGATCGTGACGACCCGATTCTCCTGGATGCTCTCGTACACGCGGAACAGGATGTCCTTCCAGCCGCGGGCCGGAATCTCCGACGGGCTGGTCGCGCGCCGGCCTCGATCGGCTTCCATTGCGCCCTTTGCCTCCGCATGTGTCTTGGATTGTGGTGTGCCGGCCGCCGCGTTGCTGGCAAAGCGGGCCGGCCTGAATCCGACCGCGATCAATGCCGCGGTCAGCGCCGTGGCCCACAGCGCCAAGCGGCCTTCACCTGGTGTGTTCGCGCTCGCTGCGTACGCCATCACTCGCCGTCTCTTCCGGGCCGCTCTCGCTCGAGGGAACGAGCGGTACCTCGCTGTCCTGGGACGCAAAGCCGGTCGCCGTGGAGGCGGTATGCTCGGTGCGGCCGCCCTCGCTCTGCTGCTGATCGAGAGCCTGGCCAACGGCGCTCAAGCCTTCGTCGGCCGCCGCCTTGCCCTTCTCGACCTGCTGCTCCGCAAAGCCCTTGGCGTCGCTCTTGGCCGCATCGCTCGCGTCGCCCATGAGCCGGTCTTCCGTCTCGGTACCGGGCAGGACCGCGCCGAGCAGCGCGCCGAGCGCAAGCCCGAGGCCGGCGACCACCAGCGGCTGATCCTTGACCAGGTCGGTGAGCGTGCGACCGCCGCTCGCGACGTTCTCGCGCAGGCGCCGCGAACCCCTCGCTGCCGCGTCGTAGGCCGATGAGGCGGCGTCGTTGAGCGCCGAGGTGGCCGCATCCGCCCTTCCTTTGAGCCGGGCACCGGCCTCGTTGGCGCGATCGCCGAGCCGCGACGCCGCCGTGCCGGTCTGATCCGCCCAGTCGCTCGCGGTCTCGCGGGCGCCCTCGCTCCATCCCTCCGCCCCGGCCGATGCCCGGTCGCGCGCCGACCAGCTGTCGCGCAGGCCGTCCACGGCTTCGCCCGCCTTGTCGCGCACCGCGCTGGCGGCGCGGCCGATGCTGCCGTTGCCCGGCCGGCGGCTCGCGAGGGCGAGCCAGGCAATGCCCGCTCCCACCAGGGTCACGGGAATCGGGTTTGCGACGACCTGCCGGCGGAAATTCTGCACGAACATGCCGCCGCCGCTGTCGCGCATGTAATCGAGGACCTGGTCGACGACCTGGCCCGGTGTCATCCGGTCGCGCAGCTCGTCGAGTGTGGCGGCGATCTGGCTGCGGGTTTCTTCGGCTTCGAGTTCAAGCTGCGCGCTGGTAGTCATTGTCCGTCCTCATCTGACGCTTCGCGACCGCGGCGTCCTCCTGGATTTGATGAATCGTCCTGCGCGGCATCAGATTGTCCGCCTTGAGGCGGCTCAATCCCACGATCAGCAGGATCAGCCCGAGCACCAGCACGACACCGCCGACGATCAGCGCTGAGTACTGCGGCGCAATTCCCGCATTCTCGAGCGCCGCCACGGCCGCCTCCAGCAGCACGACGAGCGCGGGCATCAGAAGCACCGCCCCGCCGACCACCAGTGCCAGGCCCCCGGCGATCTTCGCCATGTTTTCCGAGACTTCGACCCGCGCGAGCTCGCCTTCGGTGCGCAGCAGGGTTGTGAACTGGTTCAGCAGATCCGAGATGATATCGGGCACTGAACGGCTGGAACTTGTTGAACGCATACTTCTTTCTCCCGCTACTCGCGCGGCTGCGCGTTCGAGCTCTTGAGGAACCGGGACAGCGCGAAGCCGGCGAGAACCGAGCCGACAAAGGCCGCGGCGGGCTGCTTGCGCGCAAAGTCGGTGAAACCGGCGACAAGGTCCTCGACGCTGTGGTCCTGCATGGCCGAAGAGGCGCTCTGCAGCCTGTCTGCCGCGGAATGGATGTAGCCGGCCGCCTGCGGCAATTCCTTGCCGAGTTGATCGGCGGCGCCATGGACCGCGCGGCTCAGCCGCACCACGTTGTCCGCCGCCGCGGACTTCTGCTCCTCGGCAGCATTGCGCGCCTGCTCGAAAGCGGCTTGCGCCGCCTCACCGGTGGTGGCGCGGGCCTTTTCGCCGAGCGCCGCCATGTCATCCCGGGATCCGGCGCCGGGTTGCGCGGCCGCTCTGCCGCGCTCGTCGGTCTGTTCCATAACGCACTCTCCGCTTGTGGCCGGATCGGCGACGCGTATTCGCGTCTCGCGTGCAGCCGCGTAAAGCTAACATCATGCAGAGATTTGCGTTCCCGGATCGCAGATTGCTGCAAGCGCGAAGCGCGCCGCCGAAGGGAACAGGGTCGCGCGCCTCCCCCGGCACAGGAGGAACCTTTTAATTCGCCCCTCGTTTTCGCCTCGGAAACGCGCCGCCTATCGGTGCACCCAATTGCGAGGGACGACACATGAATGGCTTGATCTATCTCATCGGTCTGATTGTCGTGATCATGGCCGTCCTGTCCATTCTCGGCCTGCGCTGAGGCGCGCCGGACAAAGCCGAGGTGATCTCGTGACATATTCGGAGTCGCGCGCAGACCTGCGCGCCGCAGCCCCGGCCGAACGTCCGGCCTTCGGGCTGCAATGGTCGACGATCATCGCCGGGACGGCCGCTGCGGCCGCCCTCGCGTTCGTGCTGCACAGCTTCGCGCTGGCGATCGGCTTGTCGGTGAGCTCGACGGCGCCCACCTGGCGCGATGCGTCATTCGCGCTGGTGTTTCTGTCGGGACTTTACCTCTTGCTGGTCGCCATCGCCTCCTATGCGTTCGGCGCCTATGTGGCAGCCCGCATGCGCGCCCGCCTCACGCCCGCAACCGTGGACGAGGTCGAGTTCAACGACGGAATGCATGGCCTCATCGTTTGGGCTCTCGCCACGCTGCTGACCGGGCTCATCGCCCTGGCGGCGCTGGAGGCGCTGCCGCGGCTCGCCGCACCATCGGGCACGTCCGCCGGACCGGCGAGCTCGGTGGCCGGCGAGAACATCATCGCCTTCGATCTTGATCGGCTGTTCCGCGGCGGCGAGCGTCGTCCGGCCGGCGATCTCACCTATCCGCGCTCGGAAGCCGCCCGCATTCTGCTCACCACCACGAGCCACAACGGCATGCAGGCCGACGACCGGACCTACCTGGTGCGGTTGGTCGCCTCAACGACCGGCATTCCGCCGGCCGATGCGGAGCGGCGCGTGACCGACGTGTCGGCGCAGGCGAAGGCGGATATCAACCACGCGCGCCGCAGCGGCGTGATCCTGGGATTCATGATCGGTGCGGCGGCACTGGTTGGCGCGGCCATCGCCTGGGCCACGGCCTGCGTCGCCGGCCGCCATCGCGACGGCCGTGAAGCCGTGCCGTCATGGATGGACTGGGGACGCGTTCACGCGCGGACCTGAACGGCCTGCGCGTCCCGTGATGGACGGAGCTCCGGCATGACGTGGCGCGCGAAGAGTTCCACCGAATGCCGGAACTCGTCCGGCGCCAGATCGCCGAAGGCGAATTGGCCGACCACGTAGTTGGTGCCGGTGGCGGCAAGCTGGTCGGCCAGCCACGCAGTCACGCTTGCGGGCGAGCCCGCAAACCCCTGGCCGCGGGCTGCGAGCGCATCGAACTCCGCCGGCCGCGGATGCTGCTGCGCGACGCCATGCCGGCGCGGCAGGAATGTGAAGGCCTCGTGCCATTTCGGATAGGCGCGGCGCGCGAGCGCCAGCGCCTCCCTGTCGGTATCGGCCACCACGATGAAGCGGCCGAGCCCCAGCTTGGGCAGCGGCGCCTCGCCGTGCAGCTCGCGCCACACCGCGCGATAGCGCTCCGAGCAGGCCCTGGTTTCGTCGGTGGGATCGAGGTTGATCGTATGCAGGCCCCGGCGCGCCGCGCGCTCGGCCGCGTCGGGCGCGTGCACGCCGTACCACACCGGCGGATGCGGCTTTTGCAACGGCCACACCTCGAGCGGCACGTTGTCGAAGCGGAAGTGCTTTCCCGCGAAGGTGAGGCTCCGCTCGGTCAATCCCTTCATGATCAGCTCGACGCCCTCGGCGTAGATCGCCGGCGCCTGCTTGGGGTCCTGGCCGAAATAGGAGAGCTCGATCGGCGAGGCGCCGCGGCCGAAGCCGATGTCGAGGCGGCCGCCGCTCATCTGGTCGAGCATGCAGATTTCCTCGATCAGCCGCAGCGGATGATAGAGGGGCAGCGCGTAGACCATGGGGCCGAAGCGCAGCCGCTTCGAGCGCTGCGCGACGGCGGCGAGGAATACGCTCGGCGACGGTGCCATGCCGAGCGGCGTCGCGTGGTGCTCGGCGAGGTGATAGCTGTAGAAGCCGGCCGCGTCGTAGAGCTCGATCAGCTTGAGCCGCGCCTCGTAATAGGCGTCGAGCGGGCCATCGTAGCGGTCGAGATGATCGAAGACGCCGAAATCCATGGGGCCGGTTCTCCCAAATCACAAGCCTAAAGCATTTAGCGGCGAAGTGGATACGGGGTCGCCGGTGAAAATGTGGCGGGCGCAGTTCGCCGTTCCGGCGCCGCAACGCCCGCCCGCGCATTGCGCGTGGGCGCGAAATCATGCAGTCAAGGCGCTGCCCAAGGAGAGCCCGCATGCGCCGAGTGCCGTTGTGTCGCGCCGTCATCCGCGCCGCCGTGCGCGCGTGCCTTGCGGTCGCATTCGGTGCGGCGGCGAGCGCGCAAAACTTTCCGGCACGCCCGATCATGCTCGTCGTGCCCTATCCGCCCGGCGGCGGCAACGACCTGATCGCCCGCATCGTCGCCGCCGATATGAGCCCGGCTCTCGGCCAGCCGATCGTGGTGGAGAACCGCGGGGGCGCCGGCGGCACCATTGCGACCCGCCAGGTCGCGCATGCGGCGCCCGACGGCTACACGCTCCTGGTTGCGACCAGCTCGCTCGCCATCAATCCGTCGATCTATCCCAATGTCGGCTACGACCCGCGCAAGGATTTTTCAGCCGTAGGCCTGATGGCGGCGAGCCAGAACGTGCTGTTGGTGCATCCGTCCGTGGCGGCGACCTCGGTCGGCGAGCTGATCTCGCGGGCCAAGGCGGCGCCCGGCAAGCTGACCTTCGCGTCCACCGGCGGCGGCAACAGCGTGCAGCTCGCGGCCGAGCTCTTTGCCATGATGGCGGACGTGAAGCTCACGCAGGTGCCCTACAAGGGCAATGCCCCGGCGCTCACCGACCTGCTCGGCGGGCACGTCGACATGATGTTCAGCCCGCTGCCGGCGGCGATCGGGCTGGTGCAGGACGGCAAGGTGCGGGCGCTCGCGGTGACCGGGGTGCGGCGTTCGCCGCTCTTTCCCGATCTGCCGACCATCGCGCAGGCCGGGCTTCCGGGATATGAATCGGAGCTGCACTACGGCATCGTCGCCCCGGCCGGCGTGCCGCGGCCGGTGATCGAGAAGCTCAACGGGGCGCTGCGGGCGGCGCTGGCGGCTCCCGACGTGGCGCGGCGACTCGCCGCCGACGGTGCCGAGGTCTTTGCCAGCACGCCGGACGCCCATGCGGCCGACATCGCGGCCGAGGAGGCGAAGTGGTCGGCGGTGGTGCGCAAGGCCGGCATCAGGGCCGAATAGCGCGCGGACGCGGAGGGAAGGCGCATGAACTTCGACTTCACCGAGGAGGAGAAGCTGTTCGCCGAGTCGGTGCACCGCTTCGCCCAGGCCCAACTCGCCGACGGCATTCTGGCGCGCGCCCACAACCCGCGCTTTCCGTTCGACGTGGCGCAGAAGATGAGCGCGCAGGGCCTGATGGGGATCACCATCGCGGCGGCGGACGGCGGGCAGGGCGGCAGGTTGATGGATGCCGTGATCGCGATCGAGCGGGTTGCCGCCGTGTGTCCGCGCAGCTCCGACGTGGTGCAGTTCGGCAATTTCGGCCCGATCCGCACCTTCGCCGAATACGCGACGCCTGCCCAAAAGGCGAAGTGGCTGCCCGATCTGCTCGCCGGCCGCGCCGTCATGAGCCTCGGCATGAGCGAGCCGGACGCGGGCTCGGCCGCGACCGATCTTGCGACCAGCGCCAAAGCCGACGGCGCACATTATGTGATCAACGGCACGAAGCTCTTTTCCACCTTCAGCCCGGACGCCAACGTGTTTCTGATCTATGTGCGCTATGGGCCAGGGGTCGGCGGCATCGGCTCGGTCATCGTCGAGCGCGGCACGCCCGGCTTCACCATCGGCAAGCCCTCGAGCTTCATGAGCGGCGAGGAATGGTGCGAGCTGCATTTCGAGGATTGCCGAATCCCAGCCGACAACGTCCTGCTCGGGCCGGGCGGGTTCAAGAAGCAGATCGCCGGCTTCAACGTGGAGCGGCTCGGCAATGCGAGCCGCGCGCTCGCCTTCGGCCGCTACTGCTTCAATGCGGCGCGCGACCATGTCGCGACGCGCAAGCAGTTCGGCCGGCCGCTGTGCGAGTTCCAGGGTCTGCAGTGGAAGTTTGCCGACATGGCGCTCAAGCTCGAGGGAGCGCAGCTTCTCCTCTACCGCGCGGTGGCCAATGCGGACCGCGGGCTGCCGTCCGCCTACGAGACCTCGGTCGCCAAGGCGGCCTGCAATGTCGCCGGCTTCGAGGTCGCGCATGAGGCCGTGCAGGCGATGGGCGCCACCGGCTTCTCGCGTGAGACGGTGGTCGAATGGTGCATGCGGCGCACCCGCGGCTGGATGATCGCGGGCGGGTCGGTCGAGATCCTCAAGAACCGCATCGCCGAGCATGTGTTCGATCGCCGCTTCGATCAGCGCGGCCGGCAGGCGACCGCGGCGGAGTGACTGTTTTCCCTTCCCCGCTTGCGGGGGAGGGCCAGGGAGGGGGCAAGTGGACCGACGAGATCTCTCGCAAGCGACGCCCCCACCCCGACCCTCCCCCGCACGCGGGGGAGGGGGCGCTGACTCAGTGCCCTCGCTGCGCCAAGTCCTGCTCTCGCCGCGCTCGGTCGCGATCGTCGGCCAGTCGAACGACGCCGGGAAGGCGGCGGGGCGGCCGCTGAAATTCCTGCGCCAGGCCGGCTATGCGGGCCGCATCTATCCGGTCAATGCGCGGCGCGATGTGGTGCTCGGGGAGCGGGCCTATCCGTCGCTCGCCGCCCTCCCCGAGGTGCCGGAGCACGTCTATATCGTCGCGCCGACCGAGGCGGCGGTGGCAGCGGTCGAGGAGTGCGGGGCGCTCGGCGTCAAGGTCGCCACCGTGCTGGCCGACGGGTTCGCCGAGGCTGGCGCCGCCGGACAGGCGCGCGAGGCACGGCTGCGCGCGGTGGTGGCGAACACCGGACTTCGGCTCGTCGGCCCGTCGAGTCTCGGCGTGGTGAATTTGCGCGACCGCGTCATGCTGACCGCCAACGCCGCCCTCGACGAGCCCGATCTCGTCGCCGGCCGCATCTTTGCGGCCTCGCACAGCGGCACCATGATTGGTGCGCTCGCCTCGCGCGGCAAGGCGCGCCACATCGGCTTCGCGGGCCTGGTGTCGGTCGGCAACGAGGTCGATCTCTCGATCGGCGAGGTGTGCGCCGCCACGCTCGACGATCCGGACATCGACGGCTATCTGCTGTTTCTCGAAAGCCTGCGCAAGGCCGAGACCCTGCGCGCTTTCGCGCTCGCGGCGGCGGCGCGCGGCAAGCCGGTGCTCGCCTACAAGCTCGGCCGCTCGGCGGCGGCGCGCGAGCTTGCGGTCTCCCATACCGGTGCGCTCGCCGGCGAGGACGACGTCGCCGACACGTTTCTCGCCGAGTGCGGCATCGCCCGCGTCGAGACATTCGAGGCGCTGATCGAAGGCCTGCCGCTGCTTGCCCGCGTCCCCGCCCGGCCGGCGACCGCGCGGCCGCCGACGGTCGCGGTCGTCACCACCACTGCGGGGGGCGCGACCACCGTGGTCGACCCGCTCGGCGTGCGCGGCATCACCATTGCGCAGCCGAGCGCGGAGACCTTCGCCCGCCTCGCCGCCGCCGGGATCAAGGCCGCGCAGGCGCGCATCGTCGATCTCACCATTGCGGGGGCGCATTACGAGGCGGTCAAAGGCGCGCTCGACATCCTGCTGACCGCCCCCGAGTTCGACCTGGTCGTCGCGGTGATCGGCTCCTCGGCGCGCTCGCAGCCGGAAAAATCGGTCAAGCCGATCATCGACAGCGCAGGGGCGGCGCGGCCGCTCGCCGCATTCCTGGTGCCGGACGCACCGGCCGCGCTGGCGCAGCTTGCCGCCGCCGGCGTGCCCGCCTTCCGCACGCCCGAGGCCTGTGCCGACGCCATCGCGGCGGCGCTACGCCGGCGCCTGCCGCGCGCGCCGGATCGCCGTCGGGCCGTGCAGGCGGGCGCGGGCCGCCTGCTCGACGAGAGGGAGGCCTATGCGCTGCTCGACCGCATCGGCATCGCGCGCGCACCCGCGGTCGCGCTCGATGCCGGGATCGGCGCGCCGCCGGAATTGCCGTTTCCCTATCCGGTCGCCGTGAAGACCCTGGGCGACATCGCCCACAAGTCCGACATCGGCGGCGTCGTTCTCGGGGTGACCGATGGCGCCGCGCTGCTGGCCGCGGTCGCCGCCATCCGGGCGTCGCTCGCAAGCCATGGACGCCGGCTCGAGCGCGTGCTGGTGCAACCGATGATCACAGGGATCGGCGAGGTCCTGGTCGGCTACCGGGTCGACCGCGACGTCGGACCGCTGGTGATGGTCGCGGCGGGCGGTCTCTTCACCGAAATCTATCGCGACCGCAGCCTGCGCCTCGCGCCGGTCGATCTCGATACGGCGCACGAGATGATTGCTGAGCTGCGCGCCTGTCGCATCCTGGCCGGAATGCGCGGCCGTCCGCCGGGCGATCTCATGGCGCTGGCGGGCGCGATCGTCGCGTTGTCGCGGCTCGCATCCGACGACAGCTTGCTGGAAGCCGAGATCAATCCGCTGATCGTCCGGCGCGACGGCGAGGGCGTGATCGCCGTCGATGCGGTGGTGCAAATGCTGCTATGATGGCTGACCGGTTTTCGGGAGAACGCCAATGTCGCACGCCGAGGCCCTTCACACGTTCGCACCCGCAGCCGGCGCCACCGACGCGCTCACCGGCTTCGCAAGCACGCTGGCCTATGAGACGCTCGATGCGGAGGTGCGCCATTACGCGCGCCGCCACCTGCTCGACACGGTGGGTGTGATGATCGCGGGCTCGCAAGGCGATGTCGCGACCCGCGCCGAAGCGGTGGTCGCATCGGTGCGCCGCGAGGGCACGATCCCGGTGCCGGGCCGCGCGCGGCGCGCCGACCTGCTCGATGCCGCCTTCCTGGGCGGCACCGCGGCGCACGGGATCGAGCTCGACGACGGCTTTCGCCAGGGCTCGGTGCATCCCGGCTGCACGGTCGTGCCGGCGGTGCTGTCGCTCGGCTACGAGAAGGGTGCGAGCGGGAAGGCGCTGATCGAGGCGATCGTCGCGGGCTATGAGATTCCGATCGCGATCGCGCGCGCCTGCCATCCGGATCTGCGCCAGCGCGGTTTTCATCCGACCGGCGCTTGCGCGGTGTTCGGCGCCGCTGTCGCCGCCGCCAAGCTGCGCGGCCTCACGCGCCAGCAGATATCCGACGCGATGGGCATCGCGGCCTCGAGCGCATCCGGGCTGTTCGCCTTCGTCAATGGCGGCGCCGATATCAAGCGGCTGCACGCGGGCCACGCCTCGCGTGAGGGCATTCAGGCGGCGCTGCTCGCCGGCGAGGGCGTGCAGGGCCCGCCTGCTGTGATCGAATCGCGCGACGGCTTCATGCAGGCGTTCGCGTTCGGCCGCATCGACAAAGCGCGACCGATCACCGTGCCGCCGCCGTTCGGGATCACCGACTGCTACATCAAGCCATATGCGTGCTGCCGTCACATCCAGCCGGCTGTCGAGGCGCTGATCGGGCTCGCCAATGACGAGAGGATCGCGGCCGACGAGGTGACGCGCATCGACGTCGAGACCTATCGCATCGCGGCCGAGCACGCCCACACGGGCTGGGACGATTTCGCCAGCGCGCAGTTGAGCTTCCCGTTCCTGATCGGGCTCGCGTTGCGCCAGCGCGGCATCAAGATGACGTATTTCTCCGACGAGGCGCGGCGCGATCCCGCCTTCGAGAAGATCGCCCGCCTGCTGCATGTGAGCGCGCCGCCCGAGATCGATCGCCTCTACCCGCAGCTTCGCCCGGCACGCGTCACCCTGACGACCCCGCGCGGCACGTTCACGCGCCAGGCCGACGAGGCGCTCGGCTCGCGCATCGTGCCGCTCGACGACGCTGGATTGAAGGCGAAGTTCGACGAGCTGGTCGACCCGGTGCTCGGCTCGCGCACCGCCGAGCTGCGCGAGCGCCTGTGGGAGATCGAGACGGCGGCAGACGTGCGGCCGATCGTGGAGCTGGCGGCGAAAGCGAGATAGCTCCCTCATGGTGAGCGCGTAGCCCGGATTGAGCGCAGCGAAATCCGGGGTTTCGTTCCGACCCGGGCGGCCGCCCCCGGGTTTCGCTGGCGCTCAACCCGGACCACGAAGACAGGCCCCGCTCACTCAACCTCCGTGATCACCTCGGGAAACTGGTGCAGCCGGTCGCCCGGGCCGTTGCCGGTGATGAAGTAGTTGTCGCACAGCCAGTTGACCCAGCCGCCGTGCAGATAGGTCGGGTGCACGACGATGTTCATGTCCTTCTCGATCGTCATCGGCTCGTCCGCGCGCACGAGCGGCCGCTCGACCAGGTCATAGCCCTGGCCGTGGCAATAGAGCCGCGCCTCCTCGGGGCGGCCGTTCTTCCGCATGAAGGCGTTGAACGCCTCCCAGATGTCGCGGCAGGGCGTACCCGGCTTGAGCAGGTCGAGCGTCACCTTGCGCGCCTCCTGCACGAAGGCGAGCTCGTCCTTCATCGCCTGCGGTGCCTTGCCTACCACGCAGGTGCGGCCGAGCTCGGTGTAGAAGCCGCCCGGCCCGTTGTCCTCGACCAGGAGCGCGATCTGGTCGCCTTTCTGGATCACGCGGTCCTGCACGTGCCGCATGTTGATGCGGGCGGGCTGGCCGATCGGCGAGGAGGCGCAGAGATAGATGCCCTGCTCACTGCCATGCCGCTGGCTGTAATGGGTCGCGATCGCCGACACGTCGCTGTCCTTCATGCCGGGCTTGAGCGCCGCGAAGGCTGCTTTCATCGCTCCGTCCTGCATCCGCGTGGTGCGGCGGATCAGATCCATCTCCTCCGGGCTCTTGATCACCTTGATGCGGTCGACGAGCTCGGAGGCGTCGACGAAGGTCGCATTGGGGAAGCGCCGCTTGATGTGATCGACCATCGCGAACGACATCTGGTAGGTGCCGACGAGGCCGATGGTCGCCTTGGCATAGGGCGCGAGCGCCGACGCGGCGAGCTCGGGATCATAGTCCTTGGTGTAATGCGCCGACGAATAGCTCGGCGTGGTCAGGAGGCGCTTGACGCCGCGCCAGACACCGTCGCCGTCGTGCGACAGCGCCTGCGCGCCGCCAAACGGGCCCTGCGTCACGACGGTCATGTCGTCGTCGCGCGGAAACACCACCGTGTTGGGATAGCCGTTCACCGCCGGCATGTCGGTGAAATAGCGCACGTAGCCGCCCATGTGGTCGTTGTTGTTCTGCACCAGCAGGACGTCGATGCGTTCGGTCTGCATGGTGCTGCGCACGGCCCGCCAGCGGCGTTCGAGCTCGGCGGTCGAGATCGGCGTGTTGAGGCGCTCGCTCAAAGCGGCCATGGGCGATCCTTTCGCGAATGTCGCGCGACTAAATACGGACGGCTTTGCGGCGTCAATCGGGGTCGCTGCGCGGAACAAGCCTCATGCCGTCATTGCCCGCGCAAGTGGGCAATCCAGTAAACACGAACGTTGGTGTAAAGCGCGGCGTTAAGACCGCGCTGCTGCGGAGTACTGGATCGCCCGCAATGTCCCCGGACTGAACATTTCGCGGGCGATGACCGGGAGTGCGTGGTGGTGCGGCGCTTACACCACCCGCTGCGGCCCGGCATCGGCGTGGAAATCGCGCCCGTTGTTTGTCTGCGCCACATAGCCGGCGCGGATCAGGAAGGCGCCGAACCGCTCGTCCGCCTGGCGCTCCTTCGCGTAAGCCGCGAGCAGCGGATCGAGCTTGGCGACGATGTCGTCGTGCTGCAGGTCCTCGGCATAGAGCTTGTTCATGCGCGAGCCGTCGAAGGCCGCGCCAAGATAGAGATTGTAGCGGCCGGGCCCTTTGCCGACGACGCCGATTTCCGCCAGGTAGGGTCGCGCGCAGCCATTCGGACAGCCGGTCATGCGGATCACGATGTCGTCGGCGGCGAGGTCATGCGCCGCGAGCCGCGCCTCGAGCGCGGACACGAGGTGGGGCAGATAGCGCTCGCTTTCGGCGAGCGCGAGCCCGCAGGTCGGCAGCGCGACGCATGCCATGGCGTTGCGCCGCAGCCCGCCTGCCGGGGGCATCAGGCCGTGCTCGGCCGCGAGCCGCTCGATCGCGTCGCGATCCTTGGCCGCCACGTTGGCGACGATCGCGTTCTGGTTCGGTGTGAGATGCATGCCGCCGTCGTGGCGCTCGGCGATCTTGCGCATGCCGGTGAGCATGGGCTTGCCCGGAACGTCGCCCACCCGGCCGTTCTCGATGTAGAGCGTGAGGTGATGGCGGCCGTCCTCACTCTCGGTCCAGCCGTAGCGGTCGCCGGTCGACGTGAAGGTGAACGGCTTCGCGGCCGCGAGCGTCACGCCGGCGCGGCGCTCGACCTCGGCCCGGAAGGCGTCCAGCCCGTGGTCGTCGATCGTGTATTTGAGCCGCGCATGCTTGCGGTCGGAGCGGTCGCCCCAGTCGCGCTGGACGGTGACCACCGCTTCGGCGACTGCGACCGCATCCTCGCTGCGGCAGAAGCCCATCACGTCGGCGGTGCGCGGATAGGTCTGCGGCTCGCCGTGCGTCATGCCCATGCCGCCGCCGACCGCGACGTTCCAGCCTGCGACCGTTCCGTCGGGTGCGACGATGGCGATGAAGCCGAGATCATTGGCGAACACGTCGATGTCGTTCGAGGGCGGCACCGCCACCCCGATCTTGAACTTGCGCGGCAGATAGGTCTTGCCATAGATCGGCTCGACGACCTCGTCCTCGCCGCCGACGATGCGTTCGCCGTCGAGCCAGATCTCGCGGTAGGCCGGCGTGCGCGGCACCAGGTGAGCGGACAGCGCGACCGCGAGGTCGTAGGCCGCGCGGTGCGCCTTCGACTGGTGCGGGTTCGGATTGCACATCACGTTGCGGTTGACGTCGCCGCAGGCCGCGATGGTCGACAGCGCGGCGGCGTCGATCGCCTTGAGCGTCGACTTGAGGTTCGACTTGATCACGCCGTGCAGCTGAACGGTCTGCCGGGTCGTGATCCGCATGGTGCGGTTGCCATAGTGGCGCGCGATCTTGTCGAGCGAGAGCCATTGCGCCGAGGTGAGCACGCCGCCCGAAATGCGCACGCGGAGCATGAAGGCGAAGGCCTTCTCCATCTTCTTCGCCGAGCGCTCGCCACGCAGGTCGCGGTCGTCCTGCAGATACATGCCGTGGAATTTCACCAGCTGGGCATCGTCCTCGACGATGCTGCCGGTGATCGCGTCGCGCAGGCCCTCGGCGAGCGTGCCGCGCAGATAGTCGCTCGCTTCCTTGATGCGCTCGTTGCGCGAGGGTTCTTTGGCCATGGGGACTCGTGTTTCGTAGGGTGGGCAAAGGCGCGGAACGCGCCGTGCCCACGCGGCGGTGGGCACGCTTCGCTTTGCCCACCCTACGCCGGTTCTACGCTATCGCGGGCGGATTCAATACACGTCCTGCAAATATCGCTTGCCGCGCTCGAGCTCAACCACCGCGCGCTCGGCCGCGTCGGGCGGAAGCGCTTTGACGTCCGCATAGGCGCGCACCAGGGTCGCGCGCACGTCCTTCGCCATCGCCTTGGCGTCGCCGCAGACATAGAAGTGCGCGCCCGTCTCGAGCCATTCCACCAGCTCGCGGCGGCGCTCCCACAGCCGGTCCTGCACGTAGATCTTCTCGGGCTGGTCGCGCGAGAAGGCGACGTCCATGCGGGTGAGCGCGCCGTCGTTGAGCGCGTCCTGCCATTCGAGCTGGTAGAGGAAATCGTGGGTGAAGTTGCGATCGCCGAAGAACAGCCACGACTTGCCGGTCGCGCTGACCGCCCGGCGCTCCTGCACGAAGGCGCGGAAGGGCGCGATCCCGGTGCCGGGCCCGACCATGATGATATCGCGCTCCGGCGCAGGCAGCGCGAAATGCTTGTTGGGCCGCAGCTTGACGCGCACGTGCGCGCCCTTCTTGAGCCGCTCTGCCACGTAACCGGAAGCGACCCCGGCGCGCTCGCGGCCATGGCTCTGGTAGCGAACCGCCGAGACGAGGAGATGCGCCTCCTCGCCCACTTCGCGGCGCGAGGAGGCGATCGAATAAGCACGCGGAGCGAGGGGCCGCGTGAGCGCGCGCAGCTGCTCGGCCGAGATGGCGATCGGGAAGTGCGCAATCAGGTCGATGAGTTGGCGTCCCGCGATCCAGTCGCGCGCCTCGCCCGTCTCGAGGAGCGCCTTGACGTATTGATGCCCGGTCGCGCCGGCGTAATTCTCCACCGTCTTGAGCGAGAGCGTCGTCACGTCACGGCTGGCGATGAGCTCATCGCGCAGCGATGCATCGGAGCCGAGGCCCGCCGCCTGAAGCAGCGCGTCCACGTAGGCCGGATCGTTGTGCACATGGAGGTCGAGCGAGTCGCCCGGATTGTACGCCGGGGCCTTGCCGTCGAAGGCGAGCTCGAGATGGATCGTCTCCTTGTCGGAGCGCGACGAGTTCAGGTCGACATGGGCCGTGACCTCGGCCTCGAACGGCCCGAGATTGGGTTCGGCGGCGGCGCCGAAATCGACCTCAATGACCCGGCCGCCCGATGGGGCGCCGGACGGCGACGCCGCATCGGTCTTCGGGGCGAGGGCCGTGACGGCGCTCTCGATCCAGCGCGCGGCAGGCTCGGCGAAGTCGAGGTCGAGATCCGCCCGCTCGGCCACGCGCTTGCCGCCGAGCGCCTCGAGCCGTGCATCGATCGCCTTGCCGATGGCGCAGAACTCCACATAGGCGGTATCGCCCAGCGCCAGCACCGCGAACTCGACACCGTCCAGGCGCGGCGCGCCCTCGCCCATGAGCCCCGCATAAGCGCTGGCGGCGCGCGCGGGCGGCTCGCCTTCGCCCCAGGTGGCCGCGATGACGACGAGGCGCTTGCTCGCCGGCAGGCTTGCGACCTCGAGGTCGGCCATGTCGACGACGGCAGGCTTGAGGCCGCGCTTGCGGGCGAGCTTCGCCATATCGGCCGCGAGCCGCTCGCTGTTGCCGGACTCGCTCGCAAACACGATGGTGATGGGCTCCGCCGCCCGCGGCGGCGCGGCAGGCTCCGCCCGCGCGTGCCCGCTCTGGGCATCGATGCCGGCCAGGAATCCGGCCAGCCATGCCCGCTGCAGCGGGTTCGCTGTCCCGACCACCCGGTTGAGGATCTCGATCTCCTCCTCCGCGAACGGCGCCGTGCG
>DASTZX010000106.1:0-7272 GCA_035764045.1 Xanthobacteraceae bacterium | reverse complement strand
CGGCCTCGTCGACGTCATGGGTGACGAACAGGATGGTGATTGCGAGATTGTTCCAGATCGTGAGCACCAGCTCCTGCAGGATCGCCCGAGTCATGGCGTCGACGGCCGAGAAGGGCTCGTCCATCAGGAGCGCCGCGGGCTCGCCGATCAGGGCGCGCGCGATGCACACGCGCTGCTGCATGCCGCCCGAAAGCTGATACGGATAGTAGTCTTCATAAGACTTGAGCCCGACCAGGTCGATGTACTCGTCGCAGCGCTCGCGCGCCTCGGCGCGGCCAACTGTCTTCTGCGCCCGCAGGCCGAACGCGACGTTCTCGCGCACGGTGCGCCAGGGGAAGATCGACTTCGCATATTGCTGGAAGACGCAGATCATGCCCTTGGGCGGCGCGGCGACGATCCGGCCGTCGAAGCGGACCTCTCCGGCGGTCGCGGGCTCGAGGCCGCCGATGATCTTGAGCAGCGTCGATTTCCCGCAGCCGGACGGCCCGATCACCGAAAGGAAGCTGCCTTTGGCGATGCTGCAGGTGAGCCCGTCGAAGACGGTGAGATCGCCGCCCCGGTTGGCAAAGACCTTGGTGACGCCGCGCAGCTCGATGATCGCCGGCGCGCCGTCGGGCCGCCGCGCCGCGGCGCGGGCCGGTGCTGCGGCGTCGGCGCCCGCGGCGGAACTCATGCGGCGCGCCTCCCACACACCGGCGGCGACGCGACGGCAGTCTCGCGATCCAAGCCCATCAGAGCCTCTTTCGTTTCGCGCACTGTGCAGCAAAGCCGAGCCAACGCAAGGCTAGTGTCCCGATTCCGAAGTTCGCACATCTTGCGGCGATCTCTGATGCGAACTTCGGAATCTTAGGGACACTAGGCCGTGTACCCATAAATTGAAGTCGCGTGGATCACGACGGCTGATGTCCGCTTTCCCCCCGGAAGCGGCGGAAGTGCGGACATCCGCGAAGGTCCGAGATGTGCCGCCAGAACCGGACTTGCCGCGCCCGCCGGGCAATTCAGCCCGCGGCCTCAACGGTCACCATGGGTCACATTGACATGACCCGGCGTAATCGGGACAATTAGAGCATGAGCATAGCAGCGACACCGACTCCTTCGGTTCGGGGGCAGTCCAACGGCCGCCCTCCGGGCGAAGCGGTTTTGCGCGCAGTGCACTTCGGCAGCTTTGCATCGTTTCGCCGATGGAGGCCGCCGCGCTAGGTGTTTGCACCCGACCGTGGTCCGAGCCTCCAGGATTTTCCGGGAGGCTTTTTTGTTGGCCCGGTCAATCCTTGCGCGGTCCATCACCAAATAAGAGGAAAGGCCATCCCCATGGGGTTTCGCGAATAAGTCCAGAACGTCTCAACCGATATTTGGCGCTGCGTGATTTGACCGACCCTGATCAGGGCAGGCACGCAATCAATATCCTGATGCAAGACGTTATCTCCGCCGTTGCGCGATGGTCGGGGCTTGCTGCCGACATCGTGCGAAGGCAGCCGGTGGTTCTGATTACCGACAATTACGACCGGTTGTTCTACGAACCCGATGCCATAGCGCGCTCGGCGCGATACTCTCACTACATTGACGACACGTACATGCTGCGGACCCACACGACGGCAGGCGTTCCGCCGTTGCTGGCGGAGACCAGGAGCGATCGGCTGATCGTATGTCCTGGGCTGGTCTATCGCCGCGACGTCGTCGATCGCCTCCACGTAGGCGAACCGCATCAGGTCGACCTGTGGATCGCGCGGCAGGGCCGGCTTCGTCGTGCGCATCTTCTGGAGATGATAGCTGCGGTCGTCGAAACCTTGCTGCCTGGCCACGCTTATCGCTGCAACGAGACCATTCATCCTTACACGATGAACGGGCTGGAAGTTGAAGTGCGGATTGGCGAGCGATGGGTCGAGGTCCTCGAATGTGGGGAGATCCATCCATGGCTGCTGAACGAAAGCAACTTGCCGAGTCAAAAATGGTCCGGTTTAGCCATGGGCATTGGTCTCGATCGCCTGGTCATGCTGATTAAGCAGATCGATGACATCCGCCTGTTGCGCAGTACCGATCCGCGTATTGCCCGACAGATGCTGACGCTCGATCGTTACGAGGCGGTCAGCAATCAACCGGCAACCCACCGCGATCTTTCGATCTGCGTCGGCGATCCCGACATGGAATTGCTGGGTGACCGGATCAGGAACGTGCTCGGTGAACGAAACGGCTGGGTGGAGAATGTGGAGCTGATCCAAGCGTCCGACTATGCGTCGGTTCCCGAAAAGGCCCGTGAACGGCTGGGTATGTCTCCGGGCCAGCACAACCTTTTGATCAGGGTTACCCTCCGCTCCTTGGAAGGCAGCGTCTCGAAAGAGGAGGCCAACCGGGTCTACGACCTCCTGTACTCCGAGTTACATGAGGGAACGGCTGGCTATTTCCGCAAATAGCAAGGTTGCGGTGGGACAGAGATCTTCGCCATGCAATATGAAGCCGCCGCTTCGGCCGGAAGCGACATGCCGATGGGCGCGCCTACACGGCGTTGCGCCGCCGACTGCGGCGTGATTCAAGCCTCCAAAGCAGGAGGCCGGGATCATGCGCTACGAACTCTCAGACAGTGAATGGGCAACCATCAGACCGATGTTGCCGAACAAGGCTCGCGGCGTGCCGCGGGTAGCAACAGATGATGGCGAACTTCGGGTTCGCAGCACGAGCGCATGATTGACTTTCCGCCACCGAGGCCGCAAGCCTTGGAGATGCCGAGACACCTCCGCCGGGCTTGAAGCGCGCCGCATGTTCAAGCGCATCCTCATCGCCAATCGCGGCGAGATCGCCTGCCGCATCATCAAGACGGCACGCCGAATGGGCATCGAGACCGTCGCGGTCTATTCCGATGCGGACAAGGACGCACTGCACGTCGAGATGGCCGACCACGCGGTGGCGATCGGTCCGGCGCCGGCGGCCGAGAGCTATCTCGCGATCGACAAGATCGTGGCGGCGTGCCGGCAGAGCGGCGCCGAGGCGGTTCATCCCGGCTATGGGTTCCTGTCCGAGCGCGAGGCGTTCGCGAAGGCGCTGGGCGCGGCCGGCATTGTCTTCATCGGACCCAGTCCCGGCGCGATCGCCGCCATGGGCGACAAGATCGAGAGCAAGAAGGCGGCCGCGAGCGCCAAGGTCTCGACCGTGCCGGGCCATCTCGGGGTGATCGCGGACGAAGCGCAGGCGATCGAGATCGCCGATGAGATCGGCTATCCGGTGATGATCAAGGCGTCGGCCGGCGGCGGCGGCAAGGGCATGCGCATCGCGCGCTCGAGGTCGGAGGTTGCGGAGGGCTTTGCCCGCGCACGCTCGGAAGCCAAATCCTCGTTCGGCGACGACCGGGTGTTCATCGAGAAGTTCATCGTCGATCCGCGGCACGTCGAGATCCAGGTGCTCGGCGACAAGCACGGCAACGTCATCCATCTCGGCGAGCGCGAATGCTCGATCCAGCGCCGCAACCAGAAGGTCGTCGAGGAGGCGCCGAGCCCGCTCATCGACCCTGCGACCCGCGCCGCCATGGGACGGCAGGCGGTCGCGCTGGCGAAAGCCGTCGGGTACGACTCGGCCGGAACAGTGGAGTTCGTCGCCGGACAGGACAAGAGCTTCTATTTCCTCGAGATGAACACCCGCCTGCAGGTGGAGCATCCGGTGACCGAGCTCGTCACCGGCATCGACCTCGTCGAGCAGATGATCCGGGTCGCTGCGGGCGAAAGGCTGGCGCTCACCCAAGGCGACGTCAAGCTCGATGGCTGGGCGGTCGAAACCCGCATCTATGCCGAGGATCCGTATCGCAATTTCCTGCCCTCGATCGGCCGGCTCACCACCTATCGGCCGCCGGCCGAGCGGAGCGGCGGCGGGATCACCGTGCGCAACGACACCGGCGTCACCGAGGGCGGCGAGATCTCGCTCTTTTACGACCCGATGATCGCCAAGCTCGTCACGCACGCCAGGACGCGCGAGCAGGCGATTGCCGCCCAGTCGCAGGCGCTCGACGAGTTCGCGATCGCCGGCATCCGCCACAACATTCCGTTCCTCGCCGCGCTGATGCAGCATCCGCGCTGGCGCAAGGGCGCGCTGTCGACAGGCTTCATCGCCGAGGAGTTTCCCGGCGGTTTCCGTCACGCGCCGCCCGAGGGCGAGCATGCCCGTGTGATCACTGCCGTCGCGGTCGCGATCGACCACCGGCTCGGGCTGCGCAAGCGCAGGATCACCGACCAGCTCACGGGACGCCGCGTGCGGCGCGCGACGCTGCGCAGCGTCTGGCTCGACGAGCGCGAGTACGTCCTGGAGGTGAGCGGCGACGCCGCGGAAGTGGCGTCCGGCGACGGCGCCGCCGGACGAACGCCGCCCGGCAAGGTCGAGGTGACGATCCGGTATCGCGACCGGACAGGGGCCGGCGGCAACGTCGCGGTGGGGTCGAGCTGGGTGCCGGGCGAGCCGGTGTGGCGCGGCACCGTCGCGGGGCGCGAGGTGGCGGTCCAGGTCCGCCCGGTGCCGAACGGGTTCGACCTCGCCTGGCACGGGAGCGGGACGCGCGCCTATGTCTACACCGAGACCGAAGCCGCCGCGGCGCGGCTGATGCCGAAGAGGGCGACGGCCGACAGCGGCAAGCGGCTGCATTGCCCGATGCCCGGCCTCGTCGTGTCGATCGCGGTGACGGTCGGCCAGGAGGTCAAGGCGGGCGAGACGCTGGCCGTCGTCGAGGCGATGAAGATGGAGAATGTCCTGCGCGCCGAGCGCGACGGCGTGGTCAAGGCGATCCATGCCCGCAAGGGCGACAGCCTCGCGGTCGATGCGGTGATCCTGGAGTTCGAGTAGCCGGCGGCAGCTCAACCAACGTGTGAGCAGACCTCGTTAAGTGCGTTTTTGTTTTTCTACAACTACTAGCGAAATACAGGCGATTTACAGCGAACGGCCATTTTCATTTCTTGGTTTAGGTCCCGCTTGGGGCACTGACTCTGTCATTCCGGGGCGCGAGCGAAGCTCGCGAACCCGGAATCCATCTCCGGCAGCATAAGGACTGGATTCCGGGTTCGCCGCTGCGCGGCGCCCCGGAATGACAACCCACCTCCGGAATCGGCGCACACCCAAGCCGCTCTGCCGGGCTCCAGATTGCGTCAGTCCGCTTGCGATGACTAAATTCCCGCGATGACGCTCCATTTCGCCTATGGCTCCAACATGAGCCGCGCCCTGATGCAGCCGCGCTGTCCCTCGGCGCGCGCGCTCGGCCTCGCCGAACTGATGGGCTATCGCTTCATCATCAGCGGGGACGGCTACGCGTCGGTGCTGCGCGCGCCGGGCGCGCGGGTGCATGGGCTGTTGTGGCGGCTCGGGGCGCGCGATCTGGCGGCGCTCAACGCCTATGAGAGCCTCGCGACCGGCCTCTACCGCGCCGAGACCCTTCCCGTGCGCATCGGCAGCCGACGCGTGCCGGCGCTGGTCTATCTCGGGCGCTCGCGCATCCTCGGCCCGCCGCGCTCCGGCTATCTCGAGCTCGTGCTCGCCGCTGCCGAGGAGCTCGCGCTTCCTGCCGCCTATCGGCGCGGGCTTGCGCGCCTGATGCAGGGCGGGCTGCGTGCGCGCCGCACCCCGGACGCCGGCGAGGCCGCATGAGGGAGGATCGCGTCATCTGCGCGGCGACGATCCGCGGCCGCGTGCAGGGCGTGGGCTTCCGTTTCTGGACCGAGCGCGAGGCGCGTGCGCGCGGGCTCGAGGGGTGGGTGCGCAACCGGCGCGACGGGACGGTCGAGGCGGTGTTCGCCGGGCCGTCCGCGGCGGTCGAGGCGATGATCGCGGCGGCCCGGCGCGGCCCCAGGTCTGCCCAGGTCGACGCCGTCGACGTGCGCGAGGCCGAGGCGAACGCGCTCGACGCGCGCCACCCCGGCGAAACCTTCTCGCAGCTGTCGACGGTGTAAGCGATGCGCGCGGTCGCGACTCTTTTTGTACTTGTCGTGCTCGGTTCGAGCGGCGCTCATGTGCTGGCGCAATCCGCCGCGCCCGCGCCGGCCCCGCCAGCGACGGAGGCGGCGATCCACGGCTATGGCGATCGCGACAAGACCTGCCTCGCCTGGACCGACCAGTGCCGCAGCTGCACGCGCGCCGACGGTGACGAGGTGCACTGCTCGAACATCGGCATCGCCTGTCAGCCGGCGGCGGAGATCGCCTGCACGGCGCGCAAGCCCGAGCCAGCGAAGTAGGAGACCTACGCCGATTGGGCCGGCCGCGCGTGGGCCGCGGCTGCCTCGTTCGCGGCAGCCATGCCGGGCAGCGCGGTGTCGCGCGTGTCCACGGTCGGACCGAACAGCGCCTGAAATTCCCGCCGCATCACGTCATCGACCTCGGCCATCGACACGCGCCGGCCGAGATCGGCGAGGCTCGTCACCCCGAAGCGCGGATCGGCGATGCCGCACGGCACGATGCCGGAGAAGTGCGCGAGATCGGGCGCGACGTTGAGCGCGATGCCGTGCAGGCTGACCCAGTGCCTGAGCCGGATGCCGATGGCGGTGATCTTGTCCTCGCGGCCCGCGCCCTTGTCGGGCCGGGCGACCCACACGCCGATGCGGTCGGCGCGCCGCTCGCCGCGCACCTCGAAGGCGGCGAGGGTACGGATGATCCAGTCCTCCAGGCTCGCCACGAAGCAGCGCACGTCGGGCGTGCGATGCTTGAGGTCGAGCATCGCGTAGGCGACCCGCTGGCCGGGGCCGTGATACGTGAGCTGGCCGCCGCGGCCGCTCGCATGCACCGGAAAGCGCGCGTCGATCACGTCGCCCGCGCGCGCGCTGGTGCCCGAGGTGTAGAGCGGCGGATGCTCGAGCAGCCAGACGAGCTCCGGCGCCGCGCCCTGCGTGATCGCCGCGACCCGCGCCTCCATGGCGGCGACCGCCTCCGCATAGCCGACCGGCCGCGCGCTCACCGCCCATTCGGCGGCGGGGCGGCCGGGGGCCGGCAGCATCGTTCCGGCGGGCACGCTGCGTGCGTTAACCACCCGTTCACCATCCCGTGGTCATGTCTAAGCCTCCACAGGGAAGGCATAAAAGGTTTCGCATGGCTACAGTCGACAAGGTTGGGCTCGATATCGCGGTGGTCCTCGGCTCGACGTTCATGCCGGTGCACCAGGTGCTCCGGCTCGGCCGCGGCGCCGTCATCGAGCTCGACGCGCGCGAGAACGACGAGGTGAGGATACTCGCCAACGACTTCCCCGTCGCCAAAGGTTCCGTGGTGGTGAGCGGGAACCGGATCGCGGTCGAGATCAAGCAGATGCTGCCGCGCTCG
>DASTZX010000105.1:0-7166 GCA_035764045.1 Xanthobacteraceae bacterium | reverse complement strand
GGGATGCAGACCTACTTCCAGGCCGTGCAGAACATCAACATCACGGGCCGCATCTCCAAGAGCGAATTCCAGTACACGCTGCAATCGAGCGACACCGCGGCGCTCTATGCGGCAGCGCCGCCGATGCGCGACGCGATCGCCAAGATACCGGCCCTGCGCGACGTCACCACCGACCTGTACATCAAGAATCCGCAGGCGACGATCGAGGTCGACCGTTCGGCCGCAGCCATTTACGGCATCTCGATCGACCAGGTTCGCCAGGAGCTGTTCGATTGCTTCGGCACGCGCCAGGTCGCGACGATCTACACGCCGGCGAACGATTACCAGGTGATCCTGGAGTGCGATCCGAAGATCCAGGCCGACGCCTCCGGCCTGTCGAAGATCTTCCTCAAGACCAACACGAGCGGCGGCGGCAGCGCGAACGCTCCCGCCGCGCCCGGCGCCGGCATCAACGGCAACGGCGTCGCGACCGGCCCTGCGATCCCGCTCAGCGCCGTGACCAAGCTTACGCCGACCGTCGGCCCGCTGCAGGTCAATCACCAGGGCCAACAGCCGGCGGTCACGATCTCGTTCAACCTCGCTCCCGGCTTTTCCATCGGCCAGGCGACCGAGGCGATTCGGCAGATCGAGCGCGACGCCCACCTGCCGGCCTCGATCAGCAGCGGCTTCCAGGGCGCAGCGCAGGTGTTCGAGGATTCCAAGAAGGGCCAGCTCGTCCTGGTGCTGGCGGCGATCTTCGCGGCCTACGTCATCCTCGGCATCCTGTACGAGAGCTTCATCCATCCGATCACGATCATCTCCGGCCTGCCGTCGGCGGGCGTCGGCGCTCTCATCACGCTGATGCTCTTCCACATGGACCTGTCGGTGATCGCGATGATCGGCATCGTGATGCTGGTCGGCATCGTGAAGAAGAACGCCATCATGATGATCGACTTCGCGATCGAGCGCCGCCGGGTCGGGCTCGGCGCCGAGGCCGCGATCCGCGAGGCCTGCCTGCTGCGCTTCCGGCCGATCATGATGACGACCTTCGCGGCGATCTTCGGCGCGCTCCCGATCGCGCTCGGCACCGGCGCTGGCGCGGAGCTGCGCCAGCCGCTCGGCGTCGCGGTGGTCGGCGGGCTCTGCTTCTCGCAGCTTCTCACGCTCTACATCACGCCGGTCGTGTACCTCTATCTCGACCGCGTCGACCGCCTGCTCAAGCTGCGGCTCGAGCCGCAGCTCAAGGAGGTCGCGCACGTTCCGGCGCCGCCCGCGGTCGCCGCGGAGTAGGGGATTCAGACTGACAACCGGTCATTCCGGGACGCGCCGAAGGCGCGGGCCCGGAATCCATAATCCAGAGCGCCACGGGCTATGGGTTCCGGGCTCGCGGACTTCGTCCGCGCCCCGGAACGACGAGCCGGATTGTCAGATCGAAAAGCTGGTGCCGCAGCCGCAGGATGCGGTCGCCACCGGGTTGTTCACCTTGAACGTGGCGCCGATCAGGTCGTCGACATAGTCGATCTCGGCTCCTGACATGTACTTCACGGACAGGGGGTCGATCAGCACGGTCGCGCCGTTCTGCGCCAGCACGAGGTCATCGGCCGCCTTCGACTGCTCGAAGCCGAACTTGTACTGGAATCCCGAGCAACCGCCGCCCTCGACGGAGACGCGCAGCATGCTTCCGGCGGGCTCGGACTTGAGAATCTCGCCGATGCGCCGCGCCGCCCGTTCGGTGATGGTCACCGTTCCCGTCATTGGCTCAACCGCTGATTTATGCCCGTTGCCATTGCGTTCGCCTGATAGTTAAGTGCGCCGCCCGCTCAGGTCAACCGCGAGCGGACGGCGGTCGAGCGGTACGAGTGCCACACCAGAGGCGATGATGGCGGTCACGGCGGCGCGCGCGCGCGCAGTTTATGCGGCCGATCCGGCGCACGGCCGCGGCCGGCTTCATCCCGAGCCCCCGAGCGCGAATCGCAGCGACTTCCGCCGCGACTGCGACCGCATCATCCACTCGACGGCATTCCGCCGCCTGGCGCACAAGACCCAGGTCTTCATCCCGCACGAGGGGGATCACTACCGCACGCGGCTCACCCACACGCTCGAGGTGACGCAGGTGGCGCGCTCGCTCGCGCGCGCGCTCGGCCTCGACGAGGATCTCGCCGAGGCTTCCGCGCTGGCCCATGACCTCGGCCACCCCCCGTTCGGCCATGCCGGCGAGCGGGCGCTCGACCGCTGCCTCGCCGACCACGGCGGCTTCGATCACAACGCACAGACGCTGTCCGTGGTGACGCGGCTCGAGCGCCGCTACGCCGATTTCGACGGGCTGAACCTGACCTGGGACACCCTGGAGGGGCTGGTTAAACACAACGGGCCCCTGACCGACCCGGCAGGTCGCCCGATCGGGCGCTATGCCGAGCGCGGCATCGCCGGCCCCGTTCGCGCGTATTGCAAGCTGCAGGATCTCGATCTCGCGCGCTATCCCAGCGCCGAGGCGCAGGCCGGCGCGATCGCCGACGATATCGCCTATGACGCCCACGACATCGACGACGGCCTGCGCGCCGGACTCTTTTCGCTCGACGATCTGGCCCAAGTGCCGCTCGTCGGCGACATCCTGTCCGAGATCGCAGCCGATCATCCCGGCCTGGACGGCGGCCGGCGTGCGCACGAGCTCGTGCGCCGGCTGATCACCCGCATGATCGAGGACGTGTTGGCGGAAAGCACGCGACGGCTGTCCGGGCTCGGCGCGCGCTCCGTGGCGGATGTGCGCAGCGCGCGCGCAGCGGTCGTCGGCTTCTCGCCGGCCATGGGGGACGCCGACCGTGCGATCAAGGCGTTCCTGCTGCCGCGCATGTACCGGCACCCGCGGGTCATGGGCATCATGGAAGAGGCGGAGCGGCTCGTCACGGAGCTGTTCGCGCACTACTCGCAGGCGCCGGACGAGCTGCCGGAGGAGTGGCGGCACGGCCTCGACCGGGCCGATGCCGGGGCGCGAGCGCGCCACATCGCCGACTTCATTGCCGGCATGACCGACCGTTATGCCCAGATGGAGCATGCGAGGCTCTTTGACTCGACCCCCGAATTGCGATAGGCGGCGGGAAAATCGAAGGTTTTCTCCCGCATGGCCGCCGGCAACATCTTCAACGAAGTGCTCGATCGCGTGCGCGCGGTGACCGGCCGGCTCGCCGGCGCCGGCGTGCTTCCGCCCGCACTCGATAAGTCGCGCATTGTGGTCGAGCCGCCGCGCGATGCGGCGCATGGCGACATGGCGACCAATGCCGCGATGGTGCTGGCGAAGGACGCCGGCAAGAAGCCGCGCGAGCTTGCGCAGGCGATCGCCGACGAGCTCGCCTCCGACGACCTGGTGCAGAAGGTCGAGGTCGCGGGGCCGGGTTTCATCAACATCACGCTCAAGCCGTCCGCCTGGGTCGAGGCACTGCGCGTGGCGATCCGCGCGGGCGCACGCTACGGCAAGAGCGATATCGGGCGCGCGCAGCCCGTCAACGTCGAATACGTCTCGGCCAATCCGACCGGGCCCATGCATGTCGGCCACTGCCGCGGCGCCGTGTTCGGCGACGCGCTCGCCAATCTGCTCGCCTATACGGGCTTCGGGGTCACGCGCGAATATTACATCAACGACGCCGGCGCGCAGGTCGACGTGCTCGCCCGTTCCGCGTTTCTGCGCTACCGCGAGGCGCTCGGCGAGGACATCGGTCCGATACCCGAAGGTCTCTATCCCGGCGACTACCTGAAGCCGGTCGGCGCCGCGCTCGCGGCTGAGCACGGCGAGGCGCTCAGGCGCATGCCGGAGAGCGAGTGGCTCCCGATCGTGCGCGCCAAGGCGATCGCCATGATGATGGCCGCCATCCGCGAAGACCTGGCGGCGCTCAATGTGCGCCACGACGTATTCTTCTCCGAGCGCTCCCTGACCGAGGACGGGACAGACGAGGTTGGGCGCACGCTCGAGAATCTGCGGGCGCAGGGCGAGGTCTATGAAGGCCGCCTGCCGCCGCCCAAGGGCGCGCCCGTCGAGGACTGGGAGGATCGCGAGCAGACGCTGTTTCGCGCCACCGATTTCGGGGACGATGTCGATCGGCCGCTGAAGAAATCGGATGGAAGCTATACCTATTTCGCCTCCGACATTGCCTACCACAAGTCGAAGTGGGATCGCGGCTTCCACCACATGATCGACGTGTGGGGCGCCGACCACGGCGGCTACATCAAGCGGATGACCGCGGCCGTACGCGCGGTGAGCGGCGGCAAGGCGGATCTCGACGTCAAGGTCGTGCAACTGGTGCGGCTGCTGCGCGCCGGCGAGCCGGTCAAGATGTCGAAGCGGGCAGGGGAGTTCGTCACCTTGCGCGAGGTGGTGGACGAGGTCGGTCGCGACGCCGTCCGCTTCATGATGCTCTATCGCAAGAACGATGCGGTGCTCGATTTCGACCTCGCCAAGGTGATCGAGCAGTCGCGCGACAATCCGGTGTTCTACGTCCAGTATGGCCACGCACGTGGCCAGTCGATATTCCGCAATGCGCGCGAGGTCCTTCCCGAGTTGCCGCAGGAACCCGCCTCACGCGCGCAGTGGCTGGCCGCCGCCGACCTGGGGCGCCTCACCGACCCGGCTGAACTGTCGCTGATCCGACGGATCGCGCTCTATCCGCGCCTCATCGAGGCGGCCGCGCTGGCCCATGAGCCGCACCGCATCGCCTTTTATCTCTATGATCTTGCAAGCGAGTTTCACGCGTTGTGGACCAAGGGTAAAGACTTGCCACATTTACGCTTCATTATCCAGAATGATCCGACAATGACCGCGCCCCGCCTCGCATTGGTGGAGGGTGTCGTAACTGTGCTCGCTTCCGGGCTGTCATTGCTCGGGGTCGACGCGCCGGATGAGATGCGGTGACGATCCGCCCGGCGTGACTGGACGCAAGACGCGGTCGATCGACACAACCATAATGTCGACCGCTTGGGGGATAGCCATAGCACGGCAACGGTATCTGATGGGGGATGACACCAGTTCGCGCGGATATGGGACCGGTCCTGGCGCTCGCGGCGCTGCGGATCCGTCCGATTCGTCCGTCGATCCTTTGACCGAGCTCGCGCGCCTGATCGGGCAGAGCGACCCGTTTTCGGTCGACCGCCAGCGCGGTGCCAACGCGCGCGCCGCCGACACGCACGCCCCTCCTGTGGAATGGGGCCGCGAGCCGCTATCGCACGGTTCGCGCTATCAGGCGCCGGCGCAGGACGCGTCGTACGACGCCGCGGCCGGCTTCTCCGACGGCTACGCATATGAGGGTCCCTACGAGGGGCAACCGTATGATGAGGCCGGAGCCGAGCACGGCGGCGAGGGCGAGGACTATGACTCGGGGCCGTTCGCCTATGTGGGCGGCGATCACGATCCGCATCATGTTCCGGCTTTTTATGACGACGAGGCGCCGGCCCCACGCCGGCGCGGCTGGCTGCTGACGGCCACGGCGCTCGTCGGCCTCGCGGTCATCGGCGCCGCCGGATCATTCGCCTACCGCTCCGTCTTCACCGGGGGGCCGCCATCGATCATCGCGCGCGACCCCGGCCCCAACAAGATCATCCCGGCCAATCAGACCGCAGACAAACCAGCCAACAAACGGCTCGACCGGATCGCGAGCGGCGGGCAGGACGAGCGGGTGATTTCGCGCGAGGAGCAGCCGATCGTGCTTCCGGAGACCGCGCGAAGCGCGCCCGATCCTGGGAATGGGCAGAACCTCGGCACCGGCTTTCCGCCGCCGTCGGCCATTGCGCCGGCCCAACCCAGCCCGTTTGCCGATAACGCCGCCATGCCGGGAAACCCGGCGCTGGGAAATACGCCGGGGCCACGCAAGATCCAGACGGTGACCATCAAGGGTGACGGTACGCCCGATATCGCCGGCCCCCCCGCGGCTCCGGCTCCGGCCCCGATCCGTCTCTCCGCGCCGCCCCGCCCGTCAGCTCCGGCGACGGCGGCGCCCGCGCCGAACGGTCCGCTCTCCTTGAGCCCGCAGGGCGTGGCGCAACCGGCGCCGCCGCCGGCACCGGCGCGAACATCGGCGATTAGCCCGCAGCCTCAAGCGCGTAGCGCGGAAAGTGCCAGCGGATACTTCGTTCAGGTGACAGCCCAGCGGAGCGAGGCCGAGGCCCAATCATCGTATCGCGGCATTCAATCCAAATATGCGAACCTGCTTGGCGCGCGCGAGCCGGTGATCCGGCGCAAGGATCTCGGCAGCAAGGGCATATTCTTCGGCGCCCAGGTCGGGCCGCTGTCGCACGAGGCCGCGATCAAGTTGTGCGAGAACCTCAAATCCGCCGGCGGCTCCTGCATGATCCAAAGGAATTGAGGCGGCTGCCCTTGCCGCCGTCGGGGGCGCGGGCTAAGCCCGGCCGATGGCGGCGCGCGCCTTCATCACCGGACTGTCGGGACCAGCGATCACGCCGGACGAGCGCGCTTTTTTGCGCGCGGCCGACCCGTGGGGCCTCATCCTGTTTAAACGGAATGTCCGTTCGCCGGACCAAGTCGCTGCACTAACTGCGGAATTCAAGACCGTCCTGGGACGCGCCGACGCCCCCGTGCTGATCGACCAGGAGGGCGGTCGGGTGCAGCGGCTGGGTCCGCCGCATTGGCCCGCTTACCCGCCTGGCGCCGTCTATGGGCGTCTCTACGACCGCAATGAGGCGCTCGGGCTCGCCGCCGCGCGGCTCGGCGGCCGGCTCATTGCGGCCGATCTCGATGCCCTGGGGATCACAGTGGATTGCCTGCCGCTGGCCGATGTTCCGGTTCCCGGCGCAGACGTCGTGATCGGCGATCGGGCCTATGGGCAGACCCCCGCCAAGGTCGCCGCCCTGGCGGGTGCGATCGCCGAGGGTTTGGCCGATGGCGGTGTCTTGCCTGTGCTCAAGCACCTTCCGGGTCATGGCCGCGCTCTGGCGGACAGCCATCACAAGCTTCCGGTTGTCGATGCCGACCGGGCGAGCCTGGAAGCCACTGACTTTGCCGCCTTCCGGCCCCTCTCCGGCCTGCCGCTCGGCATGAGCGCGCATGTGGTGTTCACAGCGATCGATGCCACCCTTCCGGCCACCACTTCGCCCACTATCATCGCTCAAGTGATTCGCGGATGGATCGGATTCGAAGGCCTGTTGATGACCGATGACCTCTCGATGGGCGCCTTGTCGGGCAGCTT
>DASTZX010000104.1:0-12382 GCA_035764045.1 Xanthobacteraceae bacterium | reverse complement strand
GGGACAAGCCCGGCCATGACGGAAACTTGAAGCGAGCAAGAGCAGGCGCATGGCCCGGCCATGACGGAAACTTAAGTGAGCAAGGGCGGCGCATGGCTGGCCGCCGGTGAGAGCGTGATGCCCGCGCGTGTCGCGGGCATTGGCTAAAGCCACAAAGTGGAAGACGTGGATGGCCGGGACAAGCCCGGCGATGACGGAAACTTAAAGCGAGCAAGGGCGGGCGCATGGCTGGCCGCCGGTGAGAGCGTCGTGCCCGCGCTCGTCGCTGGCATCCACGTCTGCGCTAAAGCCACAAAGTGGAAGACGTGGATGGCCGGGACAAGCCCGGCGATGACGGAAACTTAAGTGAGCAAGGGCGGCGCATGGCTGGCCGTCGGTGAGAGCGTCATGCCCGCGCTCGTCGCGGGCATCCACGTCTTCGCTGAAGCACAAAATTTGGAAGACGGGGATGGCCGGGACAAGCCCGGCCATGACGGAAACTTAGGTCGTCCGCCGTGTCGTTCGCCGCTGACATCGGGGGCATTCCTGCCTATATCAGCATCGCCCGGCCCGTCCGGGCTTTCGGCGTTTGGAGGCACGAGGTGACCGGAACCACGCGATCGAGCGAGGGCCTGGACGAACGGCGGCGGCGATTGCTGTTCCGCTCCTGGCATCGCGGCACCCGCGAGATGGATTTGATCATGGGCGGCTTCGCCGACATGACCATCGGCTCGCTCAGCGAGGCCGAGGTCGACGCGTTCGAACGCCTCGCCGAGGCGCCCGAGCCCGATCTTTATGCCTGGATCACCGGTGACCGGCCGGTTCCCCCCGAGCACGACAACGCCCTGTTTCACCGGCTGCGCGATTTTGCGAGGAGCGGCCGCCAGTGACATCGCGCTCACCCGCCGACAGGCTCGTACCGCGAGCCCCGCTCACTCTCGCGAATGTGGCCGATGGCGCCGAAGGGCTGGTGCTGTCCGACCTCGCACGAGCGATCGCGCAGAAGCCCGACGCGCCGGCGACCAGCCTGGTCGTGGTCTGCCGCGACGGCCAGCGCATGGCGCAGCTTGCACGCGCGCTCGCGTTCTTCGCGCCCGATCTCGCGCTGCTGGAATTCCCGGCCTGGGACTGCCAGCCCTATGATCGCGTCTCTCCCCATGCCGGGTTCGTCGCCCAGCGCATGACCACGCTGGCGCGCCTTGCCCGCCTCAAGGGCCGTGCCGGCGCGTCGATCCTCCTCACCACCGTCAATGCGATGCTCCAGCGCGTGCCGAAGAAAACGCTGGTGGCCGCGCAGACGCTTTCGGCCGCGCCCGGCAACATGCTGGCGATGGACGGGATCGTGACCTGGCTCGATCTCAATGGGTTCATGCGCGCCTCCACGGTGCGCGAGGCGGGCGACTATGCGGTGCGCGGCGGCATCGTCGATCTTTTTCCGCCCGGAATGGCCGAGCCGGTGCGGCTCGACTTCTTCGGCGACACGCTCGAATCGATCCGCACCTTCGATGCCGAGACCCAGCGCACCACCGACCAGCTGCGCGCGCTCGACCTCGTCCCGGTCGCTGAATTCCAGCTCACCTCCGATACCATCCGGCGCTTCCGGCTCGGCTACGTGGAGGCGTTCGGGGCGCCGTCGGGCGACGACGTGCTCTATCAGGCGGTGAGCGAGGGCCGCCGCTACCCCGGCATGGAGCATTGGCTGCCGCTGTTTCACGCCGGACTCGACACGCTGCTCGACTACGTGCCCGGCAGCCCGATCGCGCTCGAGCCGCTGGTCGAGGATGCCGCCAAGGAGCGCCTGGTGCAGATCGCCGACTACTACGAGGCGCGCCGGCAGTCGCTCGGGATGGAGGGCGGCGGCGCACCCTACAAGCCACTGCCGCCGGACCGGCTCTACATGGGCGAGACCGAATGGCAGGAGCGGCTCGACGGTCGCGCGCTCGCGCGCCTGACGCCGTTCGCCGTGCCGGAGAGCAGCGGCAGCGTGATCGAGGCCGGCACCCGGGCGGGACGCAATTTCGCTCCCGAGCGCGCCGAATCCGATCGCAACGTGTTCGAAGCGGTACGCCGGCACGTCGAAGCACTGCAGGCCGGCGGCAAGCGGGTCGTCATCGCCATGTGGAGCGACGGGTCGCGCGAGCGCATGAGCCACGTGCTCGGCGATCATCGCATGTTCAACTTGGTCAACGTGGCGGACTGGCCGTCGGCGCTGGCGCGGCCGCGCACGGAGGTCGCGCTCGCCGTGCTCGGCCTCGAGGCGGGCTTCGAGACCGCCGATGCGGCGGTGATCGGCGAGCAGGACATCCTCGGCGATCGCCTGGTGCGGCCGCGCCGCGCCAGCAAGCGGGCGGAGAACTTCATCGCGGAGGTCACGAGCCTGTCGGCCGGCGACATCGTGGTGCATGTCGACCACGGCATCGGCCGCTTCGTCGGGCTCAAGACCATCGAGGCGGCGGGCGCGCCGCACGACTGCCTGGAGATCCATTACGCCGGCAAGGACAAGCTCTTCCTGCCGGTCGAGAACATCGAGCTCCTCTCGCGCTACGGCTCGGAAGAGACCGCGGTCGATCTCGATCGGCTCGGCGGCACCGCCTGGCAGACCCGCAAGGCGCGCATGAAGAACCGCATCCGGGAGATGGCGGGCGAGCTGATCAAGATTGCGGCCGAACGCCAGCTGCGCGACGCGCCGCGCTTCACGGTGGACCAGGGCGCCTATGACGAGTTCTGCGCCGGTTTCCCGTACGACGAGACCGAGGATCAGCTCAACGCCATCAACGCCGTGCTCGACGACCTCGCATCCGGCCGGCCGATGGACCGGCTGATCTGCGGTGACGTGGGCTTCGGCAAGACCGAGGTCGCGCTGCGCGCCGCCTTCGCGTGCGCGATGAGCGGCAAGCAGGTGGCCGTCGTGGTGCCGACCACGCTGCTCGCGCGCCAGCACTACAAGACCTTCACCGAGCGCTTCCGCGGCTTTCCGGTCAATCTCGCCCAGGCGTCGCGCCTCGTCCCGGCGGCGGATCTCGCAAAAACCCGCGCGGCGCTCGCCGATGGCTCGATCGACATCGTCATCGGAACCCATGCGCTGCTCGGAAAGAACATCCGCTTCAAGGATCTCGGCCTGATCGTGGTGGACGAAGAGCAGCATTTCGGCGTTGCCCACAAGGAGCGCCTGAAAAGCCTGCGCGCCGAGGTGCACGTGGTCACGCTCACCGCGACGCCCATTCCGCGCACCCTGCAGCTCGCGCTCACCGGTGTGCGCGAGCTGTCGGTGATTGCCTCGCCGCCGGTCGACAGGCTGGCGGTGCGCACCTTCGTGTCGCCGTTCGATCCGCTGTCCGTGCGCGAGGCGGTGCTGCGCGAGCGCTACCGCGGCGGCCAGGCGTTCTATGTGTGTCCGCGCATCGAGGATCTGGCCGACGCCAAGGCGTTCCTGGACCAGCACGTGCCGGAGGCGAAGGTCACGGTCGCGCACGGCCAGATGCCGCCGACCATGCTCGAGGACGTGATGTCCGCCTTCTACGACGGCAAATACGACGTGCTCTTGTCGACCGCGATCGTGGAGTCCGGTCTCGACATCCCGACAGCGAACACGCTGGTGGTGCATCGCGCCGACCGCTTCGGGCTGGCCCAGCTCTATCAGCTGCGCGGCCGGGTCGGGCGCTCGAAGACCCGCGCCTATGCGCTGCTCACGCTGCCGGTGAAACGGAAGATCACGCCGCAGGCCGAGCGGCGGCTCAAGGTGCTGCAGTCGCTCGACACGCTGGGTGCGGGTTTCCAGCTCGCCTCGCACGATCTCGACATCCGCGGTGCCGGCAATCTCCTCGGCGAGGAGCAGTCGGGCCACATCAAGGAGGTGGGCTTCGAGCTCTACCAGCAGATGCTGGAGGAGGCGGTCGCAAGCCTCAAAGCGGGGATTGCCGAACCGGTCGCCGACCGCTGGTCGCCGCAGATCACCATCGGGATGCCGGTGCTGATCCCGGAGGACTACGTCGCCGATCTGTCGGTGCGGCTCGCGCTCTACCGGCGGCTCGCCGACATCGAGGACGAGCGGGAGATCGACGGCTTTGCGGCCGAGCTGGTCGACCGCTTCGGGCCGATGCCGGACGAGGTGAAATATCTGCTCGAGACCGTGGCGATCAAGGCGCTGTGCCGGCAGGCCAATGTGGCCAAGATCGAGACCGGGCCAAAAGGCGCAGTCCTCTCGTTCCGCGACGACCGGTTCGCCAACCCGGAAGGGCTCGTCGCCTATATCCGCGAGCAGGGGCCTGCGGCGCGCGTGCGTCCGGACATGAAGGTCGTGCTGTTCGAGGACTGGGAGCGGCCCGAGCAACGGCTCGCGGGCGCGAGCGCGATCCTGCGCGACCTGGTGCGGATCGCGCAACGCGCCAAGGCGGCGTGAGCGCATCCGAATGCTGGACTGGATTCCCGGTCCGCCGCTGTGCGGCGCCCCGGAATGACGAGTCAGACCTAGGCCGTCGCTCCCGCCATCCGCTTCTCCCGCTCCTGCACGGCGCGGTCCATGGCGGCGGCGAGATAATCGGGCGACTGAGCGCCGGACACCGCGAGCACGCCGCCGAAGATGAAGCACGGCACGCCGTCGATGCCGGCCTCCTTGGCGGACTCGGCGGCGCGCGTCACCGCCTCCACGTCGAGGTCCGACGCAAGCTGCTCGCGCACGCGATCGGCGTCGAGTCCGCAATCGGCCGCCGCCCGCACCAGCACCTCGCGGTCGGAAAGGTCGGCCCCTTCGGTGAAATAGAGATCCATCAGCCGCTGCTTCATGCGGGGAGCAGCGCCGATCGTCTCCGCCCACCGGATCAGCCGATGGCAGTCGACCGTGTTGGGCTGGCGCTGGATCTTGTCGGGCGCATAGACGAGGCCTTCGCTCGCGGCGGCTGCGGCGATGCGGGGCACATTCGCATTGTAGCGCTCGGGCGATCCGAACTTGGTGGTGAGATATTCGGTCCGGCTGATGCCCTCGCGCGGCACCCAGGGATTGAGGAAATACGGGTGGAACCGCACCTCGACGGGAAGATCGGGGCGGAGCGCCACCGCCTCTTCGAGCCGGCGCTTGCCGATGAAGCACCAGGGGCAGACCACGTCGGAGACGACGTCGATCGTGAGCGGTTCGGAGATATCGGACATCTTGGGCTCCTTCGCAGGAGCACAAAAGATAGGCGCAGCCTCACTGGGCCGCAACCGAGGGCGGTTCGGACACCCGGGAGAGGAGGGATTCGACCGTGTCGGCCGGCTTGAGGGCGGCGAGCGTGATGGTCGGGTCGACGCGCAGCGCCTTGCCGTCAGGGCCGTCGGACACCAGCATGGTGTGGCGCAACACGCTGGCGATCCGGCGCGCCACGACGTGGGCGCTGCGCAGCGCGGTCTGTGAGAAGGCGAGCAGAATCGAGCCGTCCTCGGCGCGGCATGCGAAATCGGCGCTGCGCACCAGTCGGCTCACCAGGCGCGCCGCGTCCATGTTGGCGCGCCGCTCGACCGTGGCCGGAAAGGTGAAGCGCGCGAGCGTCATGTCGTTGCCGCGCTGCTTGGCTTCCTGGACTGCGCGGTTGAGATCGCGCAGGAACGCGGCGACCGTGAACAGGCCGGTCTGCGGATCGATCAGCCCGCGGGCATCGAGCGCGGCGAGCTGACGCTGCAGCCGCGCCTCGAAGGCATGCTGGCGCACCAGCGGAAGAACGCGGGCGACCACGTCGACCGGCTCGCCGCCGACCCGCTCCAGATTGGGCAGCCGGCTCACATCGATCGCCGGCGGCAGCGGCGGCACCAGGGCGATGGGCAGGTCGCGAAAGCGCGAATCTTCGGCGAGCACGGTGAGCAAGGCCTCGACCGTGCGCGGATTGAATCCCTCGCCGATCACGATGCCGTCGACGTCGCGCGCATTGAGATATTTGGCGGCGGTCTCGACGCTCAACGCGCCGATCAGGCCGACCCGCTCGCCGACCGCGGTGGTCAGACCCGGATAGCCACGGCCGCGGCCGGTGACGATCACGGTGGCATCCTCGAGCGGATCGCTCGTCGGCAGCGCCGGAACGTCCTCGCACGTCGGCTCAAGCGTGTCGGCACGGCGCAAGGCGGTCGCGTGCAGGGTGCGGACGCGCTGCGCCGAGGCGAGGCGGATGATGATCCGCTCGTGCGAGGCGTCATGCGCGATCGGCAGCGCGCCGGCGATCGCCGGTGCCGTGCCGTCCCCCGTGCGGGCCACCAGCGGGAGATAGAGATCGCCCGCCGCGACGGCGGCGCGGAGGGCCTCCGCCTGTCGCGGGTTGTCGGGCGCGCTCGCCACGACGCCGGCAGGCTCGATGCGCGCGATGGCGTTGGCGGCGTCGCGCCAAGAGGCTTCGACGATCGGGAAAGCCCCGGCCGTCGCGAGCGCCGCCACGAGGTCGGCGTCCTTATGCTCGGCAATGACGACGATCGGGCCTTGCAACGACATGGGTGTCCGGGCGGTTGAGGCAAAGGAGATGCGATGAGATGCGTGACGCTCGTACCGCGAACCCGACGTTCGCACATTGTTTGCGGCGGCAGAGATAGCCGCAGGTATTTGCGACTTCGGAAATCGGGACCCTAGCCGAACGCCATTAACGTGGCGTCAACTCGGCCGCAGAAACTACCCCGCTGCCGCGAGCGGGCGGCCGGGTCCGGCATCGCCCGAACGTGCGCCGAGCCTGCCCAGGACCGCGCGATAGCCGCCGTCGGGATCCGCAGGCGGTGCGATGATGGTCAGGATACCGGTGGCCGGATCGACCCCGCAGCGAAAGCCGGTATCCACATAGCCGTCGGGAGCGACCGCGAAAGCCGGCTTTCCGATGCTGTCGATCTCGGCCGGCAGGGCGAATTTGGGGATCAGCGGACCGCGCAGCGCGATCGTCCCGCGAGCGGTGCGGGAGACCTCCGCTACGTGCAGCGTACCGGCGCCATTCGGCGCCGTTACGGCCCCGAGCGGGAGCGGCACCGGACGGCCCTCGCCGCCGCGCCGCGCGGCGATCACCGCCGTCTCGCCGAACACCGCGACATCGACAAGGCCGATGGCCGGGTCGCGCCAGGGGGCTGCGGCGGCCATGCGCTCGGGCGTGCGCCAGGCGGCGACGATTGTCTTGACGCCGGCCCGACCTTTGAACGCATCCGTTTCGGCGAGCCGCAGAGCGAGCGGGGCGGGCGCCACAACCATGTTGCATTGCTCGGTCCTGCATTGGCGCAGGAAAGCGTCGGCGTCGAACGGGTGGTGGAGCGCGAGCGTCCCGCCGGTGAGCAGCCAGGGCGGCAGCGCGAGGGCGAGACCGGCCAGCGATGTGGGCGACAGCGAGGAGAGCACGACGGCGTTCTGCCCGATCCGGCTTTCGAGCCCGATGGCGGCGCCCGCCGCCAGCAGCTCGAAATGGCTGCGGCCGACCGGTACGGCACCCTCAGGAGATGCGTCCCAGGTGATCACCGCGACATGGGCGGCCGGATTGACCGGCCGCTCGGGCGTGGGCGCCGGATCGGGAGTGCCGGTCGCATACAGATCGTCGAAGCCGACGACGCCGTCGCGTATCTCGCGGCCGAAGGCGCAGACTTGGCGGATGTGGAACACGTCGGCAGCGACGTTCATGGCCACGTCGCAATGATCGACGCTGCCGATCCGGCCGCTGACGATCAGCGCCTGGGCGCCGAGGCGCTGAAGCGCAGCGGCGCACTGCGCCTGCCGCCACGACAGTGGCAGCGGGGTCGCAATCAGCCCGGCGCGCAGGATCCCGAGCAAGGTGAGCACGCCGTCCACGGTGTTCGCCATCTGCAGCCCGACGATCTGATCGGTGCTAAGACCGAGCCGGCGCAGCCGCCCGGCGATGGCGGATATCATGCGATCGGCCTGCGCATAGGTCAGGCGGCGCGGCTCGCCATCGGTGATGCTCGCGCGGTTCGGCGGGTCGGCGAGGGCGATCGCATCCGGTCGGCGCATCGCGGCACGACGAAACACGTCGTCAAGGGTCGAGCGGGGCGCCTTGGCGAGCATCGCCGTGTGCGAGGCGGAGGATTGGCCGAGGATCATGCCCGCCTCACTGCGCCTGCGGGGCGCGCCACCACGCTTCGGGGATGAACCCGGAGAGCGACGTGGCGGCAGGATGACGGATATGGGACCAGCGGGCGACCCATTGGTCCGGCAGATAGAACAGCGGCACCACGAAGTTGCCTGACATCAGCATACGATCGAGCGCGCGCACCGCGGCGACGAAATCCACGCGCGAGGTCGCCTTGAGCATGGCGGCGATCATGGCGTCGATCGCCGGGCTGCGCACCCCCATGTAGTTGCGGCTCCCCTGTTGGTCGGCGGCGGCCGCCCCCCAGTAGAAGGCCTGCTCATTGCCCGGCGACAAGGACTGATCCCAGCGATACTGCATCATATCGTAGTCGAAACTGATTCTGCGCTGATCATATTGTACTGCATCGACCATGCGAATGCGGGCCGTGATCCCGGCGAGCCGCAAGGTCTGGGCAAAAGCGAGGGCGAGGCGCTCCTGGTCGCGTGTGGTGACCATGATCTCGAAGGAGAGCGGCCGACCGCTTGTCCGTTCGCGCAGCTCGCCGCCAGAGAGCTGATATCCGGCGGCGGCAAAGAGCGCGAGCGCGCGCCTGAGGATGGCGCGGTCGCGCCCCGATCCGTCGCTCGCCGGAAGCGTGTAGGTGCCGTTTAGGACATCCGGACGCACGCTGCCGGGAAAGGGCGCGATCAGGGCGCGCTCGCGCGCATCGGCGGCACGCTGGTAGGCGGAGAGCTCGCTGCCGGCGAAATAGCTCGGCGAGCGGCGATACTGGCCGTAGAAGAAATTCTTGTTGATCCATTCGAAATCGAACAGCAGGGAAATCGCCTCGCGCACCCGGACATCGGCGAAGACGCGCCGGCGGGTATTGAAGACGAAACCGAGCATCCCCTTGGGCAGCCCGCTCGGAAATGCCTCTTTCACCACGCGGTGCTCGCGCACGGCGGGAAAATCATAGGCCGTCTCCCAGCGTCCCGGATCGGTCTCGACGCGCACGTCGAACAGCCCGCGCTTGAACGCCTCGAAAGCGGCGTTGTCGTCGCGGTAGTAGTCGAAGCGCAGCGTGTCGAAATTCCACAGGCCCTTGTTGACCGCGAGATCGCGCCCCCAATAGGCGGGATTGCGCTCGAGCGTCACGCTACGCCCGGGATCGACCTTGGCAACGACGTAGGGCCCGCTGCCGACGGGCGGTTTGAGCGTCGTCTCCTCGAACGTCGCCTCGTCGACCGCGTGCCGTGGCAGCACCGGCATCAGGCCGAGGATGAGCGGCAGCTCGCGGTCGTCGCTGCCGGCGAGATCGAATCGCACGACGCGCTCGCCCAGCGCCTCGGCCTTCGCGACCTTGAGATAGTAGGTGCGGAAATTCGGCCGGCCATGGTCGCGCAGCAGCCGCCAGGAGAAGACCACGTCGTCGGCCGTGACCGGCTGGCCGTCGGAGAACTTTGCGCGCGGATCGAGGGTGAAGGTGACGTAGGAGCGCGCGTCGTCGGTGTCGACGGTCTGCGCCAGCAGGCCATAGAGCGTGAACGGCTCATCGTAGCCGCGCGTGAGCAGGCTCTCATAGATGTAGCCGCGGGTCGAGACCGCGGGAGTGCCTTTGACGATCAGGCCATTGAGGCTGTCGAAGGTCCCGAGCGCGCCCTGCACGAGCGTGCCGCCCTTGGGGGCATCCGGATTCACATAGGGAAAGGCGGCAAAGTCCGGCGGAAGCGCCGGCTCTCCATGCATGGCGATCCCGTGGCGCGGGGCGGCGACGCCAGGCGACAGGGCGCCGGCCGCGACCGTGGCAAGCAGCCCCACCAAAGCGCGTGCGAGCGCGACCATGATCTTTCGAAAGCATCCGCGTGGCATGCGCGACACAGCTATCACAGAGTTGGCCGACCGGCGGCGCGGGCGACGATTTGCCGGACGCAGGACGGTATCCACCCGATTTCGTGATTTGCCATAAGGCTTTATCGGATCGGGGAATTTAGCTGTCGGCCGATGCGCGCGCGTCACTATCCTGCCTCATTTGCCGTCGAGACAGCCACGCCTAAGGGGCGGCCCTTCCGCCGGACAATATGCCCGGGGAGCGGCGAGAGAGAGGTTTCAGGATGATCATCCGGATCGTTTCCGCACCGGCACGGCCGGCGCGCGCGGCGCTTGTCACGACCCTGGCAGCGCTGGCCATGTTTGCGGTGTCGGCCGTTCAGGCGCCCGCGCAGGCGCCGGCCCCCAACGGCGGAGCTCCCAAGGCCAAGAAGGCCGCACCGAAAGCGCCCGCCGCACCCGCCCCGGCGCCGGCCCCGCAACAACAGCCGCAGCAGCCCCAGCAACCTCAAGCCGGGATGCCGGCGGCCGAGATGCCGCAATTCGTGTATTCGCCATGGACGAAATTCTGCGGTCCGCCGCCCAACGCACCGAAGGAGCAGGCGTCCAAGCTCGTGTGCTTCACCGGCAAGGACGCGCGGACCGAGGCCGGCATGCCGGTGGTCGCCGCCGCGCTGATCGAGATGGAGGGCGAGCAGGCAAAGACCTTCCGCATCACCCTGCCGTTCGGCCTGGCGGTGGCGAACGGCACCCGCATCATCATCGACCAGAATCCGCCGCTGCAGATGCCGTTCATGACCTGCGCCGGATTGAGCCCGAACATGGGCTGCATCGCCCAGTACGACGGCACGCCGGATCTCGTCGGCAAGCTGAAAAAGGGACAGATGCTGACCATCCAGGCGGTCAACCTCAATCAGCAGGTGGTGAGCTTCCCGCTGTCGCTCGCCGAGTTCGCCAAGGCCAACGAAGGTCCGGCCACCGACCCGAAGGAATACGAGGCGAAGCAGAAGAAGATGCAGGAAGAGCTGCAGCAGAAAGCCGACGAGCTGCGCAAGAAGCTCGAGCAGCAGAAGGGCACGCCACAGGCCGCGCCGAAATAGAGACTGCCGAATCGCCGAGATGACAAAGCGCGCCCCGAGGGGCGCGCTTTTTTTCATTTGCAGCACGGGCTCAGTTCAGCGTGGTGTGGCGCGGCCGATAGCTGCCCTTGTCGTCGCGCACGAAGACCTCGGCGACCTGCGGGTGGCGGATCGGCTCGTTCGAGGTGTCGGGCAGGAGGTTCTGCTCGGAAACGTAGGCGATGTACTCGGTCTCGGCGTTCTCGGCATAGAGGTGATAGAACGGCTGGTCCTTGTGCGGCCGTACCTCCGCAGGAATGGCTTCGTACCACTCGTCGGTATTGCTGAACACCGGATCGATGTCGAACACCACGCCGCGAAAGGGAAAGACGCGGTGCCGCACGACCTGTCCGAGCTTGTATTTGGCGTTGCGCATGTTGCCCATGGCGGGCGTACATAGCGCAGCCCCCGGGCGCCGAACAACCCCGCGCGGCCCGGCATCCACCGCCCGTCACAAGCCGTAACGGACGGCCATTTCGGGGTCCTTGGCGGCGACGAGGCGGGCGAGATCCACCACGACCTTCGCCTGCTTCCAGGTCGCGTCATCCTGCATCTTGCCGTCGATCATCACGGCCCCGGTCCCATCCGGCATCGCAGCGAGGATCTTTTGGGCGAAGGCGACCTCGGCCGGATCGGGCGAGAACACCCGCTTGGCAATCCCGATCTGCGAGGGATGCAGCGACCATGCGCCGACGCAGCCCATCAGGAAGGCGTTGCGGAACTGGGCCTCGCACGCATCCGGATCGGAAAAATCACCGAACGGTCCGTAGAAGGGCTTGATGCCGGCGGCTGCGCAGGCGTCCACCATGCGGGCGATCGTGTAGTGCCAGAGATCCTGCTGCGACCTTGCGCGCGGCGCATCCGCGGCGGCATCGGCGAGCACCACGTAGTCCGGATGTCCGCCGCCAACCCGGGTGGTCTTCATCGCGCGAGAGGCGGCGAGGTCGGCCGGGCCGAGGCTCATGCCATGCATGCGCGGCGAGGCGGCCGCGATCCCCTCGACATTATTCACGCCTTCGGCCGTCTCCAGGATCGCATGGATGAGGATCGGCCGTTTCACCCCGTGCCGCGCCTCGAGCTGGGCGAGCAGCTGGTCGAGGTAATGGATGTCCCACACGCCCTCGACCTTGGGCAGCATGATCACGTCGAGCTTGTTGCCGACCGCGGCGACGATCTCGCTCACGTCGTCCAGCGCCCATGGCGAGTTGAGCGCGTTGATGCGGGTCCACAGGCCGGTGGCCCCGAAATCGTGCGCCTCGGCCATGACGATGAAGCCGGCGCGCGCCGCGAGCTTGGCGTCGGCCGGCACAGCGTCCTCCAGATTGCCGAGTACGATGTCGACCTGGGCGGCGAGATCGGGGACCTTGGCGCGCAGCTTCTCGACATGCGGCGGGACGAAATGGATCATGCGCTCGAGCCGCACCGGCAGCTCGCGCAGCGGCG
>DASTZX010000103.1:0-52999 GCA_035764045.1 Xanthobacteraceae bacterium | reverse complement strand
CACCGTAAACAATATCGATTCAGTCAAATTTCAGCATAGCCCGAGAACACGGTTTCCATTCACCGATTCAATACTGTCGCGGCTCCTATATTCGGCCGAGATCCGCAAAAGCGGAAAACCAGTTCAGGGACGTGAGCCGTGCGTAGCAGCACTCTCATCATGATTGCGGTGGCAGCCGTGTTCGGCCTGCTCGCGGTCTTCGTGGCACAGTCCTGGCTCAATTCGCAGGCCGAGGCGCGCCTGCGGAGCCTCGAGGCGAACCAGCCCAAAGCCCTTGCCGCGCAGACCCTCGTGGTGGCGAGCAAGCAGCTGCGGTTCGGCAACGAATTGACGGCCTCCTCGCTGCGCGAGGTGCCGTGGCCGGCGGACGCGATGCCGCAAGGCGCATTCAAGACCATTCAGGAGGCGCTGTCGGGAGGCAAGCGCGTCGTGCTCACCGGGATCGAGGCGAACGAGCCGGTGCTCGAGTCCAAGATCACGGGGCACGGCCAGCGCGCCACACTGTCGGCGACGATCAGCGAGGGCCACAAGGCCGTGACCATCCGGGTCAACGATGTCGACGGCGTTGCGGGCTTCGTGCTGCCGGGCGATCGCGTCGACGTGATGCTCAGCCGCCAGCTCGAGAAGGGCACGGCCATCAACGACGTGGTGCTGAAGAACATCAAGGTGCTGGCGATCGACCAGCTCGCCGACGAGCGGTCCGAGAAGCCCTCGGTCGTCAAGGCGGTCACCCTCGAGGTCGAGATCACGGACGCGCAGAAGCTCGCGCTGGCCGGCCAGGTCGGCACGCTGATGCTGGCGCTGCGCAAGGCCGGCGACTCGGGCGCGACCGCGTCGCGGCCGATCACGCTCGCCGATCTCATCGCGGCCAAGTCCGACGACAAGAACAGCGGCAGCAAGTTCACCAGCGTCGCCGTTACGCGGGCGATGCAGCGCACGATCTACAGCGTGCCGAAGGAGAGCGGCGGCGATCCCGCCACCGCGCTCGCCGGCGAATGAACGAGGCAATGTGGGGGCCTTCGGCGGATGGGGATTCGCCGCGGGCTGCAACGGGACAGAAGGACGGGGAGGCCGACGTGACAAAGCACAATCGTGATCATGCCGCGGTGCCAGGCACCGGGCTCATGGACAGGATGCTCGATGCGACCATCGGGGGGACGCGCGGCCGGCTCGGCTGGCGCAGCCTCCTGGTGTCGCTGGCGGGGGCGCTTGCGCTTTCTGCGGCGCCCGGCGTCCCGGGCTTCGCTCGCGAGGCCAAGGCGGAACGGATCGTCCAGATCAGCGCCCCGACGCGCACGACCTCGCTGGTCGTCTCGATCGACAAATCGGAGGACGTGCGCACCGACCGGTCGTTCGTCGACGTGGTGGTGGGCAATCCCGAGATCGCCGACGTCAACGCGCTGACCGATCGCACGCTGTCGATCCTGGGCAAGAAGCTCGGCACCACGCGGGTGTCCATCTACGGTGAAGACCGCAAGCTCGTCGGGGTGTTCGACGTGCTGGTGTCCTACGACACGTCGGCGCTGGCGCAGGAGCTTTCCCGGCGCTTCCCGGGCAGCAAGCTCCGGGTGTCCTCGGTCAACGGGCGCATCCTGCTGTCGGGGACGGTCACCGACGGGATGGTGCTCGACCAGGCCCTGCAGGTCGCCAAGCAGTTCGTGCCCGACGTCATCAATTCGGTTCAGGTTCTGCAGCCCCAGCAGGTGATGCTGGAGGTGCGCTTCGTCGAGGCCTCGCGCGAGGCCGACCGCGAGCTGGGCGTGGACTGGAACGCACACGGCGGCGGCTCGACCAATTTTCTCGCCAAGATCGGCAGCTCAGGGATCATTGGCTCCGGCACCGCGGCATTCGGCAACATCGGTGCCAGCATCCTCGGCAAGGGCCTGCAGGTCGACGTGGCCCTCAGTGCGCTGGAGCAGCGCGGCCTCGCACGCCGCCTCGCCCAGCCCAACCTGGTCGCCCTGTCGGGCGACACCGCCAACTTCCTCGCCGGCGGCGAGTATCCGATCCCGGTGCCGGGCATGAGCTCGGGACAGATCCAGGTCGAATACAAGCAGTACGGCGTCAGCCTGGCTTTCACGCCGACGGTGCTCAACGGCAACCTGATCAACATGAAGATCGTGCCGGAGGTGAGCCAGCTCGATCCGGCCCACAGCGTCGCGATCGGCGCCGGCATCGTGGTGCCGTCGCTCACGGTCCGGCGCGCCTCCTCGACCATCGAGCTCAGGGACGGCCAGAGCTTCATCCTCGCCGGCCTGCTGCAGAACGACCTCTCGACGGCGCAGCAGCAGCTGCCGTGGATCGGCGACGTGCCGGTGCTCGGTACGCTGTTCTCGAGCAAGTCCTATCAGCGCAACGAGACCGATCTGATCATCATCGTGACGCCGCGTCTGGTCAATCCGACCCGGCCGGGCGACGAGATCCGCACGCCACTGTCCAACACGCTGGCGTCGAACGATATCGACTTCTTCCTCATGAACAAACCCGAGGTGCTCCGCACCGAAGTGCGCGGCGGCGGCGCCGCCGTCGAGCGCGGCCCGATCGGGCATATGCTGGAGATGGCAAAGGGAGGCTCGCATGTCGAGGCTCAGTAAGAAGACCAGGATCGTCGCGGGCGCCGCGCTGCTCGGCTCGATGCTCGCCGGCTGCTCCGACATCTACTACGACCGTCGCGACACGGTGTCGTTCGCGGCCTATGACGCGACGGCGGCTGCGCAGGCCGTGCAGGTCATCGATTTCTGGCCGCCCGAAAGCGCCAACCGCGGCCATGCCAGCAACGGCGCCGTCGTTGCCGGCGCGCTCGAGCGCTATCGCACCTGCCAGGTCGTGCCGCCGAAACCGAGCGTCACCAGCGCCAATTACACCAACGTCCAGCCGATGCCTCAGCTCGGCTGCGCTCCGCCGCCCGCCGCCATGAGCCCTGGGCACAAGTAACGGACGGCGGGACGGACCCGCCGCAGTCGAGACGCGAGCTCGTCATGGGCAACAGTCGGCAGAACCACAAGACGAAGGTGCTGGTCGTCACCGCCGACGCCGGGTTCGAGGAGTCGGTGCGCGCGACGTTCGCGGCCGCCCCGCAGATCGATCTCGCGCTGCTCAACGGCACCGTTGCGGCGAACGGCGACGCCATCGATGGCCGCCAGGCCGGCGTGATCGTGGTCGACCTCGACACCAGGCGGGACGACGAAATGGCTGCGCTCGCGCGCCTCATGAGTCGTCTCGACAACTGGCCGCCAGTGGTCGTGGTCACGCCCGCCTTCGACCAGGACGCGGTGCGCCAGCTCGTGCAGCTGCGGGTTGCCGATTTCCTGGTCAAGCCGGTTCAGCCGGTCGAGCTGGTGCGGACCTGCGCACGGGTGGTCCAGACACCGAACGCGCCGGAGCCGACCGAAGCGGAAATCTTCAGCTACATGTCGGCGGTCGGGGGCGCCGGCGTCACGACGCTGGCGATCCAGACCGCGCTGGCGCTGCTCAACAACTCACCCAAAGGCCGCTCCACGACCTGCCTGGTCGATCTCGATTTCCCGCACGGTGCCTGCGCCGACTACCTCGACCTCGAGCCGCGGCTCGATCTCAAGGAGGTCGAGCCTCGGCCTGAGCGGCTCGACCGCCAGCTGCTCGAGGTCATGACCGCATATCACGCGTCGGGACTGGCCGTGATCGCGGCCCCCAATCGTCCGGCCGAGATGCGCTCCTTCGATCCCGACGTGGTGACGCGCCTCCTCGACCTCGTCTCGTCGCACTTCAGTTACGTCGTGATCGACATGCCGCGCACCTGGTTCTCCTGGACCGACAGTGTCCTGCTCGGCTCGAACCGGCTGTTCATCGTCAGCGAGATGACGGTGCCGGGTCTCAAGCACGCCAAGCAGCTCGCGGCGGCGATCAGCGAGCGGCTCGGCGAAGGCAAGCGGCCGCAGGTGATCATCAACCGGTTCGAGCAGCGCGTGTTCGGCACCGGGCTGCGCAAGAGCGACATCGAACAGGCGCTCGGCGCGGATTTCGTCGCCGCCATTCCGAACAATTACGCGCTGGTGCGCGAGGCGATCGATCGCGGCGTACCGCTCGACGAGGTGAAGCCGGGAAACAGGATCTCGGCCGAGCTCAAGAAGCTCATCGCTCCCCCGGTCGAAAAGGCAGGAGCGGTGGCGACGCTGCAGAAGCGGCTTTCACTGTCCTGGGCACGCTCGTAGCGGGCCGGACGGAACGGGTGATCTGAGCCATGGCGAGTCGATTCAGCACGCGCCGCACGGCCCCGGAGTTTCCGCCGGTCGAGCCTGCTTCCGCCCCGACGGCGCTGCCGTCGGCGGACGAGGTGGTCGCGTGGACGGTCTTTCCCGAGGCTGAGCCCGAGGCCGACCCGAGCGCCCCGCTGATGCTCGCGCCCGAACCGGAGCCCGCCGCAAGCCCGGCGTCGGCGCCGGCCGCATCCAATCCGCTGCTCACCGACAAGCTGCTCGACGCCAAGGTGCGGCTGCACCGCAAGCTGATCGAGGAGATCAACCTCTCGGCGCTGGAAAAGCTGCCCGAGGAGGAGATCCGCAAGCACGTGCAGCAGCTCGTGTCGCAGTACATCCTTGTCGAGCGCCTCGCGCTCAACGCTCAGGAGCTGGCCGGCTTCGTCGACGAGATCCTCGACGAGATGACCGGCCTCGGCCCGATCGAGCCGCTGCTCAAGGATGGGACCGTCAGCGACATCCTGATCAACGGCCATGAATGCGTCTATGTCGAGCGCGGCGGCATTCTCGAGCCGACCGCCGTGCGCTTCAAGGACGAGGCGCATCTCTTGCGCATCGTCAACAAGATCGTCTCTGCGGTCGGCCGCCGGGTCGACGAATCGCATCCGCTGTGCGACGCGCGCCTGCTCGACGGCTCGCGCGTCAACGTCGCGGTGCGTCCGGTCGCGGTCGACGGCCCGCTGGTCTCGATCCGAAAGTTCTCCAAGCGGCCGTTCAACCTCAACAAGCTGGTCGACATCGGCGCGCTGCGTCCGCAGATGGGCGAGCTCCTGGCGGCGGCGGTCAAGGCGCGCGTCACCACCATCATCTCGGGCGGCACCGGCTCCGGCAAGACGACCATGCTCAACGCGCTCTCGGCCTTCATCTCCGACAAGGAGCGCCTGGTCACCATCGAGGACGCGGCCGAGCTCCAGCTCCAGCAGCCGCACGTCGGGCGAATGGAAACGCGCCCGCCCAACATCGAAGGCAAGGGCGAAATCCGCCAGCGCGACCTGGTCAAGAACGCACTGCGCATGCGGCCCGACCGCGTCATCCTCGGCGAGTGCCGCGGCGAGGAAGCGTTCGACATGCTGCAGGCGATGAATACCGGCCACGAAGGCTCGATGGCGACGGTCCACGCCAACACGCCGCGCGACGCGCTTTCGCGCCTCGAGCAGATGATCGGCATGGCGGGCCTGCCGATGACGATCGCCAGCATCAGGGGCCAGATTGCCGCCGCCATCCGCATCATCGTCCAGCTCTCGCGCCTGTCCGACGGCAAGCGACGGGTGATGAGCATCGCGGAGATCACCGGCATGGAAGGCGACATCCTCCAGATGCAGGAGATCTACAAATTCGTGCGCACGGCCACGCTCGATGACGGCACCGTGCAGGGCCACTTCCAGGCCACCGGCATCCGGCCGCGCTTCCTCACCGACCTCGCCGCCAAGGGCATCAAGATCCCGTCGAGCTATTTCGACCCGAGCCAACCCTTGTGACCGACATGCCGTTCGCGCTCGATCCGACCTATGCGGTCTATGCCCTGGCGGCGGTCTCGGCGGTCCTGTTCGCCGAGGGCGCCTATCTGCTGTTCTTCTCGGCCGCATCGTATCGCAGCCGGGTCAACCGCCGCCTGTCGCTGCTCAATGACACGGTCGACCGGCAGGCACTCCTGGTTCAGCTGCGCCGCGAGCGCGGTCTCACCATGGGCGGCGATTTCCGCCTGCCGATCGCCTCGCTCAATCGCCTGATCGTGCAGTCGGGGCTCTCGATCGGCCTGTCGCGGCTCGGCGTGCTCGCAGGCATCGCCGCGGCCGGCACGTGCGGGACGATCCTCGTGACCACCGGAAGCTTCGTCGAGGCCCTGCTCGGGACGCTGGCAAGCGGTCTGGTGCTGCCCTATTTCGCGCTGCGCGTGCTGCGATCGGGGCGGCAGAAGAAGTTCGCGGCGCAATTCCCGGACGCCATCGACATCATCGTGCGCAGCCTGCGCGCGGGCCATCCGGTGCCGATCGCCGTCAACATGGTCGCGCGGGAAATGCCGGATCCGACCGGCTCCGAGTTCGGCCTCGTCGCCGACGAGATCACCTACGGCGCCGATCTCGAGACCGCGATGCGCAATCTCTATGCCCGGGTCGGGCAGGACGACCTGCCGCTGTTCGTCACCGCGGTGGCGATCCAGGGATCGACCGGCGGCAATCTCGGCGAGATCCTGGAAAATCTCTCGGCTGTGATCCGCCAGCGCTTCAAGATGCGCCGGAAGGTCAGGGCGCTTGCCTCCGAGGGCCGCGCCTCGGCCCTGATCCTGTCCTCGCTGCCGATCCTGCTGTTCGGCGCCGTGCAGCTCGTGTCGCCCGACTTCTACGGCAGCGTCTGGAAGTACGACATCACCAAGATCGTGCTCGGGATGGCGGTCGGCTGGATGATGGTCGGCAACTTGACGATGTACAAGATGGTCAATTTCCGGATCTGACCGATGGACGCGCTGCTCGATATCGCAGGGGGATTGGGCGTCGGCCCGCAGACGCTGGTGACGATGCTGGTCTTCATCCCGGCTGCGATCATCGCCTTCTTCATCATGTCGGGTCTCCGCGCGCGCGGCGCCGTGAAGCGGCGTGCGGCCGGAATCTCGAGCGACATGCTGGACGGGAAGGGCGGGGCCTCGATGCGCAGCTCCAGCATCGCTGCTGCGCAACGGCTGATCGACCGTACCACCAAGCATTACTCGTCGATGGACGACAAGAACCTGCGCGTGCTGCGCCAGCGCCTGGTGCAGGCCGGCATCTTCGACCCGCGCGCGGTCGGCTTCTTCTTCCTTGCCCGTACCGCGATGGCGGTCGTCCTGGGCGTCCTCGCATTCGCGCTGACGCCGATGCTGGGTCTGGGCGAGGGCCTGCTGTGGCCGCTCGTCGGAGCCGGTGGCCTCGTCGGCTATCTCGGACCGAGCTTCGCGCTCGATCGCATCGTCGCGACCCGCCGCCACGAATACCGATCGGGCTTTCCCGACATGATGGACCTGCTGGTGGTGTGTGCCGATGCCGGGCTGAGCATGGCGGCGGCGTTCGAGCGCGTCGGGCGGGAGCTCATCGAATCCTATCCCAATCTCAGTGCCAATGTGCACATGGCGAACCTCGAGATCAGGGCCGGACGCCCGATGACCGAGGCGCTCGAGCATTTCGGCGATCGCCTCGGCCTCCCGGAGGTGCGCTCCTTCGCGACGCTGATCCAGCAATCGGACGAGCTTGGATCGAGCATCACCGACGCGCTGCGGGTCTACAGCGAGGACATGCGCCATCGCCGGCTCTCGGTCGCCGAGGAGAAGGCCTATGCGCTGCCGACGAAGCTTGCGCTGCCCCTGATGTGCTGCGTCTTCCCGGTGCTGTTCGTGGTGATCCTGCTGCCGGTGGTGGTGCGCATCAAAATGGGCGCCTACTGACGAGGACGCCGGCACGGGGCGTCCTGCGCCCCGGACCCACCCTGCCGCAGGCTCTTCTCTCGTTTTACCAAAATCTTAGCGGTTTGCGGGTAGTGTTCCGCCGGGGTCGGCCTGGCGGTTTTTCGACCTTACGCCGCCAGGGTTGGGAGGAGGGGCGCATCCCGGTTCGCTCGCGGGGGATGCGCTCGACCACGATCCAGACGGGGCGCAGGGCGAGGCGCCTCGAGGGTGATCTTTCACCGGATGTTAACCATATCGCGCTCCCGGCCGATCGCGCTCCTGGTCGCGTGCGGTCTCCTGCTCATTGCCGCACTCGCGGCCGGCACCATGCTGGTCTCGAGCATGCGCGATCATGTCGTGGCCGATGCCGAACGCGAGCTGGCCAACACCGCGCTCATTCTGGCCGATTGGCACAAGGAGGCGGATTTCCTCATCGGCGCGGCGGCGCTCATGGGCGTCCTGATCGCGGCGATCGGATTCGTCGTCGTGCGCCAGCTGCTGCAGAAGCGCGACCAGCACCGGCTCACGCTCAACAGCGCGCTCAACAGCATGTCGCAGGGGCTGTGCATATTCGACCGCGATGCGCGGCTCGTGGTGTGCAACCGCCGCTATCTCGCGATGTACGGTCTGTCGTCCGAGGCGGTGAAGCCGGGCATCACACTGCGCCAGATGGTGGAGACCCGCCGGGAGAGCGGAACATTCCACGAGGATCCGGAGCCATACTGCTTGCGGATCATCGACGACATGGCCGGGGGCGAGGCGCACAGCCGGCATATCGAGTCCCCCGACGGCCGCGTCGTGTGCGTGACCAGTCATCCGATCGCGGGCGGAGGATGGGTGGCAATGCACGAGGACGTGACCGAGCGGCATCGGGCCCAGCAGCAGGCCGAGCAGGCGCACGCGCGACTGCGCGAGGTGATCGACGTGATGCCGATCGGCGTCGTGTTCTACGACAGCGATGACCGCCTGGTCCTGTGGAATCGGCGCTACCAGGAATTCTATGACAAGACCGCCGACCTGCGCGTCCCGGGTGTGCGCTTCGAGGACATGCTGCGGAGCGCGCTCGCGCGCGGAATGTATCCCGATGCGGTCGGCCGCGAGGAGGAGTGGCTCGCGGAACGTGTCGAGCTGCACCGCAGTGCGACCGGAATTTACGAGCAGCGCCAGTCCAACGGCCGCTGGCTGCGGGTCGAGGACTGCCGCACGTCCGATGGCGGCTTCATCGGCATCCGGGTCGACATCACCGAGCTCAAGCAGCGCCAGGAGGAGCTCAGGGTCCAGAACATGCGCTTCGACACCGCCCTCGGGCAGATGTCGCAGGGTCTGGTGATGTTCGACCGGAATCACCGCCTGATCGTGTGCAACGACCGGTACGCGGCCATGTACGGCCTGCCGCCCGAGCTCACCACGCCCGGCCGCGCGCAGGAGGCGATCATCCGCCACCGGATCGACGCCGGCCTGTTCACCGGGGCGGAGGCGGAGCGCTATCTGGAGGAGCGGATCTCGCACCCGGTCGATGGCGAGCTGGGGGAAAGCATCCTCGAGCTCAATGACGGCCGCATCATCTCGGTCGTGCGGCGTCCGGCGCGCGAGGGGGGCTGGGTCACGACGCACGACGACATCACCGAGCGCCGGCGGGCCGAGCAGGAACGCGACCGCAATCGCCACTTCCTCGATCTCGTGATCGAGAACGTGCCGGTCTCGATCATCGTGAGGAACGCGGGCGACGGCCAGTATGTGCTGGTCAATCGCGCCGGCGAGGCGCTCCTCGGCCTCTCACGCCGCGAGATCATCGGCAAGACCGTGCACGAATGCATCGAGCGCGAGCACGCCGACAGGATCGTGGAGCGCGACCAGAAGATGCTCGGGTCCAACTCCAGCGCCGTGGTCGTCGCGGAAGAACACGAGATGACGACGCCGACGAGCGGCCGCCGCATCGTCACCTCGCGGCGCCTGGCCGTGCGCGGCGAAGACGGCGCCCCGCGCTACATCGTGAGCGTCGTCGAGGACGTCACCGAGCGCAAGCGGGCCGAGGAGCGGATCGCCCATCTGGCAAGCTACGACTCCCTGACCGATCTCCCCAACCGCATGCTCTTCCGCCAGCGGCTCGAGGAGGCGCTCAAATGGCTGCATCGCGGCGACCGTGCCGCGGTGCTCTATCTCGATCTCGACTTCTTCAAGCACGTCAACGATTCGCTGGGCCACCCGGTCGGCGACGAGCTGCTCAAGTCGGTGGCGCAGCGCCTGCGCGCCTGCGTCAGCGACGGCGACACCGTTGCGCGCCTGGGCGGCGACGAGTTCGCGATCATCCAGAACGGAATCACCGAGCCGACCGACACGACCGCGCTGGCAAACCGCATCTTCGACGCGCTGCGCGCGCCGTACGATCTTCACGGCCACCAGCTCGTGGCCGGCGTGAGCATCGGTATCGCGATCGCGCCGGATGACGGCCGCGAGCCGGATCAGCTGCTCAAGCACGCGGACCTGGCGCTCTATGGCGCCAAGGCCGACGGGCGCGGCGCCTACCGGTTCTTCGAGCCCGAGATGGACGCCCGCATGAAGGCCCGTCGCGTGCTGGAGGAGGATCTGCGCAAGGCGCTCGCGCGCGGCGAGTTCGAGCTGCATTACCAGCCGCTGCTCGACCTGCAGACCGACCGCATCGTCGCCTGCGAGGCGCTCATCCGGTGGAACCACCCGCATCGCGGCCTCATCCCGCCGGGCGAGTTCATTCCACTCGCCGAAGAGACCGGGCTGATCATGCCGATCGGCGAATGGGTGCTGCGGCAGGCATGCGCGGATGCGGCCGCATGGCCCCGCGACGTCAAGCTCGCGGTCAACCTCTCGGCGGCGCAGTTCAAGATGGCGTCGCTGAGCGGACTCGTGATCGGCGCGCTCGCGGCCGCCGGATTGCCGCCGGACAATCTCGAGCTCGAGATCACGGAATCGGTGCTCATCCAGAGCAGCGCCGCCGTGTCATCGACGCTGCGCGAGCTGCACGGCCTGGGCGTGCGGTTTGCGATGGACGACTTCGGCACCGGCTACTCGTCGCTCAGCTACCTGCGCAATTTCCCGCTCGACAAGATCAAGATCGATCGCTCCTTCGTGTCCGACCTGACCGGCGAGGAGACCTCCGCCTCGATCGTGCGGGCGATCATCGGACTGGCCCGCAGCCTCGACATGACCACGGTGGCCGAGGGGGTCGAGACGGAGGAGCAGCTCGCGGCGCTGCGCGCGGCGGGATGCAGCGAGATCCAGGGCTTCCTGCTCAGCCCGCCGCTCCGGCTGCCGCAGCTTCTGCGGATGATCGCAGCGCCCGCCCGGCGCGCGGCGAACGCCCGCTAAGTGTCGCGACGCCGGAGCCCACCAGGCATTTCGGCCCGCGCGCTTGCGAAGCTCGGACGCCGGGCTTGATGGCTCTGGTGCTCCGGTGGTGCGCGGCGAGGGTTTCTTAACCACCATCGCCTAGGTTGGTCAGGGGCCGCAGCACCGCCTCCCGCCCAGGTGCCTCGGATCCCACTGTGAGTTTTCGGCGCCCGGGGGGGCGCAGCCGATGAGCGTTGGCGTAAAGCGTAGCGTCGTTGTCGCGATGGCTGGCCTTTTATGGCTACCCGGCTGCCAGACCACATCGCAGCCGCCCGGTCTCCTCGACTGGAGCAGCCTCAAACCGACCGACCAGGCTTCCGCCGAGCCGACGACCGGCACCGTCGTGGGGCCGCATCCCGCCTTCGGCGACAGGGGACCGCCGGCCGAGCCCGACCCGCCGATCACCCCGAGCAAGCCCAATGACGATCTCAGCCTCGGCCGGATGCACTTCCGGGAAGGCAATTATGGGCTTGCCGAGCAGCACTTCCGGCATGCGGTGGAGACCGGGCCGCGCGAGGCGGATGCCTGGCTGGGGCTTGCCGCCTCCTATGACCGGCTGAAGCGGTTCGATCTCGCCGACCGCGCCTACACCCAGCTCTACCGAATGGTGGGCCGCACGTCCGAGATCCTCAACAACCAGGGCTATTCCTTCATGCTGCGCGGCGATTACGCGCATGCCCGCAAGATCCTCGCCGAGGCGCAGGCAAAGGATCCGGCCAATCCCTATATTGCCAACAATCTCGCGCTGCTCGCGGAAAGCGTGCGGACCCGTCGGGCCGTGCGATAGCGATTCGCCTTTCCCGGGCCGGCGCCCACCAACTTCGAGGTGCGCCGCATGCTTGCCGATCTCAAACAACTCCTCGCCGAGCTCACCGGCGGAGCCAAGCCGCAGGACAAGTTCGCCGAGAACGACTACCGGCGCGCCGCGGCCGCGCTGCTGGTCCATATCGCGACGCTCGACGGCGATCTCACCCCGGTCAAGCGCGAAAAGCTGCAGGCGATCCTCGAAGCCCAGTTCGCGCTCGATCCGGCGGCGACCGACGCGCTGATCGCGGCGGCGGCCGCCGACGACCGCGAGGCGGTCGATTTCTATCATTTCACCAGCGTCCTGATGCGCACGCTCAACGAGGCCGGCCGGCTGCGCACTGTCGAGATGCTGTGGGAGATGGTCTACGTGGACGGCAAAGTCAGCGAGTTCGAGGCGAACGTCATGTGGCGGGTCGCCGACCTGCTCGCAGTGTCGCCGCGCGACCGCATCGCCTTGCGCGAGCGCGTCGCCGCCGCGCAGGCGGACGAGAGCACGTCGTGAACGCGGTGAACGCGCCGGGGCGCCGGATGATCACGACACTAGTGCCGCGAACCCGAAGTTCGCACGATTTCTAGGCGAGTCTGTTTGCGAACTTCGGGTTCAAAGACGGCACTAGCATCATTGAGTTGCTAGTGTCCCTTCGATTCCGAAGTTCGCTCAGAACCCGCTGCAAATGCCTGCGAACTTCGGAATCGGGACACTAGCGCCAAATTTGCAGCGGAGGGGTGCGCCCTGCTCATGGTTTCCCGCACGGCACTGGTCTTGCAAACCGGCGGGGGGAGGGTAGGAAAAGGCCATGCACGGGCCTGCGGATTCGCGATCTCGCGGGCCGGCCGCCGCGCGGCCGGTACTTGCGGTGCTGCACCAGGAGCACTCGACTCCGGGGCGGGTCGGCCACTACCTCGCCAAGCTGGGCGTTCCGCTCGACATCCGCCGGCCGCGCTTCGGCGATCCGCTGCCCGAAACCCTCGCCGAGCACGCCGGCGCCGTGATTTTCGGCGGTCCGCAGAGTGCGAACGACAGCGACGACTTCGTGCGGCGCGAGATCGACTGGATCGGCGTGGCGCTCGCCGAGAAGAAGCCGTTTCTCGGCATCTGCCTCGGTGCCCAGATGCTCGCCAAGCATCTCGGCGCCCACGTCGGCTATCACCCGGAGGGCAAGGTCGAGGTCGGCTATTATCCGATCCGCGTGACCGAGCATGCCCACGCGGTGTGCGGCGACTGGCCCGACGTCGTCTACCAGTGGCACCGCGAAGGCTTCACCCTCCCGCACGGCGCACAGCTGCTGGCGGCGGGCGACATCTTCGAGGCCCAGGCGCTGCGCTATGGACCGGCTGCCTACGGCATCCAGTTTCACGCCGAGGTGACCCACGCCATGATGTGCCGGTGGACCACCCGCGGCCACGCCCGCATGGAGCTGCCGGGCGCGAAGCAGCGCGCCGCGCATTTCGCCGAGCGGCCGGTCTACGACCTCGCGATCCGCACCTGGCTCGCCACCTTCCTGGCGTGCTGGCTCGAGTCGGATGGCGCCGCCGCCGATGCGATGGCCGCGGCGCCGTAGCCGGTCGACGGTCTCGTCCGCTACTCGCTCGCCAACAATGTCGCCATGATGCGCTCGCGGGTCAGCGGCAGGTCGCGGATCCGCGCGCCGAGCGCGTGCGCGACCGCATTGCCGATCGCAGCCGCAGTGGGTCCGGCGGTCGCCTCGCCGACCCCGAGCGGCACGTCGTCGGCGGCCGGGACGAGCTCGACTGCGATCTCCGGCACCTCGGAAAAGCGCAGCACCGGATAGGTCTGCCAGTCGCGCGACGCGACGCCGGCGCTCTCGAGCCGCACCTGCTCCTTGAGAACCCAGCTCGCCGCCTGGATCATGCCGCCTTCCAGCTGGTTGATGGCGCCGTCCGGGTTGACGACCAGACCCGCATCGGCCGCGCACCACATGCGCATCAGCCGGATCGTCTCGTCCGCCTCGAGCTCGGCCACTACCGCCGCATAGGCGGCGCGGTCCTTGTAGCGCGCAAACCCGATGCCGCGGCCGCGACCGGTGCCGGCCGGCAGTCCGCGCTGCCATCCGGACATGCTGGCGACCCGCTCGATGACCGCCCGCGCGCGCGGATCGGACAGCATCGCGAGCCGATACTCCACCGGATCCTGGCCCGCGCGCCCGGCGAGCTCGTCGAGAAAACCCTCGATGGCAAACACGTTCGGCATGGCGCCGAGCCCGCGCAGCGCCGAGGTGCGGAGCGGCATGTCGGGCACCAAATGATGAATGAAGCGCTTCGCCGGAATATCATAGAGCGGCGTCGCGTTGCGCACCGCGCCGCCGCCGCCGGCATCCGGCACATCGTGCGGTGCAGGCTCTGCCGGCGGGTCGGGCAGCGCCAGCGCGCCGAGCAGGTTGCCGCTGCCCGGCCGCGCGCTGTGCGTGCCGGACCAGATCTCGGCCGTCCAGTCCGCGGGCCGGCCCGCATCGTCAAGCGCGGCGCGCACCTTCACCACCATGGCGGAACTCACCGGCTCGAAGCAGAACTCCTCCTCGCGCCGCCAGCGCACGCGGATCGGTTTGCCCGGCAGCAGCGTCGCGATGATCGCCGCGTCGGCCGCGGCGTCGTCGGCGCCGTTGTGGCCGTAGCAGCCGGGGCCCTGCACGTGGCGAACCGAGATGTGCTTGGCGTCGAGCCTGAGCGTCTGCGCCAGGATGGCGCGCAGCTGAAACGGGCCCTGCGCATGCGTCCACACGGTCAGATGCCCGTCGCGGAGCTCGGCGAGCCCGCAGCTCGGCGCGATCGAGGCATGCGCCAGGTAGCCGCGCGAATAGGTCGCCTCGTAGGTGGCGGCGCGCGACGTCGCGGCCGGCGGTCCGACCGTGCGGTCGATGCTCGGCTGCTGCAACAGCGAGGATGCCTGCTGCTGCTGCGGATTGATCGGCTCGACGCCGCGCCACGTCACGTGCGTCTGCGCCGCGACCGCGGCCGCCTCCACGACGGTCTCGTCGCTGCCGACGATGGCGAGGAAGTTGCCGTGCCGGACGATATCGACGCCGCCGCGCGCGGCGCGGCGGATCGCGCCCTCGTCGACCGTGTCGATGCTCGCGCCGCGCCGCGGCTGGCGCACCACGCGGGCATGCCGCATGCCGTCGAGCCGCATGTCATGGATGAACGCCGGCGCGCCGAACACTTTTGCCGGCAGGTCGAGCCGCGCCGCATTCTTCCCGACGGCCGTGTAGGACGACGCCGGCTTGCGCACTGCGGCGCCGGTCGCTGTCGCGTCGAGACTGACCGCGGAGGCGAGCGTCCAGTAGTCTTCGCCGGTCGCCACGCCGTTGCGCATGATGCGGCCGTCCGCGACCGAAAGCTCGGCTTCCTCGCAACCGAGCTTTTCCGCCGTGCGGCGCAGAAACGCGGCGCGCACCTCGGCGCAGGCCTGGCGCAGCGCGACGCCGCCGAACTGAATCGATTGGCTGCCGGCGGTGAAGCCTTCGTTGGGCGTGCGTTCGGTGTCGCCGGACTCGATCGCGATCGCCGAGGCGGCGACGTCGAGCTCCTCGGCGGCGAGCTGCACCATGGCGGTGAGCACACCCTGGCCGATCTCGACCTTGCCGGAGAAGATCGTGACCTTGCCGGGCGCCGGAAACGCCACCCATTGCGACAGCGCCGGGTGCTCGGCGAGCGCGCCGGTCAATGCGGGCGCCGCGGTCATTGCGCCGCCCTCCGGCGCCGTGCGGCGGCGGCTTTCTCGACCGCGCGCAGGATGCGGTTATGGCTTCCGCAACGGCAGATATTGTCGTCGAGCGCGGTTGCGATCTCGGCGCGCGTCGGCGCCGGATTGCGATCGAGCAGCGCCTTTGCCGAGATGATGATGCCGCTCAGACAATAGCCGCACTGGCCGGCCTGCTCGTCGAGCAGCGCCTGCTGCAACGGATGCGGCCGAGCGGGCGTGCCGAGACCCTCGACCGTGGTGATGGATTTCCCAGCGACGCTCCAGATCGGCTTCGCGCAGGACTTGGCGGGCGTGCCGTCGATCAGCACCATGCAGCAGCCGCACTGCTCGAGCCCGCAGCCGAAACGCGTGCCGACGAGGCCGAGCTCGTTGCGCAGCACGCTGAGCAGCGAGGTTTCCTCGTTTGCGACCGTCACCCTGACGGCATGGCCGTTGACGCTCAGATCGAAGCTGGCCATCGGTCAACCCAGCGTGAAGGCGTCATGGTAGGCGCCCTGAATGCTGCCGCCCGGCACCGGGCCGCCGCCGGGCACGTGCACCATGTCGCCGATCAGCGCGACGGTCGCGCCATGCAGGCCGTGGCGCGGCAGCTTCATCGGCGCGAGCGCTTCCCATTTGTCGGTCCCGGGATCGTACGCCTCGTTGGTGCCGAACACCTTGCCGGTCGCCTCGCCGCCGAACACCACGATGCGGTCGCGATAATAGACGGCGGACACGCCGCTGCGCGGCGTCGGAAGCGGAGCGCGGAAGGTCCAGCCGTCGCTCTTCGGATCGTAGACGGCGTGCAGGGAGGTGTTGAAATCGTAGGAGTCCATGCGTCCCGCGATGGCATGGATCTTTCCGTCCACCACCGCGACGCCCATGTGATCGCGCTGGCCGACGAACGGCTGGGTGCCGGTCGAGCCGCGCATGCCATCGAGGATCTCGTATTTGTCGGTCGCCGGATCGTAGACCTCGTGCCATTCGACCGAGCGCACGTCGCGGCCGCCGAGCAGGTGGATCTTGCCGTCGAGAACGATGGCGGACGAGGCGCCGCGCGGCCGCAGCAGGCCGGCGATCGGCTTCCATTCGTCCGCCGCGGCGTCATAGGCGAAGCATTTCGAATGCGGGCAGCGGTTCTGCTCGATGAAGCCCCCGAAGGCGTAGATCCTGGCGCCGATCGCCGCCAGCGCGACGTGGTTGCAGGGCTGCGGGAAGGGCGCCTTGAGCGTCCATTGTCCGGTCTTGGGGTCGAACACCTGATGGAAATCGCCGTCCACGCGATGCCGCGCATAGCCGGCGACGATGTGGATTTTGCCCTGGCACTCGATCACGCCCATCTCGCCGACCGGAATCGGCAGGCGCGGCTGCTCGACCCATTTGCCCGGATTGGCTGCGGCCGGCGCGACGCTGGTCATGTAGCGCTGGTTCTGCGCCGTCGCCGGCACGTCGGTGATCTTGCGGTCGAACAGGCCGGCGAACAGCGGATCGGCGGTCGTGGTCATTGGCATTTCCCCCCTCGACGACAAACAATTCTGGTTTTGTGGTCGCTGGCTACGCGCGTCAGGCCGCGTATTGCGGCACCGCCTCGCGCAGCAGCGCGCGCGTGCGCTCGACCCCGTCGCGCGCGACCTCGTGTGGCGAGCGCGCCCACAGCTCCGGGTTCGGCGCCTCGTAGCTCAGATAGCCGGCATAGCCCTTCTCGGCGAGCAGGCCGAACACCTCGCGCCAGCGCACGATTCCTTGGCCGGGCGCCAGCCGATCGGTCGGGCGTTTGACCCCGGTCACCGGGTTGGGCGACAGGTCGCTGTACTGGAAGCAGAAGATCTCTTCGGCCGGAACGTCCGCGAAGCCGCGGCCTCCCGCGCCGCTGCGCGCCAGGTGGTAGGCGTCGAGCAGGAGGCCGACATTCGTCTTGCCCGCACCCGCGACCACCTCGCGCTGCACGGCCAGGCTATTGAGCACCTCGTGCTGCGAATTGAACTCGATCGCGAGCCTGAGTCCGAACTCGGCGGCGATGTCGCCGGCGAGGCGCAGGTTGGCGATCGCCTCGGCGATCGTCCCGGTGTACGGGCCGGGCGCGCTCATCAGCATGCCGCAGCCGAGGGCCACGGCATCCTGGCAGGATTCGCGAAATGCGCCGAACAGGCGCCTGCTCTCGTCGCCCTTGGCGAACAGCCAGCCGTACTCGACCCCGAGCACGCCGACCGGGATGCCGCTGTCGCGCACGAGCGCGCGCACCTGCGCGTTGCTCATGCCCTCGTCGTAGCAGCGCTTGAAATCGGTGCGCCGCAGCTCGACCGCGTCGTAGCCGGCCTGCCGGGCCGCATCGAGCGCGGTCGCGAGGGGCGTGGTGTCGATCGTCCACATGTGCAGCGCAAGCCGCCCGAACCGATCTGCCATGTGCTCCCCCAATTTGTCTGTTGCGCCGGCTGCAGCGGGCCGGGATAGTTGCACCGCCGCGGAAATCTGTCGACCCGTCCTGTAGCCCGCACTGAACGCAGCGAAATGCGGGGGCGCCGGTCCCGGGTGTCGCGGAGCCTGTCCTCGGCTCGCCGGAGCCGAGACCCGTGGGCTCCATCCGGGCTACGAGTGTTTTTGGGAGGACTTTGCCGATGATCGCTGTCGCGTCCCGCAACATGAAGTTCATCAGCCATTGCGATCAGGGCGGCCGCGGCGACGGCGTGCAGGTCATGGTGCATCGGGGCTACGCCTATATCGGCCACGGCTACAGCAACGGCATCACGGTCGTCGACGTGCGCGACCCGAAGAACCCGAAGGCGGTCAATTTCATCGCCTGTCCGCCCAACACGCGCGCGCTGCACCTGCAGACGCACGGCGACCTCATGGTGTGCGTCAATGCGCCGAGCATGTGGACCATGCAGGTCGACTCCAAGGCCTACTTCTCGGGATCGCCCGCCGACCTCGTCAAGAACAAGACCTTCACGTCGGGCATTCGCGTCTACGATATTTCGCGACCCGAAACGCCGCGCGAGATCGGCTTCCTGCCGATCGACGGCACCGGGCCGCATCGCATCTGGTGGGTGGGCGGCCGCTACGCCTACGCGTCGGTGCATTTCGCCGATTTCGCCGACCACGTGCTGGCGATCCTCGACATGGCGGATCCGACCAAGCCGGCGATCGTCGGCAGATGGTGGCTGCCCGGGCTGTGGTCGGGCGGCGGCGAGACGCCGACCTGGCCGAAAGGCAAGCGCTACGCGCTGCATCACGGGCTCGTCGCCGGCAATCTGTTCTACGGCGCCTGGCGCGATGGCGGGCTCACCATTCTCGATGTGGCCAATCCCGAGAAGCCGTCGCTCGTCGTGCATCGCAACTGGGACCCGCCGTTCGGCGGCGGCACCCATTCGCCGCTGCCGCTGCCCGACCGCAATCTGCTGGTGATGGCGGACGAGGCGAACTTCGCCGACTGCAGCCAGGGCCTGCGCTACATCTGGGTGTTCGACGTGCGGGTGCCGTCGAATCCGATCAGCATCTCGACCATGCCGATCCCGGACGAGGCCGACTACTGCAAGAAGGGCGGCAATTTCGGTCCGCACAATCTGTGGGAAAACCGGCCGGGCGCGTTCCAGAGCTCGCGCACCATCTTCGCGACCCTGCACAATGCGGGCGTGCGCGCCTACGATCTCGAGAATCCTTTCCATCCGCGCGAGATCGGCTATTTCGTGCCGCCCGATCCGGAGCGCATGTTCGATCCGCGCCCCAATCGGCCGAAAGTGATTCAATCGGCCGACTGCTTCGTCGACGCGCAGGGCGTGATGTATCTCACCGACTCCAACGCCGGGCTCTACATCCTGCAGTTCGAGGGTGGCTGAGCCGGCCGCACGGGCCCGTCCGAGCGTCGAGCGCCCGCTCGGCGCGGCACACCGTTTTCCTCCGCGGCTCGATTGACACCGGGCAGGGCGAAATCCAGACTGTCGCGGCTCGAAGAGCCGCGCTCAGCGGCCAATGCGGCAAACCCGGGGAGGATGAACGTGGCTCAGACAATCGAGAATTTCGTCGGCAAGTCGCTCGACGAGGCGAGAATCTCACCGCTTCACGTCAAGATCGTCGCGCTCATCGCGGCGGGATATTTCTTCGACGTCATCGACTACATCGTGCAGGGCTCGCTGTTTCCGGACATGATCAAGTCGGGATTTGCGACGCCGGCTGGCGCCGCCGCGATCGTCAGCGCCACCACGCTGGGGATGTTCATCGGCACCATCGCACAAGGTGAGTTCACCGATCGGTTCGGCCGCCGCTTCGTCTATCAGTTCAATCTGCTCCTGTTCGGCGTGTTCACCATTATTGGCGCCCTCATGCCCAACATCACGCTGCTGGTCATCTGCCGCTTCATCGCCGGCCTCGGGCTCGGCGCCGAGCAGCCGCTCTGCTTCACCTATGCGGGCGAATACTCGCCGCAGCGAATCCGCGGCCGCATCCTGGCGATCATTCATTTCATCGGCGGCGCGTGCGTGTGGCCGATCTCGACGCTGTTCGTGCTCGCCTTCCGCGACACCATCCATTGGCAGGGCGTGTGGATCTGCTTCGGCGTCGGCGCGCTGATCGTCTGGGTGCTGCGCTTCACCCTGCCGGAATCGCCGCGCTATCTCGCGACGCACGGAAAGGGCGACCAGGCGCTCGAGGTGCTGGGAAAGCTCGGCCTCCCGGGTCCGACCGGACCGCTGACGACGGACGTGGCGAGCAACACCAAGAGCGATCCGTTCGTCGTGGTGTTCAGCATGTTTCCGGTGCGGGTGATCGCCGGCATGATCTGCTTCTCGGCGTTCTTCGGCGTCGCCATCGGGCTCGGCTCGTGGCTGCCGAGCATCATGGTCGACAAGGGCTTCACCATCACCAAGTCGCTCACCTATACGCTGTGGATGAACATGGCGGTGCCGTGCGCGAGCATCTGCATGATGTACACCCTCGACAAGTACGGCCGTAAGATCACCTCGGTCGTGGCCTTCGTCGGCGCCGGCATCCTCGCCGTCCTGTTCGCCAATGCGCGCACCGACATCGAGCTGCTGGTCGCCGGCTTCGTCATGGTGTTCTTCATCCAGGTCGCCGGCAATGCGATGCAGATCTTCGCGTCGGAGGTGTTCCCGACCAACGCGCGCGCCTCCGGCTTCGGCTGGGCCGCCGGCGTCGGCCGCCTCGCCACCGCCGGCATCGTCCCGGCCATCCTGTGGATCAAGAACGGCTGGGGACTGACCACGGTGTTCGTCTCGCTGGCGATCGTGCTGGTGATCGCGGCCGTGTCGGTCAACTTCCTCGGCCCGGAAGCGCGGCAGAAGAGCCTCGACGAGATCGCGCCGCCGACCGGCTGAGCAAGTCGACGACGGATCATTGCAAATTGCGGCGCGCTTCGGCGCGCCGCGGCTTTTTTGTGCGGGCGGGTAACTGAGGAGTTGATGGTTGCCGCGCCCGCCTTCGCTCTGCGAGCTACGGCGGGCAGCCTTCGCCCCAGCTTTTTTCCTTGCGATGTTGGTGTGCTCGTAGGCTGGCCTGCCAGCGTAGGCCCCGCAGGGGGCGAAGGCGTGAGAGGTTCGGGCTTGCGGAGGTCCGCCTACGCTCTTCGAGCTTCGGCGCGACAGCCTTCGCCTCCGTTTTCCCTTGAAGCGTTTGCGTTCGTGAAGGCTGGCTTGCCGAGCCGTAGCCCCCGCAGGGGGCGAAGGCTGGTGGAGCCGAGGGGGATCGAACCCCTGACCTCCTCATTGCGAACGAGGCGCTCTCCCAGCTGAGCTACGGCCCCTGCCGGCCGGCGGCGCTTTGCGCCTGAGGCCTTGGGAAGGGTGCCATTTAGGACCGGGGTCCCGCGCTGTCAAGGATCGTGGTTAATCGCCGAAGACCCCTGATTTTGCGCGACAAAAGGCACGCTGCGCCACCGCTGCGCGCGCGCGGCCGTGCTTGTTTGCCCCTGGGCGACCGTTTAAATGACTGCGTCGCCCACGTTCGGAACAACCGACATGCGCCCATTGCTCGAAGTCGTCATTATCCTTCTGAATATCTACTGGTGGATCGTCATCATCGCGGTGATCATGTCCTGGCTGATCGCCTTCAACGTGGTGAACACGCGCAACCAGATCGTCGGCATGATCGCCGATTTCCTCTATCGGCTGACCGAGCCGGTGTTTCGGCCGATCCGCAATCTTCTGCCGAGCGTCGGCGGCATCGACTTCTCGCCGCTGATCGTGCTGCTCATCATCTATGTCCTGGAGCGCTACATCAGGGACTACATCTACCCCTACGTTCCCTGAGCCCGTGGCGGACGAACGTCCCTGGCGCGTGGTCGCGGACGGGATCGCGCTGCTGGTGCGGCTGACCCCGAAGGGCGGACGCGACGCGATCGACGGCATCGAGCGCCTGGCGGACGGCCGCTCCGTTCTCAAGGCCCGCGTGCGCGCTGCGGCGAGCGAGGGCGCAGCGAATGCGGCGCTGGTGCGCCTCCTGGCGCGAACGCTCGCGGTGGCGCCGGGGAGGGTGAGCGTGGTCGCGGGCGAGACCGCGCGGGTCAAGCGGCTCGCCATCGCGGGTCCCGGTCCGGCCTTGGCGGCCGCGCTCGAACACCGGCTGCGACGTTCGGAATCGGGACAGTAGCGGTGGAGAAGCGCGGAGAAGCGATGACGGCGACCATCATCGACGGCAAGGCGACCGCGGCCGAGCTGCGCTCGCGAGTCGCGGCCGAGCTCCGCCGCCTGTCCGCCAAGCATGGGCTCACGCCTGGGATCGCGGTGGTCCTCGTCGGCCACAATCCGGCGAGCGAGGTCTATGTGCGCAGCAAGACGCGGCAGGTGGTCGAGGCCGGGATGCGGTCGTTCGACCAGCGCCTGCCGGACACCGCCAGCCAGGCCGAGCTCCTCGACCTGATCAAGCGCCTCAACGCCGATCCAGCCATCCACGGCATCCTGGTGCAGCTTCCGCTGCCGTCCCAGATCGATACCGCGCAGGTGATCGCGGCGGTCGATCCCGCCAAGGACGTCGACGGCTTTCATCCGCTCAATGTCGGCCGGCTCGCGGTCGGGCTGCCGGTGCTGGCGCCGTGCACGCCGCTTGCCTGCGTGATGCTCGCCAAGACGGCCCGGCCGTCGCTCGCCGGCCTCGATGCGCTGGTGATCGGCCGCTCCGCCATCGTGGGCCGGCCGCTGGTGCATCTCCTGCTGGCCGAAAACGCCACCGTCACCATCGCGCATTCGAAGACGCGCGACCTGCCGGCGCTGTGCCGCAGCAAGGACCTGCTGTTCGCCGCGATCGGCCGGCCCGAGCTGGTCAAGGGCGACTGGATCAAGCCGGGCGCGACCGTGATCGACGTCGGCATCAACCGGATTACCGGTCAGGGCGGAGAGCCGCGCATGGTCGGCGATGTCGATTTTGCCGAGGCCTGCGCGGTGGCGGGCGCAATCACACCGGTGCCGGGCGGTGTCGGGCCGATGACGATCGCATGCCTGCTGGTCAATACGCTGCGCGCGGCGTGCGCCGCAAACGGGCTGCCGGCGCCCGCGATCTGACGGTCATGGAACAGCGGTCGGGAGGGCGCGGCGGCTAGGTCCAGCCGTAGGCGACCTTCTCGAGCATCTTGCCGCCGAATTTCTCCGATGATCGCGCGATCGCGCGCCCGCCAAGCGCGCGATAGAACTCGACGGCCGGCTCGTTGTCGGAGAGCGCCCAGACGACCAGGCTTTTCATGCCGCTCTGCACGAGGTCACGGCGCGCCGACGTGAACAGCCGGCGGCCAAAACCCAATCCCTGAAACTCGGGCCGCAGATAGAGCTCGTAGATCTCGCCTTCGTAATGCAGGCTGCGCGCCCGGTTGCGTCCGTAGTTGGCGTAGCCCGCGATCGTTTCGCCGAATGCCAGCAGCGAAATGCGGCTGCCCTTGCGAATTGCGCCGTCCCACCAGGCGGCGCCGCGGCGGGCGATCAGCTTGTCAAGCTCGGGACCTGGGATGACCCCCTGATAGGCGGTGCGCCAGGCTTCATCATGCGCGTCGGCGACCGGTTTGGCATCGGACGGCCGCGCGCGACGAATCTCGATGAGGACGGTGCTCATGAATCGAATACAAGCAAATCAGAGACTCCCGCATCAAGAGGCACGTTGATGACGCGCGGACAATGTGAATTCCTCACGCGTGCAAGAGTGAATCCCTTGTGCGGCTTGAGGAAATTTGTGCGAGCGCGGAGCTTTTGCGCGTGTTTTTTCCGCCGTGGAGGTGTCGCGCGGACGTGCGCGCTTGTCGTTTTCTTGGCGGGTGTGCCCTCGATGCCACGCAGCGAACCGCTCGCCGGCCCGCAATCCGTCGAGACGGGAGCGCTTCGTCGTCAGCTGTGGCGGTTTCCGTCGGGTCAGCCCGGCGTTCTGATGCGCGGGACGCTGTTTCGTCCGCCCGGCGCGGGTCCGTTCCCGCTTCTGGTGATGAACCACGGGACGACGCAGAATGCGGAGCGGCGGCGCATGCTGCCGCTGCCGGCCTTCGACTCGCTGGCGCGCTGGTTCGTGCGGCACGGATTTGCCGTCGCGGTTCCGCAACGGCCGGGTCACGGCGCGACCGGCGGCGCCTATCGCGAAGATCAGGGGGGCTGCGACGATGCCGATTTCGCGCGCGCGGGCCGCGGTGCCGCCGACAGCATCATGGCCGCCACGGCCTACGTCACGGCGCAGCCATTCATTCGCCGGGGCCGCACCATCGTCGCCGGCCAGTCGGCCGGCGGCTGGGCGGCGCTCGCGGTCGCGAGCCGCGCGCCACCCGGCCTGCAGGCGGTGATCAATTTTGCCGGCGGACTCGGCGGGCGCTCCTACGACCGGCCCGACAACAACTGCGCCGCCGACCGCCTGATCGCGACCGCGGCGGAGTTCGGCCGCACCGCGCACGTGCCAAGCCTCTGGCTCTATACGGCGAACGACAGCTATTTCCCGCCTCGCCTGGCGGGCGCCATGGCGGATGCCTACCGGGCGGCAGGCGGCAAAGCGGAGTTTGCGCTGTTGCCGGATTCCGGCGCCGACGGCCACTTCATGGCCGAGACGGAGGGCTCGGAATCCGCCTGGGGGCCGGCGGTGGAGCGGTTCTTGGCGAAGATACGGTGACGGGTCGCGGCGCCCGCTAGACCTGCTCGGTTTCGCGGCGCCGCTCTTCCTTCTTGCGGTCGTTGGGATCGAGGATCGCCTTGCGGAGGCGGACGGACTTCGGCGTGACCTCGACCAGCTCATCGTCCTCGATGTAGGCGAGCGCCCGCTCGAGCGTCATGCGGATCGGCGGGGTGAGCCGCACCGCCTCGTCCTTGGAGGTGGTGCGGATATTGGTGAGCTTCTTGCCCTTGAGCACGTTGACCTCGAGGTCGTTGCCGCGGGTGTGCTCGCCGACGATCATGCCGCGATAGACCTTCCAGCCCGGCTCGATCATCATCGGTCCGCGGTCCTCCAGATTCCACAGCGCATAGGCGACCGCCTCGCCGGCATCGGTCGAGATCAGCACGCCGTTGCGCCGCCCCTGAAGCAGCCCCTTGTAGGGTGCGTAGGCGTGAAACAGCCGGTTCATCACCGCGGTGCCTCGGCTGTCGGTCAGGAGCTCGCCCTGGTAGCCGATCAGGCCACGGGTCGGTGCATAGAACACGAGGCGGATGCGGCCGCCGCCGGAGGGGCGCATCTCGATCATCTCGGCCTTGCGCTCGGCCATCTTCTGCACCACCACGCCAGAGAACTCGTCATCGACGTCGATCACGACCTCCTCGATCGGCTCCATCAGCTCGTCCGCCCCGTCGCGCTGCAGCAGCACCTTGGGCCGCGAGACCGACAGCTCGTAGCCTTCGCGCCGCATGGTCTCGATCAGGATGCCGAGCTGCAATTCACCGCGTCCCGCGACCTCCACGGCGTCGCGCTCGACCGACTCGGTCACCCGCAGCGCCACATTGCCCTCGGCTTCGCGAAACAGCCGGTCGCGAATCATGCGGCCGGTGACCTTGTCGCCCTCGGTGCCGGCGAGCGGGGAGTCGTTGACCCGGAAGGTCATCGCGAGGGTCGGGGGATCGATCGGTTGGGCCGGAAGAGGCGTCTCGACCTCGGGAGCACAGATCGTGTGCGCCACCGTCGCCTCGGGGAGGCCCGCAATCGCCACGATGTCGCCGGCAAAAGCCTCGTCGATCGGCTGGCGCTCGAGGCCGCGGAAGGCGAGCACTTTGGAGACGCGCCCCTGCTCGACCAGGTTGCCGTTGCGGTCGAGCACCTTGGCAGGCTGGTTCGGCTTGATCGACCCCGAGGTGATGCGGCCGGTGACGATGCGGCCGAGATAGGGATTCGCCTCGAGGATGGTGCCGAGCATCCGGAACGGGCCGTCCTCCACCTTGGGCTCCGCGACGTGGCGCAGCACGAGATCGAACAGCGGGGTCATGCCCTGGTCGTTGGGACCCTCCGGGCTCGCCGCCATCCAGCCTTGCTTGGCGGAGCCGTAGAGGATGGGAAAGTCGAGCTGCTCCTCGGTCGCGTCGAGCGCCGCGAACAGGTCGAACACTTCGCTCGCCACCTGCAACGGGCGCGCATCGCCCCGGTCGACCTTATTGATGACGACGATCGGCTTGAGGCCCACCTTGAGGGCCTTGGAGACCACGAACTTGGTCTGCGGCAGCGGACCTTCGGCGGCATCGACCAGCACCAGCGCGCCGTCCACCATGTTGAGGATGCGCTCGACCTCGCCGCCGAAATCGGCGTGGCCCGGCGTGTCGACGATGTTGATGCGGACGTCCTTCCAGTGGATCGAGGTCGCCTTGGCAAGGATGGTGATGCCGCGCTCGCGCTCGAGATCATTGGAATCCATGGCCCGTTCCGCCACCCGCTGGTTCTCGCGGAAGGCTCCGGACTGCTGGAGCAGGCGGTCGACCAGGGTGGTCTTGCCATGGTCGACATGGGCGATGATCGCCACGTTGCGAAGCGACATGAGGGTTCCGGATTGGAGAGCGAATCACGGCCGCCAAAGGCCGATATTGCGATGCAATATAGGGATCGAACCAAGCCACGCAACCCGGAAAAGCGCAGGGCTCGCGTCGTCCTTAACGCGGTTCCGCGAGGGGCCCGCTCGGCCCGTTCCACGGGCCGATGCGCGCTCCGCGCGGCATCGCGCTCTTCACCATCAGCATCTCGCCGACCGTCTCCGAGGTGATCAGGCCGATGAGCCGCCCGGCGCGGTCGACGACGCCGACCGCGGGGGCGGATTTCTCCTGCAAGATGCGGAACGCATCTTCGAGGCAGGTCCGGCTGTCGACGGTCGGCACGTCCTTCATCATGGCGTCGGCGACGCGCGCATCGGGACCGAGGGTCTTCAGGGCGCGGATGATGCCGTCGCGATCGAGCAGGCCGACCAGGCGACGGTCGGCGTCGATCACCGGGAACTCGCTCTGGCTGGTGTGCAGCAAAGTGTTGATGGCGGCCTCGATGTGCTCATCGGGGGTGAGCGTCGCATACTTGGTGATCATCGCGGCGCTGACCGGAACGTCGCGTGACATGGCGCGGATCGCCACCAGGTGGGCCTCCGACGAGGCCGCCAGATACACGAAGATGGCGATGAAGATGAGCAGCGGGTTCCCGAACAGCCCGAGGAAGCCGAGCCCGAAAGCGACCAGCTGTCCGATGGTCGCCGCAATCTCGGTGGCGCGGACATGCCCGAGCTTGATCGACAGGAGGGCGCGCAGCACGCGCCCGCCGTCCATCGGAAAAGCCGGGATCATGTTGAACACGGCGAGGAACAGATTGACCTCGGCGAGGCGATCGGCGAGCGAGATGCGGCTGCTCTCCATTGCGGCGAGGTCGCGCGGATTGAGATGCGCGCCGAGCAGCAGCAGCACGACCGCGATCGCCACGTTGACGAGCGGGCCCGCGATGGCGATGAGGAATTCCTGCCTCGGCTGCTCGGGAATGCGGGCCAGCCGCGCCACGCCGCCGATCGGCAGCAGCGTCACGTCCGGCGTCGGCACCCCGAAGGCGCGCGCCGTGAGGATGTGACCGAACTCATGCGCGAGCACGCAGGCGAACAGGAGCAGGATGAAGAGCAGGCCCTGCCAGGCGGCCGGTGGTCCGCCCGACGCCCAGTTGGCGACGAAGATCCAGACGAGGAAGAGCAGGAAGGTGAAATGGATGCGGATCGCGGTGCCGGCGATCGAACCGATATTCAGGGACCAGGACATGGCCAGCCTTTGGGTCGGGGGCTCTTGCGGCGGAAATGTAGGGCATGGCGACGCCAGGCGCCAGAATGGCGGGCTTGCGGCCATGCCGCACAGGCCCCATGTTGACGAGCGGCGGACGCGGAGCCCTCATCGATGACGGTCGAAGCCGATACCTCATGGGACATCGTGCGCTTTGCGCGCGAGCGCAGCTATGTGCGCCGCGGTTTCTGGGCGAAGGCGCGGCGGGTCGCATCGGCGCTGCCTTTTGCCGAGGATCTGCTGGCGGCCTATTACTGCGCCTTCGACCGCGACACGCCACGCCACGTGCAGGCGGCGCTGGTCGGCGCGCTGGCCTACTTCGTGCTGCCGTTCGACATCATCCCCGACATCATGCCGGTGCTCGGCTATACCGACGATGCGGCGGTGCTGGCGACGGCAATCAAGCTGGTGGCGGCGCATATCCGCCCCGAGCATCGCGCGGCCGCAAAGGCTGCGCTCGCGCGCGGCATGACGGAATAGGCTTCGGCTCCCATCACGGCCGCAAGATCACCTTACCCATCGCCTGGCGATCGCTGATCGCATGCAGCGCCGGCGCGATCTCCTCGAGCGCAAACACCTTGTGCACATGCGCGCTGAGCTTGCCTTCCGCGCACCAGCTCAGGAGCGCGGCCAGGTTGGCGCGGGAACCGGCGCGATCGCGGTCGCTCCAGGCGCCGAAAAAGACGCCGCGCACATCGCAGCTCTTGAGCAGGACGAGGTTCAGCGGAAGCTTGGGAATCTCGCCGGCCGCAAAGCCGATGACCAGAAAGCGTCCGCCCCACGCGATCGCGCGCAACGCCGCTTCGGATGCGGTCCCGCCGACCGGATCGTAGATCACCTCAGGCCCGCGGCCGCCGGTCGCCCGCCGCAACGCCTCCTTCAAGTCCTCGCTGGCGTAATTCACGCTGATGTCGGCGCCTTGGCCGCGCGCAAAGGCCAGCTTCTCGGGCGAGGAGGCGCATGCGATGACGCGCGCGCCCAGAAGCTTGCCGATCTCGATCGCCGCGATGCCGACGCCGCCGGCTGCGCCGAGCACCGCCAGCGTCTCGCCGGGAGCAAGCCCGGCGCGGTCCTTCAAGGCGTGCAGGGCGGTGCCGTAGGTGACCATGAGCCCGGCGGCGCGCTCGAAGTCGAGATCGTCCGGCAGCTTCACGAGGCGGTCGGCCGCGACCGCCACTTTCTGGCGTGCCGCGCCATAGCCGATCATGGCGGCCACCCGATCACCCGGCCGAACCGCAGTGACACCGGGGCCGACGCGTTCGACCTCGCCGGCGAGCTCGGCGGCGGGCGAGAACGGAAAGGCCGGGCGGGTCTGGTACTTGCCGGCGATGATCAGCGTATCGAAGAAATTGAGCGCCGCGGCCCGGATGCGCACGACGGCCTCGCCTTCGCCCGCGATCGGATCGGGCAGCTCGCGGATCTCGAGCTCCTCGGGAGCGCAATGGCGGGTGCAGAGGACGGCTTTCATGGCGGGTTCGAGACGATGGCGGGTTCGAGACGGTGGGCGCGGCCCTCATAGCATGCGGGCGCCATCCGGTCCTATGGCGGCTCGGCCCCGTCGACGTCGAGCGCGCGGCGCAGGCGCGTGAATGCGAGCCGCAGCCGCGATTTCACCGTGCCGAGCGGCAGGCCGGTCTGCGCCGCGATTTCGCCGTGCGAGAGCCCTTCGAAGAACGCAAGGCGCACCAGCTCGAGCTGTTCGGGCGGCAGCAAACCGAGCGCCGCACGGATCTTGGCCTCGCGCTGGCTCAGGTCGAGCGAGTCATCCAGGGCGGGCGCGGGATCCGGCGTATCCGGCGCGTGGGCATTCGCCACCGCATCCTCGCGGTCGCGCCGCAGAAGATCGATGCGACGGTTGCGGGCGATGCGAAAAAGCCAGGTTCCGACGGAGGACTTTTTGCGGTCGAACAGCTCGGCCTTTTGCCACAGTGTCGTCATCACCTCCTGCGTCAGCTCGTCGGCCACGCCCGGTTCGAGGCGCAGGCGCAGCAGGTAGGCGTAGATGCGGGGCCCGAAGAAATCGAACAGGCGCGCGAAAGCATCGCGATCGCGATTGGTCGCGACCGCCATGACCAGATCGGCATGCTCCTCCGGCGACGTCACCCCCGTGCCACTCCCATCCACCCAGGCACACCATCGCCGCAAAAGACGGCGATTTTTGCCGGCTTCCGATGTCGTCGGTATTGGCGGGTGGCGCTGCGGTTCAAAAACGCGTGTTTGCAGGGAAATTTTTGGCCGAGGCTCCGGCCGGCCTCATCCAGGGCGATCCCATGACGCCCTCGCTCGTCAAAAAGGAACAAGGTCGATTTGCTCGGCGCTGCCTCCGAGATTGGCAGGGCGGGCGCTACTCCGGATCGCGCCCGCGCGAGTAGCCCTAGCGGCTTCGTGTTGCGGAAATTCTTCCCTATTCGCTAGGGTTTGATTACAGTTCACGAAAACCTTAGGTGCGATTTACGAGACACGATGCGACTCGCCATAAACACCGTCCTGCGCACGTCGATTGGCGCTCCGTTGCTGGTGATTGGAGCGCTTGCCCTGGCCGCATCGGCCGTCGCTCAGCAGGGCGCGACCGCTCCCGGCGCGGCTGCTCCGAAGCCCAAGGCCACGAAGCCCGCGGCCAAGTCGAAACCGAAATCCGAGACCGCGACCGCGCCGTCAGCGCCTGGCAGTCCTGCGGCACCCTCGATCGGCGGCGTGCAGCCGACCTTGCTCGGCATGTATGGCGAGTGGGGGGCCTATACGGCCGCGCCGGGCGGGAGAAAGATCTGCTTCGCGCTCGCCAAGCCGACCAATTCGGACTCGACGCCGCCGAACCGCCCGCGCGATCCGGCCTACATGTTCGTCTCCTCGCGGCCGGCCGAGAAGGTCAAGGACGAGGTCTCGATCCTCATCGGCTACGGCTTCAAGCCGAACACCGACGCCACGCTCGAGATCGCCGGCGCGAGCTATCCGATGTACACCCAGAGCGACGGCGCCTGGCTCAAGAACGCGGCCGAGGAGGCACGCCTGGTCGACGCCCTGCGCAAGGGGAGCGACGCCACCGTCAAAGGGGTCTCGGCGCGCGGAACCACGACGAGGGACGTCTTTTCGCTCAAGGGCCTGGCGCAGGCGCTCGACAAGGTCGGTGCCGAGTGCCAATAGGGCGCGTCTCAACGGCGCGACGGCCGTCCGACATCGTTTGAGCAATGGGCCGGATCGATTAACGCCGACAGCGACTTTCGCTGGGCGCTCCGCCTCGCGCCGCCTATATAGAGCTCAGCATGACCACCGCCCTTGACCCTTCGCAGCGCCTCGCGGGCTTCGTCGAGAAGACGCCGCTCGAGCGCTATGTCGCGCCGGAGCGGCCGTCGCTGATCGGCCTCGCGCGCCCCGCACTCGCCGATGCGCTGGCGACGGTCGGCGTGCCGGCGCCGCAGCGGCGCATGCGGGCGCAGCAGATCTGGAACTGGCTCTATGTGCGGGGCGCGACCGGCTTCGACCAGATGACCAATGTGTCGAAAGAGCTGCGCGTCGCGCTTGCGGACAAGTTCACGCTGGGACGGCCCGAGGTCGTTGCCGAGCAGGTGTCGGTGGACGGCACCCGCAAGTGGCTGCTGCGGCTGCCGAGCGAGAATCCCGGCGAGCGGCCGCACGAGGTCGAATGCGTCTACATCCCGGAAGCCGACCGCGGAACGCTGTGCGTGTCGAGCCAGGTCGGTTGCACGCTCACCTGCTCGTTCTGCCACACCGGCACGCAGCGCCTGGTGCGCAACCTCACGGCGGGCGAGATCGTGGGGCAGGTGATGGTCGCGCGCGACCGGCTCGGCGACTGGCCGGAGCAGGCGCGACCCGAGGGCGCCATCGTGCGCCCCACGTCGGGCCTGCCCGACCTGCGTGATGGCGGCCGCTTCGTCACCAACATCGTCATGATGGGCATGGGCGAGCCGCTGTACAATTTCGAGGCGGTGCGCGACGCGCTTCTGATCGTGGCCGACAACGAGGGCATCGGCATCTCCAAGCGCAAGATCACGCTCTCGACCTCGGGCGTGGTGCCGAACATCGCGCGCACCGGCGCCGAGATCGGCTGCATGCTCGCCGTGTCGCTGCACGCGACCAATGACGCGCTGCGCAACGAGCTGGTGCCGCTCAACCGCAAGTATCCGATCCGCGAGCTGATGGAGGCGTGCCGGAATTATCCCGGGCTCACCAACGCCAAGCGCATCACGTTCGAGTACGTGATGCTCAAGGGCGTCAACGACTCGCTCAGCGATGCCCGGGCGCTGATCAAGCTGCTCCACGGCATTCCGGCCAAGATCAACCTGATCCCGTTCAATCCCTGGCCGGGCAGCCGGTATGAATGCGCCGACTGGGAGCAGATCGAGAAGTTCTCGGGATACGTCTTCAATGCCGGCTACTCCTCCCCGGTGCGCACGCCGCGCGGGCGCGACATCCTCGCGGCCTGCGGCCAGCTCAAGAGCGCGACCGAGAAGCTCTCGGCGCGCGAGCGCATGGCTCTGCGCGCCATGGCGATGACGGACTGACAGGGATGGATTCGCTCGCGCGCTTCGTCCTGCGGCTCCTGGTGGTGCCGCTCGGCGCGGCGGTCGCGATCACCGCCGCGATTGCGGTTCTGCTGGTCGCCCATTGGGGCGAGCTCGCGACGCTCGCGCAGGCGGACCCGGAGGCGCAGGGGGCCTGGTTCATGGCCTTCGTGCTCGCCGGACCGATGCTGGCGTTTCTGCTCTCCCTCGCGGCGGCGTCGACGATCGTGCCGGCCGCGATCGGCGCGCTGATCGCCGAGGCATTCGCCATCCGCTCCTGGATCTTTCACGCCGCCAATGGCGGGCTCGCCGCCTGGATCGGCTGGTCGCTGATGCAGGATGTTCAGCCGCAATATCGCTTCCTGACCGAGCCCAGGATCATGGTCGCCGCCGGTCTCGCCGGCGGCTTTGCCTATTGGCTGGTGGCGGGCTGGACGGCCGGTTTCTGGAAGCCGGTGTTCGGGCCCAATACTGCCGAAGCTCAAGGCTGCCGAAGCTTAAGCCGGCAGACGCTGAAGCCGGCGCACGCTTAACCTTTCATTCGTCAAGCCGCGGCGGACCGTCATCGCCGATCCGGGGCGGTCTCGCGGCCGGTACGGGGACATGGTAGGAAGTGCCTCTGGAAGCTGGATTTCAGGCATGACGGCGCCGCTCAAAGCTGTGGACACGACCGCGGACATCGCCGCCGTGATGGCCGACATGGGACGCCGCGCGCGGGCGGCGGCGCATCGTCTGGCGCTCGCCTCGGCCGCCGACAAGGATCGCGCGCTCGCCGCCATGGCGGACGCGATCCGATCCGCCCGGAGCGCCATCCTGGCTGCCAATCGCGAGGACATTGCGGATGCCAAGTCCGGCGGGGCAACGCCTGCCTTCATCGACCGGCTGCTGCTCGACGAGGCGCGGATCGCGGCGATGGCGCAGGCCGTCGAGACGGTGGGACGGCTGCCCGATCCGGTCGGCACGGTCGCGGACGCCTGGACACGGCCCAACGGCATGCGGATCGAGCGCGTGCGGGTGCCGCTCGGGGTGGTGGGCGTGATCTACGAGAGCCGGCCGAACGTCACCGCCGACGCCGGCAGTCTCTGCCTCAAGGCCGGCAATGCGGTCATCCTGCGCGGCGGCTCGGAGAGCTTCCAGTCCTCGCGCGCCATTCATGCGGCACTGGCCGCGGGCTTGCGCGCGGCGGGCCTCCCCGAGGATGCGATCCAGCTCGTGCCCACCCGCGATCGCGCCGCGGTGGGACTGATGCTGGCGGGACTCGACGGTGCGGTCGACGTGATCGTGCCGCGTGGCGGCAAGGGCCTGGTGGCGCGCGTGCAGACGGAAGCGCGCGTGCCGGTGTTCGCGCATCTCGACGGCAATTGCCACGTCTACGTCGACAAGTCCGCCGACCTCGACATGGCGAAGCGCATCGTGCTCAACGCGAAGATGCGCCGCACCGGCGTCTGCGGCGCCGCCGAGACGCTGCTGGTCGACCGCGCGGCAGCGAAGGCCGATCTCAAGCCGCTCGTGACGATGCTGCTCGAGGCCGGCTGCGAGGTGCGGGGCGACCGCGAGACCCAGGGCGTCGATGCACGCGTGAAGCCGGCCAGCGACGAGGATTGGGCCACCGAGTTCCTCGACGCGATCATCGCCGTCAAGGTGGTGGACGGCGTCGACGACGCCATCGCGCACATCGAGAGCCACGGGTCGCACCACACCGACGCGATCGTGGCGGGCGATCAGGCGGCGGCGGACAAGTTCCTGCGTCAGGTCGATTCGGCGATCGTGCTGCACAACGCTTCGACCCAGTTCGCCGACGGTGGCGAATTCGGCTTCGGCGCCGAGATCGGGATCGCCACCGGCCGCCTGCATGCGCGCGGCCCGGTCGGGGTCGAGCAGCTCACCACGTTCAAGTACCGCGTCCTCGGCACGGGTCAGACGCGTCCGTGATCCGCCTTCCCCCGCACGCGCCCGGAATGCGTATCGGTCTGTTCGGCGGCACCTTCGACCCGCCGCACCGGGCCCATCTCGAGGCGACGCTGCTGGCGCTCAAGCGGCTGCAGCTCGACCGGATCTGGTGGCTGGTCACGCCCGGCAACCCGCTCAAGGATACCTCCGGCCTTGCTCCGCTCGCCGAACGCATTGCGGCGGCCGAGAGCCTCACCCACGATCCGCGCATCGAGGTCACGGGCTTCGAGGCGGATCTCGGCGCCCGCTACAGCTACGAGACGGTCGCCTATCTGCGGACGCGCTGTCCGGAGGTGCGCTTTGTCTGGATCATGGGCGCCGACAACCTGCGTAGCTTCCATCGCTGGCAGAAATGGCGGTCGATCGCCCAGCTCCTTCCGATCGCGGTGATCGATCGCCTGGGGCCGAGTCTCTATTCCATGGGCGGCGTCGCTGGACAGGCGATGGCGCGGGCGCGCATCCCCGAATCAGACGCCCGTTCACTCGCTGATCGGCGTCCGCCGGCCTGGGTCTTCCTGCACGGATTGAAGTCGCCTCTCTCATCCACAGCTTTGCGGGCGGCGCGTGGCCGGACCCATGGCGAGGCCCCGGGGGGTGCGGGCGATGGCCAGAAAAGCCCGCGAAATCCCCCGCAATCGGCATCGCCGCCGGCACCGGAGCGGACGCGCAGGCAGCCCGCCACCGGCGCCCGGCCGGTCGCATCCCGGCCGGAACTCGAGGATGGTTGATTCCGTTAACGGGTCACACATATCCTGTGTGTGTGTCGTCCCCGGGCAGGGCGTCCGGGGTTCGTCAAAACGAAAGGAAGGACCCCTGTCCACACCTGCCATGTCCCGGGCCGGCCTTGGTCATGAGCCGCCCACCGTCTCTCAGGTGCAACTCGATACCGAGGAGACGCTTCGCCTCGTCCTCGCGCGCCTCGACGATATGAAGGCCGAGGACACCACCACCATCGATCTGCGTGGCAAATCGGCAATCGCCGACTACATGGTCGTGACCTCCGGGAGGTCGAACCGCCATGTCGGCTCGGTTGCCGATCGCGTGCTCGAAGACCTGCACAAGGCCGGCGTTCCGGATGTGCGGGTCGAAGGCATGCCGCTGTGCGATTGGGTGCTGATCGACGCGGGCGACGTGATCGTCCACGTCTTCCGGCCCGAGGTCCGCGCCTTCTACGGCCTGGAAAAAATGTGGGCCGGCGGCAGCGCGGGGCGCCGGCGCGCAAGCTGACGCGCGCGAGAGGACCATGCGGCTGATCGTGGCCGCGATCGGCCGGCTCAAGGCCGGGCCGGAGCGCGAGCTCGCCGAGCGCTATCGCGACCGCGTCGCGAAGGCTGGGCGTACGGTCGGGCTGCGCGATATCGAGATCATCGAAATCCGCGAGAGTCGCGCGCCGGAGGCGGCGCGCCGCGTGCTGGAAGAAGCGATTGCGCTCACCAACATCATTCCGGAGCGGGCCGTGCTGGTCGCCCTCGACGAGAGTGGCGAATGCCTGGACAGCGGCGGCACGACCGGCCTCCTTCGGAGCTGGCGCGACGCGGGCCGGCCCGCCGTGGTGTTCTGCATCGGCGGCGCCGACGGCCTGGGCCATGAGATCAAGCGCCGGGCCGACCTGACGCTCGCCTTCGGGGCCGCCACCTGGCCCCACCAGCTTGTGCGAATCATGCTGCTGGAGCAGCTTTATCGGGCGGTAACGATCCTGGCCGGCCATCCCTATCACCGCGCCTGATCCCGGGCGGTGCCGCGCGGTTTTCGTCGTGACACGGGGTGGAGACGCGAATCCGCCCCAATCCGGTCCTAACTCGCGCCCGACATCGGCCGCCAAGAGAACGGCGCTTCGCCCCGCATGACCGCTCCCGTCCGCCCCTGCGTGATCCCGCGAAGGCTGTTTGCCGCGGCCCCCGCATTGGCGCTCGCTTGCGCGCTGGCCGCCGGCCCGATCGCCGCCGAGACCCCGAAGCCCACGCTCGACGACGTTCACCAGCGCGATCAGGAGCTCGAGTCGCTGCGGGCCGAGCAGAAGAAGGCGCTCGATGCCCAGAAAAAGCTGCAGGAGGAAATCGATGCGATCAGCGAGGATCGTCGCAAGCTCAACCAGGCCCTGATCGAAACCGCCGCCGACATCCGCTCCGTCGAGACCCGGACCGCCGCCGCCGAGGGGCGGCTCGGTCAGCTCACCGAGAGCGAAACCGGAATCCGCAAGGCACTCGACGCGCGTCGCGGCGTCATCGTCGAAGTCCTGGCCGCGCTGCAGCGGATCGGCCGCCGGCCGCCCCCCGCCATGCTGTTGAAGCCGGAGGATGCGCTTGAATCTGTGCGCGCCGCCATGCTGCTCGGCGCGGTAGTCCCCGAGATGAGGACCGAGGCGGAATCCCTCGCCGGAGAACTGAGCGATCTCGTGCGCGTGCGCGGCGAGGCGGCGGCCGAGCGTGACCGGCTCGGGCGCGACCTCGCGGCACTGGCCAACCAGAAAATGCGCATGAGCATGCTGATCGACCAGCGGCAGAAACGGCAGGGCGAGGCCGAAAAGGAGCTCGACGGCGAGCGCCAGCAAGCGGTGGGGCTGTCACGCCAGGCCGAGACGCTCAAGGATCTCATCGGCAAGCTCGAGCGCGATCTCGACCCTGCCACCCGAGCCCAGCGCACCGCCGAGATCGGCCGCACCCTCGGCGACACCCGGGCCGACCTGGCGGCGCTCAAGGATCCGGGCCGGCTCAGCCCCGCCGTGGCCTTCGCGTCCGCCAAGCACATGCTGCCGATTCCGGTGAACGGGGTGAAATCACGCGATTTCGGCTCTCCGGATGGCAGCGGAGGTAACGAGAAGGGCATTTCGATCGTCACCCGGTCGGGCGCCCAGGTCACCGCACCCTGCGACGGCTGGGTGGTCTACGCCGCTCCCTACCGCTCCTACGGCAAACTCTTGATCCTGAATGCCGGCGGCGGGTATCATGTGGTCCTGGCGGGCATGGATCGGATTTCGGTCGAGATCGGTCAGTTCGTATTGACCGGAGAGCCGGTTGCCGTCATGGGGAGCGGCCCGCAAATTGCTTCCAGCTTGGTGGCCGGTGTGGGCGCGAGCCAGCCGGTCCTCTATATCGAGTTTCGTAAGGACGGATCTCCGGTCGATCCGAATCCGTGGTGGGCAACAACCGACAGCGAAAAGGTTCGCGGATGATGCGCAAGACGTTCCTGATTGTCCTCGGCGGCGCCACGGGCGCGGCGCTGACCCTGCTCGCGACCCAGTCGTCTCTTGTCGCCGTCGGCGCGAGCGCGCGGGCTGCCGCATCGGCGGACACCTACCGCCAGCTCAATCTGTTCGGTGACATCTTCGAGCGCGTGCGCTCGCATTACGTGGAGAAGCCGGACGACAGCAAGCTGATCGAGTCGGCGATCAACGGCATGCTCGGCGGCCTCGATCCGCATTCGAGCTACATGGACGCGAAGAGCTTCCGCGACATGCAGGTGCAGACGCGCGGCGAGTTCGGCGGCCTCGGCATCGAAGTGACCCAGGAGGAGGGGCTCATCAAGGTCGTGGCGCCGATCGACGACACGCCGGCCGCCAAGGCCGGCGTCCGCGCCGGCGACATCATCACCCATCTCGACGACGAGGCGGTGCAGGGCCTGACCCTCAATCAGGCGGTCGACAAGATGCGGGGCCAGGTCAACACCAAGATCAAGCTGCGCATCACCCGCAAGGGCGCCGAGAAGCCGATCGAGGTGACGATCGTGCGCGACGTGATCCGGGTGAAGTCGGTGCGGTCGCGAGTCGAGGGCGAGGACATCGGCTATGTCCGCATCTCCTCGTTCAACGAGCAGACCACCGACGGATTGAAGAAGGCGATCACCGACATCACGGCCACGATCCCGCCGGAGAAGCTCAAGGGCTATATCCTCGACCTGCGCAACAATCCGGGCGGCCTGCTCGACCAGGCGATCTCGGTCTCCGACACCTTCCTGGAGCGCGGCGAGATCGTCTCGACGCGCGGCCGCGACGCCGACGAGACGCAGCGCTTCAACGCCCGTCCGGGCGATCTCATCAAGGGCAAGCCGCTGATCGTCCTGATCAACGGCGGTTCGGCATCGGCTTCCGAGATCGTCGCCGGCGCGCTGCAGGACCAGAAGCGCGCGACCGTCATCGGCACGCGTTCGTTCGGCAAGGGCTCGGTCCAGACCATCATCCCGCTCGGCTCCGGCAACGGCGCGCTGCGTCTCACGACCGCCCGCTACTTCACGCCGTCCGGCCGCTCGATCCAGGCGATGGGCATTTCGCCCGACATCGAGGTGCTCCAGGAGGTGCCGGACGAGGTGAAGGCCCGGGCGACCGAGATCAAGGGCGAGTCCTCGCTGCGCGGCCATCTCAAGGCCGAAGGCACCGAGCAGTCGGGATCGCAGTCTTACGTGCCGCCCGAGAGCAAGGACGACAAGGCGCTCAACATGGCGTTCGATCTCCTGCGCGGCGCCAAGACCAATGCGGCGTTCCCGCCCAATACCAAGGGCGCCGTGCCGAATTGACGGTGGGCGCGGAGCGTCCGCCCTCTTCATCCTTGTTCGAGTCATGCGGGGCGGCCTTCGGGCCGCCCCGTTCGCGTTCGGGGATCTCGCGCGCTCCGGTCCGGCGCCCGGCGTGCGGCTCTGCACTGTCCGCTGTGATAGATTCGCCGTGTGATTCGCGAGGCTTCCGACCGTGGCAGATGACCTGACGGCTCCGCTCGGGCGAGACAGGAAAAACCAGGACCCGCCTCGCCGGAGCCCGGTGCCGGTCGTGGCGGCTGGGTTCCTCGGCTTCTGTCTCGTGGTCTTTTTCGGCTGGGCGATGCTGGCCGACGACCCGTTTGGCGGCGAGCCCAAGGTCGTGATGGCCACCGATCTGCACGCGGCGGCAAAGAAAGCGGCCGAGCCGGCGCCTGGTGCGGCCAAGGATGACCCGAAGGCCGCCCCCGGCAACGATGCCAAATCGGCCGCGAACCGGCCGGCCGTCACGCCGGACGGGATGCAGACCGTTACCATCATCGACGGCGCGAGCGGCAACCGACAGGACGTGGTGGTGCCTTCGGCCGAGCAGAAGCTCGCGCTGGTCGATGCGAAGCTGCTCGAGGAAACCCGCCACGGCCTCATTCCGCGCGTCTCGGTCGACGGTGCACGGCCGCTGGTGGCCTATGCGCGGCCGGTCGCGTCGAACGCGGAGAACGCCAACAAGCCGCGCATTGCCCTCGTCGTGGGCGGCCTCGGCATCAGCGCCGGCAGCACCGCCGAGGTGCTCGCCAAGCTGCCGGCTGCGGTCAGCTTCGCGTTCGCGCCCTACGGGACCGATATCGAGCGTGTCGCGTCGCGCGCCCGCGCGCAGGGGCACGAGCTCCTGCTGCAGCTGCCGATGGAACCATTCGATTACCCCGACAACGACCCCGGGCCGCAGACGCTGCTGGTGTCGCTCGCGCCCGAGCAGAACGCCGACCGCATGCACTGGGTCATGAGCCGCTTCCAGGGCTATGTCGGGATCGCCAACTACATGGGCGCGCGGTTCACGGCGAGCGAGGCCGCGTTCGCACCGGTGCTGCGCGAGGTGGCGAAGCGCGGGCTGATGTATCTCGACGACGGCAGCTCGCCGCGCAGCCTCTCGGCCCAGATCGCCGGCGCGAGCGGCCTGGCTTACGCCAAGGCGAGCGTGGTGCTCGACGCAGTGCCGACCCCGAACGAGATCGATCGCGCGCTGGCGCGGCTCGAGGCAGCCGCCCGCGAGGGCGGGATCGCGGTCGGCATTGCGACCGCGCTGCCGGTCTCGATCGCGCGCATGGTCAACTGGGCGAAGAGCGTCGAGGCGCGCGGCTTCGTGCTCGTGCCGATCAGCGCCGCCGCCAGCAAGCCGAAGGCGAGCTGACGACGCTTTCGCCGGAATCAATGGCGATTTGACCTAAGTCAGCGTTGCTCACCGATCGGGGTGGTACACGTGCGCCTTTGGAGAGCGCCGTGCAATGCCGGTTCTGACCAAGCGTCTCCTTCAACGCGCGTTGATCGCAACCGCGCTCGGCGGCCTCGCGCTCGGCGCTTTGGCCTGGGCGGCCGGTCGCGGCGATCTTGCACGCTGGACCTGGGGGGCCGGTACCGTCCCGGTTCTCGCCGGGCTGCTGGTCTCCATGATCCGCGACCTCCTGGCAGGGCGGGTCGGCGTGGACGCCGTCGCCTTCCTCTCCATGTCGGGCGCGCTCGTGCTCGGCGAGACACTGGCCGGCATCGTGGTCGCCATCATGTATGCGGGCGGCAACGTGCTCGAGGACGTGGCTGTCGCGCATGCGGAGCGCGATCTCAAATCGCTCGTTGATCGTGCGCCGCGCGTCGCCCACCGCCGTTCCGCTTCGGCCGTCGAGGACGTTCCAATCGACGCGGTCGAACTGGGCGACGACGTGCTGGTGCGGGCCGGCGAGATCGTGCCCGTCGACGGCGTGATCGTCAGCCAAGGTGCGATGATCGACGAATCCGCACTCACCGGCGAGCCCATCCCGGCGGCGCGGCGCGAAGGCGAGTTCGCGGCGAGCGGTACGCTCAACGTCGGCGAGACCTTCGAGATCCGCGTCACGGCCACGGCCGGGGAGAGCACTTATGCGGGGATCGTGCGCATGGTCACGGCCGCGCAGACCGCCAAGGCGCCGTTCATCCGCATGGCCGATCGCTACGCGCTCCTGTTTGTCCCGCTCACGATCGTGGTGGCGGGCGCAGCCTGGGTGATTTCGGGCGACTCAATCCGCGCGCTGGCGGTGCTGGTCGCGGCGACACCATGCCCGCTGATCCTCGCGGCGCCGGTCGCCCTGATCGCCGGCGTGTCGCAGGCCGCCCGGCGCGGCATCCTGATCAAGGGAGGCGGCCCGCTCGAAGCTCTGGCGGGCGCCCACACCGCGATGCTCGACAAGACCGGGACCTTGACGGTTGGCGGCGCGCGGCTGGTGGCGATCGAGACGGCGCCCGGTGAACGGGCCGACGAGGTGCTGCGCCTCGCCGGCTCGCTCGAGCAAGCCTCGCATCATGTGGTGGCGAAAACCATCGTCGAAGCGGCAGCGCGCAAGGGGCTCAAACTCGATGTCCCGACCCGAGTGCGCGAGACGATGGGAGCGGGCCTCGAAGGCGTGCTCGACGGCCGCGTGGTCCGGGCTGGATCGCATCAACTCGTCTGCGGGCTGAAGAAGCCGGAGGAATGGGCCGCACGCGCGTTGCGCCGGGCAGCGTGGCGCTCGGCCCTGAGCGTATTCGTCTCGGTCAATGGGCGCGCGATCGGCGCCCTGCTGCTCGCCGACGAACTCAGGCGCGAGACGCCGCGCGCCATCCAGAACCTGCGCACTGCCGGGGTCGCGCGCATCGTCATGCTGACCGGAGATCGGGCGGATGCGGCGGAGACGATCGGCGCGGCGCTCGATCTCGACGCGGTCCTCGCCGACAGGGTACCGGCCGACAAGGTTGACGCAGTCGCGACCGAGCAGCGGCTCCGTCCGACCCTGATGGTCGGCGACGGCATCAACGATGCTCCGGCCCTCGCCGCCGCGAGCGTCGGCATCGCGATGGGAGCGCGCGGCGCGAGCGCCTCGTCGGAGGCTGCGGACGTCGTCATCCTGGTGGACAGGCTCGACCGTGTCTCCGATGCGGTCGCGATCGCGAAGCGCGCCCGCGGCATCGCGATGCAGAGCATCGTTGCCGGGATGGCGATGTCCGGGATGGCGATGCTGGTTGCTGCCGCCGGCTGGCTGCCCCCGGTTGCCGGCGCGCTGACCCAGGAGGCGATCGACGTCGCCGTCATCGTCAATGCGTTGCGCGCCTTGCACATGGGCCGCAGATTCGGCCGCCGCGGCATGCCGGCCGCGACCGCGATGGCGCTGCGCCAGGATCACGAGCGCATGGAACCGGGGCTCAACCGCCTGCGCGAGATCGCCGACGCGCTCGACGACGCCGAAGGCGCGGCCGCGCTCACCCTGATCACGGAGGCTGACCGCATCGTGACACGCGAGATCGTCGCCCACGAGCGCGACGACGAGAGCACCGTCTATCCGGCGCTCTCCAAGTTCCTGGCCGATGGCCACGGCCTCGGTGCGATGAGCCGCGCACATCGCGAGGTGATCCACACGGCGCGGCTGCTGCGCCGGCTCGCAGACGGGCTCTCGCCGGACGATGCCAACCACTACCTGATCCGCGATGCCCAGCGCGTGATCGAGGCGATCGAGGCGCTGGTGCGCATTCACAACGCGCAGGAGGAGGACATCTACGAGCACGCTATCGCGGGTTGACGGTACGCGGTCGGCACCTTCTTTCGACCCCCTCGCGTCTTTGCGGCGCTCCCGCTATGGGTAAGTCCATCGGATGCCATCGACGGTTCCCCGCATGACTCGCCTCGAAGATCTGCCCTATCGTCCCTGCGTCGGGCTCACGGTGATCAATCGCGAGGGCCGGGTGTTCATCGGGCGGCGCATCGACGGCCCGGAGCACGTCGACATGGTGCATGTCTGGCAGATGCCGCAGGGCGGGGTCGATGCGGGCGAGGATCCCTGGCCGGCGGCGCTGCGCGAGCTCTACGAGGAGACCAATATCCGCTCGGTCGAGCGGCTGGGCGAGGTCCCCGAGTGGCTCACCTACGATCTGCCGGCGGGCCTCGTCGGTCACGCGTGGAAGGGCAGGTACCGCGGCCAGACGCAGAAATGGTTCGCGCTGCGCTTTACCGGCGATGACCGGGAGATCGACGTCGCATCGCCGGCCGGCGGGGCGCATGAGCCGGAATTCGTCGAATGGCGATGGGAGCCGATGCGGAACCTGCCGGAGCTGGTGGTCCCGTTCAAGCGCGCGACCTACGCCCGGGTGGTGCGTGAATTCGAGAAGTTCGCGCGACGATGAGACGGGTTGACGGCGACGCGGCGTAACCCATCAGCATCCCGGCGGGGAGCAAAGGCGCGCAGCGCCATATGCCCAAAACTCAATGCGCCGCCGGCGTGCCGGTGCCGCCGGTGAGCTGCCGGTCAAGCGCCTGATAATGGTCGAGCCGCTCGATCGCGCGATCGAGCTGCTTGCGCTCGTCGAGCGATTCGGCGCGAGCGAGATTCTGCCGGCTCGCCTCGAGCTCCTGGATGCGCGTCGCGATCAACCCGCGATCGGCTTCGCCGGCGGGCACCGCCACCTCGGCGAGGATCGTCAGCCCTTCGGGCGACACTTCGGCGAACCCGCCGAACACCACGAAACGCTGCGGCGCGCCGGTGCCGAACACCGTGAGGATGCCCGGCTTGAGCGCCGCAACCGTCGGCGCGTGGCCGGCCAGAACGCCGAAATCGCCCTCGGCGCCCGGGACGTCGACCTGGGTGACCTCGCCCGAGAGCACGAGCCGCGCCGGCGAGACGAGATCGAAATGAAACGTGTCGGGCATTCACTTGCTCCGTCTTCTGCTCCCTCCCGCAGGGGGGAGGGTGGAAGAAGCTACGCGGCCTCGGCGGCGAGGCGCTTGCCCTTCTCGACCGCCTGCTCGATGGTGCCGACCATGTAGAAGGCGGCCTCGGGCAGATGGTCGTACTGGCCTTCGACGAGGCCCTTGAAGCCGCGGATGGTGTCGGCGAGATCGACGAACACGCCGGGCGAGCCGGTGAACACCTCGGCGACGTGGAACGGCTGCGACAGGAAACGCTCGATCTTGCGCGCGCGCGCGACGGTGAGCTTGTCCTCTTCCGAAAGCTCGTCCATGCCGAGAATGGCGATGATGTCCTGCAGCGCCTTGTAGCGCTGCAGCGTCGCCTGCACCTGGCGCGCAATCGCATAGTGCTCCTCGCCCACGATCAGCGGCGTGAGCATGCGTGAGGTGGAGTCGAGCGGATCGACCGCCGGATAGATGCCCTTCTCGGCGATCGAGCGCGACAGCACCGTGGTGGCGTCGAGATGCGCGAACGAGGTCGCGGGCGCCGGATCGGTCAGGTCGTCGGCCGGCACGTAGATCGCCTGCACCGAGGTGATCGAGCCCTTGGTGGTGGTGGTGATGCGCTCCTGCAGCGCGCCCATGTCGGTCGCCAGCGTCGGCTGATAGCCGACCGCCGACGGGATGCGGCCGAGCAGCGCGGAGACTTCCGAGCCCGCCTGGGTGAAGCGGAAGATGTTGTCGACGAAGAACAGCACGTCCTGGCCCTGATCGCGGAAATATTCGGCGACGGTCAGGCCGGAGAGGCCGACGCGGGCGCGCGCACCCGGCGGCTCGTTCATCTGGCCGTAGACCAGCGCGCATTTCGAGCCCTTGGCCGAGCCGGTCCTGCGCGGGTCGACGTTGACCTTGGACTCGATCATCTCGTGATAGAGATCGTTGCCCTCGCGCGTGCGCTCGCCGACGCCGGCGAACACCGAGTAGCCGCCGTGCGCCTTGGCGATGTTGTTGATCAGCTCCATGATGATGACGGTCTTGCCGACGCCGGCGCCGCCGAACAGGCCGATCTTGCCGCCCTTGGCGTAGGGCGCGAGCAGATCGACCACCTTGATGCCGGTGATCAGGATCTCGGCTTCCGTCGACTGGTCGGTGTAGGACGGCGCGTCCTGGTGGATCGGCCGCCGCACGGAGGTGCCGATCGGGCCGGCTTCGTCGACCGGATCGCCGACCACGTTGATGATGCGCCCGAGCGTCTCCTCGCCGACCGGCACCGCGATCGGCTGGCCGGTGTCGGTCACCTGCTGGCCGCGCACCAGGCCTTCGGAGATGTCCATCGCGATGGTGCGAACGGTTGACTCGCCGAGATGCTGCGCCACCTCGAGCACCAGGCGATTGCCCTGGTTCTTGGTCTCGAGCGCGTTCAGGATCGGCGGCAGGTGGTCTTCGAACTGCACGTCCACGACGGCGCCGATGACCTGCGTGATGTGTCCGACTGTATTGGCCATAGGGTCCTCTTCACGAATGCGTCGCGCGCCTGATGGGCGCGGTATTCCTCAATTCCTTTGTGGCGCGCTCTCCGGCGAAGCGAAGCCGCTTCGCCCGAAAGCGCCTTACAGCGCCTCGGCGCCGGAGATGATCTCGATCAGCTCCTTGGTGATCATCGCCTGGCGCGTGCGGTTGTAGGTGAGCGTCTGCTTGCGGATCATCTCGCCGGCGTTGCGCGTCGCGTTGTCCATCGCGCTCATGCGCGCGCCCTGCTCGGAGGCGGCGTTCTCGAGGAGCGCGCGGAAGATCTGGGTCGCGATGTAGCGCGGCAGGAGCTCGTCGAGGATCTCCTCCTCGTCCGGCTCGTAGTCGTAGGCCGCGCGCGCGCCGTTGTTGTCCGTGGCCGGCGGCATCGCCGGGATGATCTGCTGCGCGGTGGGGATCTGCGCGATCACCGACCTGAAGCGCGAATAGAACAGCGTGCAGACGTCGAAGGCGCCCTCGTTGAAGAGACCGACGATCTTCTGCGCGATGCCCTCGGCTTGCTCGAAGCCGAGCGTGCGCACCCCGCGCAACTCGATCGTCTCGACGATCTGCTTCTCGAACTGGCGCTTGAGCTGGTCGTAGCCCTTGCGGCCGACGCACAGGATCTTGACCTGCTTGCCCTCGTTCGCGAGCGCGATGGCGCGCTCGCGCGCGAGCCGCACGATCGCCGAGTTGAACGGCCCGCACAGGCCGCGCTCGGCCGTGCACACGACCAGGAGATGGACCTGGGCGGATCCGGTGCCGGCGAGGAGGCGCGGCGCCGAGGCGCTGCCGGCGACGGCGGCCGCGATGTTACGCAGCACCTTGTCCATGTGGTCCGCATAGGGCCGCGCCGCTTCGGCGGCCGCCTGCGCGCGCCGCAGCTTGGAGGCCGCGACCATCTGCATGGCCTTGGTGATCTTCTGCGTCGCCTTGGTGGCGGCGATCCGCACCCGCATGTCCTTGAGGGAGGCCATGGATCAACCTCTTGCTCGGACAACGCGCATGGGGTCCGCTACCATCACGCGAACGTCTTGGCGAAGCCTTCGACCACGCCCTTGAGCTTGCCGGCCAGCGCGTCGTTGAGGTCGCCGCTGTCGCGGATGCCCTCGAGCACGTCCTGGTGCTTCGCGCGCAGCGTATGCAGGAGGCCGTCCTCGAAGCCGCGCACGCGGTTGACCGGGATCGGATCGAGGTAGCCGTTCACGCCGGCATAAATGACGCAGACCTGCTCTTCCATCTTGAGGGGCGAGAACTGCGGCTGCTTGAGGAGCTCGGTGAGCCGGGCGCCGCGCGCGAGCAGGCGCTGCGTCGTGGCGTCGAGATCGGAGCCGAACTGCGCGAACGCCGCCATCTCGCGGTACTGCGCGAGCTCGCCCTTGATGCGGCCGGCGACCTTCTTCATCGCCTTTGTCTGCGCCGCCGAGCCGACGCGCGACACCGACAGGCCGACGTTCACGGCCGGGCGGATGCCCTGATAGAACAGGTCGGTCTCGAGGAAGATCTGGCCGTCGGTGATCGAGATGACGTTGGTCGGGATGTAGGCCGAGACGTCGTTCGCCTGGGTCTCGATCACCGGCAGCGCGGTGAGCGAGCCGGCCTTGTTCTCGTCGTTCATCTTGGCGGCGCGCTCGAGCAGCCGCGAGTGCAGGTAGAACACGTCGCCCGGATAGGCCTCGCGGCCCGGCGGACGGCGCAGCAGCAGCGACATCTGGCGGTAGGCGACGGCCTGCTTGGAGAGGTCGTCGTAGAAGATCACCGCGTGCATGCCGTTGTCGCGGAAGTATTCGCCCATGGTGCAGCCCGCGAACGGTGCGAGATACTGCATCGGGGCCGGGTCGGAGGCGGTCGCGGCGACCACGATCGAGTAGTCGAGCGCGCCCTGCTCCTCCAGCACCTTGACGAACTGGGCGACGGTCGAGCGCTTCTGGCCGACCGCGACGTAGACGCAGTAGAGCTTGATCTTCTCGTTGCCGGTGGCGTTGAGCGGCTTCTGGTTGAGGATGGTGTCGAGCGCGATCGCGGTCTTGCCGGTCTGGCGGTCGCCGATGATCAGCTCGCGCTGGCCGCGGCCGATCGGGATCAACGCGTCGACCGCCTTCAGTCCGGTCGCCATCGGCTCATGCACCGACTTGCGCGGGATGATGCCCGGCGCCTTCACGTCGACGCGGGCGCGCTTCTCGGCCTTGATCGGGCCCTTGCCGTCGATCGGGTTGCCGAGCGCGTCGACCACGCGGCCGAGCAGGCCCTTGCCGACCGGCACGTCGACGATCGCGCGGGTGCGCTTGACGGTCTGGCCTTCCTTGATCTCGCGGTCGTTGCCGAAGATGACGATGCCGACATTGTCGCTCTCGAGATTGAGCGCCATGCCGCGCACGCCGTTCTCGAACTCGACCATCTCGCCCGACTGCACGTTGTCGAGCCCGTAGGCGCGCGCGATGCCGTCGCCGACCGAGAGCACCTGGCCGACCTCCGAGACTTCCGCCTCCTGGCCGAAATTCTTGATCTGGTCCTTGAGGATCGCGGAGATTTCTGCGGCGCGGATATCCATCAGCCGACCTCTTTCATCGCATGCTTGATCGAGTTGAGTTTGGTCCGGAGCGAGGAGTCGACCATCCGGCTGCCGAGCTTGACCACGAGCCCGCCGATGATCGCCGGGTCGAGCTTGACCTCGAGATCGACATTCTTGCCGGTGACCGATTTGAGCGCGTCCTGGATCGCGGAGCGATGGGCGTCCTTGAGCGTCTCGGCCACCGTCACGTGGGCGACGACCTCGCCGTGATGGCGCGCCACGAGCACGCGGTACGCGCGGATCATGTCGCGCACCGAGAACAGCCGCCGGTTCGCCACCACCACCTGGAGGAAGCGCAGCGTGAGTCCGCCGATGCCGGCCTTCTCGAGCACGGCGTCGAGCGCCTTGGCCTGGATCTCGGCGGAGAACACCGGGCTGCGCACGAGGCGCATCAGATCGGGGTTCTCGCCGATCATGGCGTCGAACCGGTCGAGGTCGGCCTTGACCGCGTCGACCGCGTTGTTCTCGCGCGCGAGCTCGAACAGGGCGGTCGCATAGCGGCCCGCCATCCCGGAAATGATCGGCTCTTCACCTGCCACAGTCGCGCCTGCTCGTCGGGCTGGTTGTCAGTCTGCCCGTCGCCGCGCAACGCAACGCCAGGCATTTGGAACTCTTGGAGGAATTCCGATCCGCGGGGGCGGTGTGGAGAAGGTCCGAGCCCCGCAAAAATCGCGTGGTTGCTAACACATGGAGCAGGGCGGTGCAACACAGCCGAAGGGAGCAGAGGGATGACGATTTTGGCTGATGGCGCAGTCTCGCTCCCACCCGCCTCACTCCCCCTCCTGGTGCTGCCGGATGACCTCCAGGAACTCCGCCCCGTAGCGCGCGAGCTTGGCGTCGCCGATGCCATGGACCTGCGCCATCTCGGGCAGCGACGCAGGGCGCCGGCGCACCATGTCGATCAGGCTCTTGTCGGGCAGCACCACATACGCGGGCACCGCCTCGGCCTTGGCGAGCGCGGAGCGGCGCACCCGCAGCGCCCGGAAAAGGTCCCGGTCGTCCTCCGAGTCGCCCAGCGCGGCCGCTGCGGCCCCCTTGCGGGCGGCCTTCTTTCCCATCGTCACCACGTCCTGTCGCAACGGGATCTTCGCGTGACCGCGCAGCACGGTCCGGCCGGCCTCGGTAACGCTCCATCGGCCGAACCCGGTGATGTCGAGCGACAGAAGCCCGCCCGCATAGAGCTGGCGGAAGATCGCGCGCCATTCGTTGCGGCTTTTCTCCCGGCCGACCCCGAAGGTCGGCAGCCGCTCGTGGTTGAACCTGGCGGTCTGCTCGGTGGCCTCGCCGAGCAGGACATTGATCAGGTGCTCGGTGCCGAACCGTTCCCCCGTGCGCAGGATGGCCGACATGGCCTTTTGAGCGAGGAGGGTGCCGTCGATCACCGTGACACCTCCGTCGCACACATCGCAGTTCCCGCAGGGCGCGATCGTCTCGCCGAAGTAGCCGAGCAGAGTCTGGCGCCGACAGCGCGGCGCCTCGCAAAGCGACACCAGGGCATTGAGCCGCAGCCGGTCGATGCGCTTCTGTTCGTCGGACGCGGTGCTTTCCTCGATCTGGCGTCGGCGCAGCGCGATGTCGCTCGTGGCGAAAAGCATGAGGGTATCGGCCGGAAGACCGTCGCGCCCGGCACGGCCGATCTCCTGGTAATAGCTCTCGATGTTGTTCGGCAGGTTGGCGTGGCAGACGAAGCGCACGTCCGGCTTGTCGATGCCCATCCCGAAGGCGATCGTCGCCACCATCACGGTCCCGTCCTCCTGCAGGAAGACATCCTGGTGGCGCGTGCGGTCGGCCGCGTCCATGCCGGCGTGGTAGGGCAGCGCATTGATGCTTTCGGCTTGCAAAGAGGCGGCGAGCTCCTCGGTGCGCCGGCGTGACCCGCAATAGACGATGCCGCTCTGTTCCGGATGCGCGGCGACGAATTGCAGGATTTGCCGGCTGCCTGTGCGCGGGCTCATGGCGAGGCGCAGATTGGGACGGTCGAAGCCGTGCACGAACAGCTTTGGCGGTGCCGCAAACAACCGGCGCACGATATCCGCGCGCGTAGCCGCATCGGCGGTCGCCGTGAATGCCACGATCTGCACACCGCCGAGCGCCTCGCGCAGCGCGCCGAGCATGAGGTATTCGGGCCGAAAATCGTGACCCCATTGCGAAATGCAGTGCGCCTCGTCGACCGCCAGCAGGGAGACGTTGGCGCCGCGCAGCAACGCGATGGTCTCTGGCCTGGCAAGGCGCTCGGGCCCGATATAGGCGAGCCGCAGCTCGCCCCGCTGGATTTGATCAAGCAGAAGCTGGTTCTCGGAATGGTGATTGGCCGAGGTGAGGCTCGCGGCCGCAACGCCGTAGCTGCGCAACTGCGTCACTTGATTGCGCATCAGCGCGATCAGCGGCGAGACCACGACGGTCAACCCGCCGCGGGCGAGCGCCGGCAGCTGATAACACAGCGACTTCCCGCTGCCGGTCGGCATCACCGCGAGCACGTCGCCGCCATCGAGAATGGTCCCGATGATCTCTTCCTGTCCGGGGCGGAACGACGCGAAGCCGAACACGCGGTGCAGCAGGTCTTGCGCGGCAGCGAGATCGGCCATGGAACGCTTTCGGGATGCGTGCAACGAAGGGTGGCTCATTTGCCGCGTCTGCCCCGGGCTATGCAAGCCCGCATGCGGGAATCGCATGGCTGCGGTTTCATCGGGCGGCCGTTTCGCTAATAAGGCGGTCCCGATCATGCGAGCCCGCCGGATGCCGCAATCGTCTTTCTCCGACCCCGCCTGGGCCGCGCTGCTGCGCCGGCTCGTGCTGCTGTGGCTCTGTGGCGCGGCGGCGCGCATCGCGATCCTCGCAGTCCCGCCGATCCTTCCCTTGATCCATGACGACCTTCACCTGTCGGAAACCCAGGTCGGACTGCTGATGGGGCTGCCGCTCGGCCTGTTCGCGGCCGCGGCCGTGCCGGGCTCGCTGCTGGTCGCCCGCATCGGCGTGCGCCGGACCATGGTGATCGGCCTCGCGCTGACCGCGCTCGCCTCCGCGGCGCGTGGCGCGAGCGTCGACGCCCTGATGCTTTACGCCGCCACTGCGCTGATGGGGTTCGGCATCGCGGTCATGCAGCCGGCGCTGCCGGCCCTGGTGCGCGCCTGGGTGCCGGGCCGGGTCGGACTCGCGACTGCGGTCTACACCAACGGCATGGTGATTGGCGCGACGGTCGGGCCGGCGTTCACGATTCCCTTCATGCTGCCCTGGGTCGGCGGAAGCTGGCGCCTCGACATCGCGGCCTGGTCGGCGCTGATCGGCGCGATCGGGCTTGTGTTCCTGGCGCTCGGCCCCCCCGTCGCGTCGTCGGCAGCGGTGCCGGGGCCCGGCGCCGAGGACTCATTGGCGTCGCGCCGCTGGTGGCCGGCCTGGAACGACCCGCTGATCTGGCTCCTCGGCCTGGCGTTCGGCAGCACCAACAGCCTCTATTTCGGCGCCAATGCGTTCCTGCCCGATTATCTGGTGGCGCACGGGCAGGGCGATCTCGTCGGCGCGGCGCTCGCCTGGCTCAACGGCTCGCAGCTCATTGCCTCCTTCACGCTCCTCGTGGTCGCGGACCGGCTGCACGGGCGCGCCTGGCCCTATGTGCTGTTCGGGACGCTGTCGCTCGTCGGGCTGCTCGGCCCGGTGCTGGCCGGTCGCGATTGGGTCGTGCCGGCGGCGGCACTGCTGGGCTGCTCGGCGGCGGTGCCGTTCGTGCTCATCCTGGCGCTGCCGCCGGCCTTGAGCGCTCCCGGCGACGTCCATCGCACCGCGGCCGGCATGTTCACCATCAGCTATGCGGGGGCCGTGATCGTGCCGGTTGCGTGCGGCGCGCTGTGGGACCTCACCGGACTCGCCTGGACGGCCTTCCTGCCGCTCGCCGCCTGCGCGGTCGGGATGGCGGCGCTCGGGGCGTGGCTCACCCGCTATCACGCCGCCCCGGCCGCGGCGCCGGCGCAGTGAGCCCGGCGGATGGCGAAGGACGCCGACGAGACTCCCCTCGCCACCGCACGGCTGATGCTCGGGGTCCTGAGCCTCGGCTGGGGCCTGAGCTGGTCGGCGATGCGGATCGCGCTCATCGAGATGCCGCCGTTCAGCATGCGGGTCGCCACCATGCTGATCGGCGCCGTCGCGCTCGGGCTGCTGACGGCGCTGCGCCGCGGCAGCTTCGCGCTGCGCACGCCGCGCGCGGTCGCACATGTGATCGCGGCGTCGTCGTTCAACGTGGTCGGGTTCAGCATCTGCACGCCGTTCGCGCAGCTGTGGGCTGAAACTTCGCGCGTCACCATTCTGGTCTACACCATGCCGATCTGGGCGGCGCTGCTGGCGCGCGCCGTGTTGGGCGAGCGGTTGACCGCGTCGCGGCTGACGGCGCTCGCCCTGTGCATCGCCGGGATGGCGGTGCTGATCGGTCCGCTGATCGCCGACGGCATCCCGCTCGGCATCGTGCTCGCGCTCGCCGCGGCGGCGAGCTGGGCGGCCGGCACGATCTATCTCAAATGGGCGCAGATCCAGGCCGACCCGATGGCGGTGACGTTCTGGCAGCTCGTCGTCGGCTTCGTCGCGATCGCGATCTGCCAGCCGCTGTTCGAGGGCTCGCTGCATGTATGGCCGCTGCAGGGGAAGACGCTGGTCGCGCTTCTGTTCAGCGGATTCGTCGGATCGGGCGTCGCGTATTTCCTCTGGTTCGAGATCGTGCGCCGGCTGCCCGCCATGACGGCCTCGCTCGGTGTGCTGAGCGTGCCGCCGGTCGGCGTCCTCGGTTCGGTCGTGCTCCTGGGCGAGCGGCCGACGCTTCCCGACCTGCTCGGCTTCGCGCTGATCCTGCTGGCTTCGGCCTGCGTGCTGTTGGCCCCGGCGGCAAGACGGCGGACGGCGCAGCGGACCTGAGGGCGCGGAGCGGGCTGCGCTAGAGTCATTGATTGGCGCATGTCCTTATCGGCGAACCCGAGGCCACCCCGGATCAAGTCCGGGGCAGGCTTTCGCCGGGACATGCGCTACAAGAAGCTCATCGGATCGATGTCGACGTCGAGCCGCAGGTCGCCCTTCGGGGCGGGTGCAGCGGCGAGCCAGTCGCGCAGATAAGCCGAGAGGTCGAAGCTGCGCGGCGCTTTGACCAGCAGGCGGAAGCGATGCCGGCCGCGCACCAGTGCGAGCGGCGCCTCGGCCGGCCCGAGCACCCGCACCGCCTCGCTCTTCGGCGCTGCCGCCGCGAGGCGGCGCGCAAACCCCTCAGCGCCGTGCCGGTCGCCGGACGAGATGATCAGGCTCGCCAGCCGGCCGAACGGCGGATAGCCGGCGCTTTCGCGCGCCGCGATCTCGCTCGCATAGAAGGCCTCGCGGTCGCCCGCGATCAGCGCCTTCATGACGGGATGG
>DASTZX010000102.1:0-4444 GCA_035764045.1 Xanthobacteraceae bacterium | reverse complement strand
AGCCCGGCCCCGCCGTGTCGGCTTTGAGGTCGGCCGTGGTGGCGCGGCTATTGCCACCATGCGTTGGCGCCGGCGCATCGGCGTCCGGATGAACCCCGCTGCCAGCCGCATTGCCGGCTGCGGTGGCCGCGGCGGTTGCCGTCCCGGTCGTGATTCCGGTCACTGGCGCGCCGTCGCTCGCGGAGGTGGCCGACAGCGGAGTCTCGGGATTGGCAGTGGCGCCAGTGTTCGCAGCCGCTCCGCCGGCTTGCGCCCCATCGGGCTTCTGCCCCGATGATGTCGGGCCGTTGCCCGGCTTCTGGGCTGCGGCGGCAATACCCTGGACGAGCGGGTCGAAGGCCGCAGGAGCGCCTGTCCCTGCGGTCGGGTCGGCGGCAGTCGGAGGGGCGGTGCCGGTCTGGGCCGCGAGCCCGGGGGCGGCTGCAATGGCGACGGCGGCCGCGCCTGTCGTTGCGGCCGACGCGCCGACCGCGCCAACCGCGCTGCCGGGGTCGGCTGCAGCGGGCGCAACTGGTGGGACCGGCCCGACTGGCCCGACTGGCGCCGGCTGGATCATGGCCGCAATCACCGGCGCAGATGGCAGCCCGGTGCCGGCGGAGGCCGGTGCGGCCGTGCCGCTCGGGTCGCCGCTGCCCGGAGCGTTGGCGCCGGTCGCCGCCGCGGCCAGCAGATCGGTCGCGTCCGAGGCGGCGTCGGCTTTGCCGTCCTTGTCCTTCCCGCTGTCCGAGGCCGATTTGGCATCGCCGCTCGCGCTGCCGCCGGTTGTGCCCGAACCGTCGGTACTGCCGTTCGCCGGGCCTTTTGCCTGGCCGTCCTGAGCATTCGCCTGACTGTTTTGCCCCTGGTTGGCCTGCGGCGATTGGTTGTCGGCCGCGTCGCCTTTGGCGCCGGACGCGGAATGGCCGTTTGTAGTGTTCGCGTTGCTCGCCGCGGAGGCCGCCGGCGGCGGGGCCGGTTGCGGCGCCGGATCGGGCGCGGGTGGCGGCGTATTCGGCGCAGCCGCATCGAGGAGCTGCGAAAATGGCGTCGCGGGCGGTCCGCCCCCGGGCGCCGGAGACGGCAGCCCATGGGCGGGGCTGTGACTGGCCCCGGCGGGACTGGCTGGCAACGCGGCAATCGGCACGGACGGCACCTCAATGGGAACTCTGTCGCTCCCTGGCTTGCAAGCGCCGGGCCATCCGGGATGGCGGGAAAAACTACGATGGTTCAAGGGGTTGAGCAAAAGCCGCGCGACCCGCCCCGGGCCCCGCGGCAAGCCCTTCCGGTTACCCGGCAAAGACTGCCGGCACGCCCGCCCGGGCGGGCCGAGAAACATTGCGCCGGCCTTTCCGCTTCCTATAGTAAGAGCGACGGTCTCGCTTTCGGTCAGCGATTGCCGGCAAGCGGCGGTCGGTGCGACGGTCATCCGGCCAAAAGGAGCGCGGCCCGCCGGGCCAAGGTCACCATGTTCAACAGTCTCGATCTTCCGGGCGCGCCGCAGGACACCCGCGTCGTCGTCGCCATGTCGGGCGGCGTCGATTCCTCGGTGACCGCAGCGCTGCTCAAGGCCGAAGGCTACGACGTGGTCGGCGTGACGCTGCAGCTCTACGATCACGGCGAGGCGACCCACCGCAAGGGCGCCTGCTGCGCCGGCCAGGACATCCATGATGCCCGCCGGGTGGCCGGCGAGCTCGGCATCCCGCACTACGTGCTCGACTACGAGAGCCGCTTCAAGGAGGCGGTGATCGACCGCTTCGCCGAGAGCTATGCGGCGGGCGAGACGCCGGTGCCGTGCGTCGAGTGCAATCAGGCGATCAAGTTCCACGATCTGCTCGCCACCGCGCGCGAGCTCGGTGCGGCCGCGCTGGCCACCGGCCATTACGTCGCCTCGCGCCGGCTCGGCGACGGCAGCCGTGCGCTGTTTCGCGCCCGTGAGCAGGAGCGCGATCAGAGCTATTTCCTGTTCGCCACCACGCGCGAGCAGCTCGATTTCGTCCGCTTCCCCCTCGGCGACAGGGGCAAGGCCGAGGTACGCGAGCTGGCGCGCCGCTTCGGTCTGTCGGTCGCCGACAAGGAGGACAGCCAGGACATCTGCTTCGTGCCGGCCGGCCGCTACACCGACGTGATCGAGCGCCTGATGCCGGGCTCGGCCGTGCCGGGCGACATCGTCGATCTCGCCGGCCGCGTGCTGGGACGTCATCGCGGCATCGTTCATTTCACCGTCGGGCAGCGGCGCGGGCTCGGCATTGCGGCGGGCGAGCCGCTCTATGTCGTGCGCCTCGATGCCGAACGTCATCGCGTGGTCGTCGGCCCGCGCGAGGCGCTGCGCACCATGCGCATGCGCCTGCGCGACGTGAACTGGCTCGGCGACGGAGAGATCGCGCAGGAATGCCCGGTGATGCGGCGCGAGGTATTCGTCAAGGTGCGCTCGACGCGGCCGCCGCAGCCGGCCTGGCTCGGCGTGACCGCGCAGGAGGTCGAGGTCGAGCTGTTCGACGGCGAAGAGGGCGTGGCGCCCGGCCAGGCCTGCGTGTTCTACGACGCGGGCGAGGGCCAGGCGCGTGTGCTCGGCGGCGGCTTCATCAAGAGCGTGGCGGCGCCCTTCGACATGGCGGCCGCGCGCGCGCCCGAGCGGGCGCAAGCCGCGGCGCGGGGTTAGCCGGCTGGCTTGTTGCGTGGATCGGGGCGTGGGGCGATGACCGTAACGGACCTCGACAAGGGTACGATCGCCAAGGCATATGCGCGTTGGGCGCCGGTCTACGACCTGGTGTTCGGCGCGGTGTTCGACAAAGGTCGTCAGGCTGCGATCGCCGCGGCGGAGCGCATCGGCGGACGCATTCTCGAGGTCGGCGTCGGCACCGGCCTGTCGTTGCCGGACTATGGGCGCGCCAACCGGCTGGTCGGGGTCGACATCTCGCTGCCGATGCTCAGGAAGGCGCACGAGCGGGTCGCTGCGCAGCGGCTCACGCATGTCGAGGCGCTGGCCGTGATGGATGCAGGCGGGCTCGCGCTGCCCGATGCGAGCTTCGACGTCGTGGTGGCGCAATACGTGATCACCGCGGTGCCGCACCCGGAGGCGACGCTCGACGAGTTCGCGCGCGTGCTCAAGCCGGGCGGGGAGATCGTGCTGGTCAACCACATCGGGGCCGAGAACGGCTTTCGTCGCGCCTTCGAGCAGGGCTTTGCGCCGGTCGCGCGCCAGCTCGGCTGGCGGCCGGAATTCCCCTGGGCGCGGCTCGCCGCCTGGGTCGACACCGCGCCCGGCATGCGGCTGATCGAGCGCCGTCCGATGCCGCCGCTCGGGCATTTCTCGCTCATCCGTTTCGGCAAGGACGCAATGGCGGCCGCGGGGTGATGGCGCCGCAAAAACACCCACGGCGTCATCGACCGCGAAAAAGCGGGCGATCCAGTACGCCGTGTCACGGCCGTCTCACTCGGCGTTGGACCACGAACGCTGTCGTGTACTGGATGCCCCGCCTTCGCTGGGCATGACGGCGAAGAGGGGGAGGGAAGGCCTCACCTTGACTTGGGTTTCCGGGCGTCTCTATAACCCGGCTTCCAAGCAAGGTCGGTTGGCGGGATAGCTCAGTTGGTCAGAGCAGCGGAATCATAATCCGTGTGTCGGGGGTTCAAATCCCTCTCCCGCTACCAACTTCCCCGATCCGATTCCACTCGGAAAAGCTGCGTCGCCCAACGGCGCATTCAGTCTGTCGGCAATGACGACTTCGACGGCCCGCGTCGTTGTTGAGGAGCGCCGGCTTGTCCGAGCGCCGCGACGATCGTCTCGACGACGTGGCGGGGGTGCGGGACGATTGAGACCACGATGGCGTGCTCGTCTGCCTGCGGCTCTTCGAGCGTCGCGAATTGGCTGTCGAGGAGCGATGGCGGCATGAAATGGGAGTCTCGCGCCGCGATTCGGCGCGCGATCAGGCTCTGCTCGCCCTTCAAGTACACGATCCGCACATAAGGCCGCCGCTCGCCAACGAGGACGTCACGGTAGGCTCGCTTGAGCGCCGAGCAGGCGATGACGCCATGGTTGCCGGCGCTCCGCGTGGCGTCGATCCAGGCGGCGATGGCTTGCAACCAGGGCCAGCGATCCTCGTCGGTGAGCGGCTCGCCGCGGTGCATCTTCTCGATATTGGAGTGCGGATGAAACCAGTCGCCGTCCTCGTAAGTCCACTGCAGCCGCTGCGCGAGCATCGCGGCGATCGTGCTCTTCCCTGAGCCTGAGACGCCCATCACGATGATCACCGACGTGTCACTCGGCAGCATCAAGGTCCTCCAGCCCGATGGCGCGGTTTATGAGCCAGACGAGATCACCCTCGGAGTGCGCTCGAGTAGCCGGCAGATCCTCGCCGGAGAGCACCCGAATGAGGATCTCGCGCTTGTCTTCGCCGCTGACGAGAAACAGCATCTCGTGCGTCGATGCGAGTGTCGGCAAGGTCAGGGTAACCCTCGGAACGAA
>DASTZX010000101.1:0-2448 GCA_035764045.1 Xanthobacteraceae bacterium | reverse complement strand
TCGAGATCCTCCTGACGCGCACCGGCCGGACATCGCTGGCGCTCGGCGGCGGCGTGTTCGCCAATGTCCGCCTCAATCGCGCGTTGCTGGAAAACACGCGGGCGGAGCGCCTCTTCATCTTCCCGGCCATGGGCGACGAAGGCCTGCCGGTCGGCGGCTGCCTGCTCCATCTGCGCGAGCGCGACGGCGGCGCGACCTGGCAGGCCCAGCGACGGCCGCTGCGGTCGCTCTATCTCGGACGAGATCATGACGCCGGATTTGCGGCGGCGGCGCGCCGGCTTCCCAACGTGACGGAATGCGCCGATCGGCCGGTCGCGCGCGCCGTGGACGCGCTCGCAGCCGGGCGGATCGTCGCGATCTACACCGGCCGGATGGAGTTCGGTCCCCGCGCCCTCGGGGCGCGCTCGATCCTCGCCGCGCCGACCCGGGCCGAGATCAACGACAGCCTGAACAAGCGCCTCGAGCGCTCCGAATTCATGCCGTTCGCGCCGGTCGTGCTCGAGGAGGAGGCCGCGACCGTGTTCGACGTCACGCCCGGCAATGCGCACGCCGCCCGGTTCATGACCATCACCTGCGACGTCAAGCCGGAGTGGCGCGAGCGTATCCCCGCCGTCGTTCACGTCGACGGCTCGGCCCGGCCGCAGACCATCCGTCGCGACGACAACCCGCTCTATTTCGATGTGCTCGCCGCGTACTACGCGCGCACGGGCCTGCCGGTGCTGGTGAACACGAGCTTCAACGTCCACGAGGAGCCGATCGTCAACACGCCCGAAGAGGCGCTTCGGTCATTGGTCGAGGGGCGGGTCGATCACATCCTCACGCAAAGCGCTTTTTTCTCGTGCGGCCGCAGCGGATAGCGAGACTCAAACCGCTAGCGCCCAGCACCATCAAGATGATAGCTTGCATACGCCGTTCTCATTCCTGCTTGGGTTCACGTTGAATTTCCAAGTATGGGCGAAGGAATCGAGGAAACGTGACCAGCACCGCAAAGCAGCTCGCACATCGCTACGTAAAGCCGGCGCTCCGGCGCATGTGGCCGTGGCGGCACAAAAGGCTTAACGGCATCCGCGTCGAGTATATGCATCACCTCGACGGAGGCGGGTACGACTTCGGACAGGAGTACATCCCCTACCTGCGAAACCGTGGCATGCCGCCCCAGCAGCGCACATTCGAATGGTGTGCTGGACCCGCCTTCATCGGCTTCTCGCTGCTCGGCGCTGGGCTCACTGAGACGCTCTGTCTGGCCGACATTAACCCGGAAGCCATCGAGGCCTGCCGCCGCACGATCCGTTCAACAGGCTCACGGACCGCGTCGCCCTCTATCACTCGGACAACCTCGCCAAGATTCCGACGTCAGAGCAGTGGGATCTAGTTGTTGGTAATCCGCCGCACTACCCAGACGAATACGTTGGAAACTTGCGCGCGCACGATCCTGATTGGAAAGTCCACCGCGCGTTCTTTGCCCAAATCGGCGCGCATCTCAAGCCCGGCGGAGTGCTGGTGCTGCAGGAGAACAGCCAAGGATCGACGGCAGAGACCTTTCTGCCCATGCTAACGGCCGCCGGGCTGGAAATCGTCTTCGTCGAATACGGACCGAAAAAGCGCACACCCCACGGGCACATCTATTATGTAGGCATTGTCCGGCGCGGCGATGCAGTGCCAGCGTGGGCGCAGGGAACATTATGCGGTTAGCGGGCGGCTTAGCGCGGCCGCGCGGTCTAAATTACCCGCAGGACAAAGGGAAGCACTATGCACGGGTTGAGCACGGTGTGAGCGCCGCCGCCACCAGTGTTGTTAACCGTGATATTGGCATTCCCCGAACTGGTATTTCCAGGTCCGTTTGCCCAACCCGTTCCGGCAACGCCTGGCGTGCCCCATTGTGTGCTTTGGTTAGATGCTTGACCCCCTCCGTGGACGTGACCGGAATCCGAAGCAGTATGGTTATGCGACGGCATCTCCGCTTGCGTCAGCGTGTGATTTTCCGCGCCTCCGGTGGCGCCTAGCGTCGCGCCGTTGAAGTTCCCTCCCGCAACCGTGATCCGGCTCGCCGCCACCCCGCCCATATTATCCAGCCCGAACACCGCGCGCCCGCGCAGATCGGGCAGGTTGAACGTGGTCGATCCGTCCCCTCCCCCGAACGTCGTCCCCACCAGCGCGAACAGCGTCGCATAGGTCGTGCGCGAGATCGCCTGGCCGAACGGCAGCGCGAAGCTCGAATTGGGCGCGCTCGCGCCGACGTAAGGCAGGAGCCCGCCCACCGGGATCGCATAGGGCAGCGCGTAGAAGCCGCGCAGGTAGAACGCGCCGTCGGCATTGCTGTAGGTCGCCGCATAGGGCGTGCCCTGGATCAGGAGCCCGGACGGCAGCTCGACGCCGGGCGAGGTGCGCAGCGGCTTCGCGCCGAGCCCGTCCACGTTGAGGGTGACGGTCGCCCCGCAGGTCGCGTGC
>DASTZX010000100.1:0-4478 GCA_035764045.1 Xanthobacteraceae bacterium | reverse complement strand
GGCGCGCGCGAGGTGGTGCGCGTGCGGCCACTGGTGCGGGTCGCCAGCAACCTGTCGCTCTCGACCTCCGAGCTCTCCGCCAACATCCCGCCGTTCAATCCGCAGCGCCTCCTGGCCGATGCGAGCGACGACAGCACAGTTGCGTCGGCGGCGACCGCCAGCGAGCCCGACGCGGAAGTCTCCTTCGTCACCCGCGATCTCGCTCCGATGCTGCCGCGCATCCGGCTCACCGCCCTGGTGCCGCTCGAGGATGTGGTCACCCGGGTCCGCGACGCCGCGAGCGTGACCGGCAGTCTCGGGCCCGCGAGCTACACGGTGGCGAGCATACAGCCGACCGCCAAGCTCAACTTCGCGGCCGAGGATATCGACGATCCTTATGCCCGCATCGACTCGCGTGGCGTCCCGCAGAACTTCACCCTGCTTCCCAAGACCGCGCCGCAGACCACCGGCGGAACCGGGGCCAACGAGCGCACCATCGCGGCGAAGAAGGGCGACAGCGTCAGCAATCTGCTGCGCGACGTCGGCGCGACGCCGATCGAGATCAAGGCCATCGCCGGCGTCCTCGGGCTGAAAGGCCGTGACGGGGCCCTCCGGGAAGGCGAAAAGCTGCGCGTCCTTCTCTCGCCGACGGCCGACGGCACCCAGCGTCTGCAGCCGGTGCGCGTCGTGCTGTTCGACGACACCGCGGTCGAGGTCGCTGTTGCGCTCTCCGACATGGGCAAATACGTCTCGGTCGATGTGCAGAGCGCCGAGACTCCGGTCGCCGAGAACGACGACGAGCAGGACGACGGCACCGGTGTGCGGCTCTATCAGAGCATCTACGAGACCGCGCTGCGCAACCAGATCCCGCGCCCCGTCATCGACGGCCTGCTGCGGATCTATTCGTACGACGTCGATTTCCAGCGCAAGGTGCAGCCGGGCGACGCGTTCGAAGTGCTGTATGCCGGCGAGGACGAGGCGCCGAACGCCGAGGGTAAGAGCGATGTGCTGTTCGCCTCGCTCACGGTCGGCGGCGAGACCAAGAAGTTCTACCGCTACCAGTCGCCCGACGACGGCGTGGTCGACTACTACGACGAGACCGGAAAGAGCGCCAAGAAGTTCCTGGTCCGCAAGCCGGTGGCGCAAGGCATCATGCGATCCGGCTTCGGCGCCCGCAAGCACCCGCTGCTCGGCTATACGCGGGCGCACACCGGCGTCGACTGGGCGGCCCCGATGGGCACGCCGATCTATGCTTCCGGCAACGGCACCATCGAGAAAGTCGGCTGGGAAGGCGGCTACGGCCGCTACATGCGGATCCGCCACACCAATGGCTACGAGACCGCCTACGGCCACATGTCGGCATTCGCCCGCGGCATGGAGGTGGGCACCCGGGTGCGCCAGGGCCAGGTGATCGGCTTCGTCGGATCGACCGGCCTCTCGACCGGCGCGCACCTGCACTACGAAATCATCATCAACACGCGCTTCGTCGATCCCATGAAGGTGAAGCTGCCGCGCGGCCGGGTGCTGGACGGCACGACCCTCGCGACCTTCGAGCGCGAGCGCGACCGCGTCGACGGCCTGATGTCGCAGAAGGCCACGCGCACCGCCGCGCGCTAACCGAAATCACCAACCGGCGCGTCATGCCCGCGCTTGTCGCGGGCATCCACGTCTTCGGCATGCGAAGAAAGCCGTGGATGGCCGGGACGAGCCCGGCCATGACCAATCCGCTACGCCGCCGCCGCGACCTTGCCGTTGAAGGCCAGGCCCTGGATGGTGGCCGTGACGGTGACCGCGTCGCCGTCCTTCACCGTGCCCTGCAAGATGAGCTCGGCGAGCGGATCCTGCAGCTCCTTCTGGATCACGCGCCGCAGCGGGCGTGCCCCATAGGCCGGATCGTAGCCCTTGTCGGCGAGCCATTCGCGCGCCGACGGATCGAGGTGCAGCGCGATCTTGCGCTCATCCAGGAGCTTCTGCAGCCGGGCGATCTGGATATCGACGATGCGGCTCATGTCCGACCGCTTGAGCCGGTGGAACAGGATGATCTCGTCGATGCGGTTGAGGAACTCGGGCCGGAAGCTCGAGCGCACCACCGCCATCACCTGGTCCTTGACCGCGTCGGTGTCCTGCCCTTCCGGCTGGGCGACCAGGAACTCGGCACCCAGGTTGGAGGTCATCACGATCAACGTGTTGCGGAAGTCGACCGTATGACCCTGCCCGTCGGTCAGGCGGCCGTCGTCGAGCACCTGCAGCAGGACGTTGAACACATCCGGATGCGCCTTCTCGATCTCGTCGAACAGGATCACCTGATATGGCCGGCGCCGCACCGCTTCGGTGAGCACCCCGCCCTCCTCATAGCCGACGTATCCGGGCGGCGCTCCGATCAGGCGGGAGACCGAATGCTTCTCCATGAACTCCGACATGTCGACGCGCAGCAGCGCGCCCTCGTCGTCGAACAGGAACTCGGCCAGCGCCTTGGTGAGCTCGGTCTTGCCGACGCCGGTAGGCCCGAGGAACATGAACGAGCCGATCGGCCGGTTGGGATCCTGCAATCCTGCGCGGGCGCGGCGGATCGCCGTCGACACGGCGCGGACCGCCTCCTGCTGACCGACCACCCGGGACGCGAGCTTCTCCTCCATGTGCAGGAGCTTCTCCTTCTCGCCCTCGAGCATGCGGTCGACCGGGATGCCGGTCCAGCGCGACACGACCTGCGCGATATGATCGGCGGTCACCGCCTCGTCCACCATCGCGCCCTTGCCTTCGGCCGCCTCCATTTCCTTGAGCTTCTTCTCGATCTCCGGGATGCGCCCATAGGCGAGCTCGCCCGCCCGCTGGTACTCGCCGCGCCGCTGGGCGTTGGCGAGCTCCACCTTGAGCTGGTCGAGCTCGGTCTTGAGCCGCGCCGCCGATGACAGCTTCTCCTTCTCGGATTTCCAGCGCGCGGTGAGATCGGCCGATTTCTTCTCCAGCTCCCTCAGCTCCTCCTCGAGCCGCTTGAGCCGCTCCTTGGAACCAGGGTCGTTCTCCTTCTTCAGCGCCTCCTGCTCGATGCGCAGGCGCACGACCTCGCGATCGATCGAATCGAGCGCTTCCGGCTTGGAATCGACCTGCATCTTGAGGCGGGCCGCCGCCTCGTCGATCAGGTCGATCGCCTTGTCGGGGAGGAAGCGGTCGCTGATGTAGCGGTGCGAGAGGGTCGCGGCGGCGACGATCGCGCTGTCGGTGATGCGCACGCCGTGGTGCTGCTCGTAGCGGTCCTTGAGCCCGCGCAGGATGGAGATCGTGTCCTCGACACTCGGCTCGTCGACGAAGACCGGCTGGAATCGGCGGGCGAGCGCGGCGTCCTTCTCGACGTGCTTCTTGTACTCGTCGAGCGTGGTCGCGCCGATGCAATGCAGCTCGCCGCGCGCAAGCGCGGGCTTGAGCAGGTTGGACGCGTCCATCGCGCCCTCGGCCTTGCCGGCGCCGACCAGCGTATGCATCTCGTCGATGAACAGGATGATGCGACCCTCGGACGAGGTCACCTCCTGGAGCAGGCTCTTGAGCCGCTCCTCGAACTCGCCGCGATATTTGGCGCCGGCGATCAGCGCCCCCATGTCGAGCGCGAGAAGCTTCTTGTCCTGCAGGCTTTCCGGCACGCCGTGGTTGACGATGCGCTGCGCCAGGCCTTCGACGATCGCGGTCTTGCCGACTCCGGGCTCGCCGATCAGCACCGGATTGTTCTTGGTGCGCCGGGAGAGCACCTGGACGGTGCGCCTGATCTCCTCGTCACGACCGATCACCGGGTCGATCTTGCCGTCGGCGGCGGCCTGGGTGAGATCGCGGGTGTATTTCTTCAGCGCGTCGTAGGCGTTTTCCGCCGATGCGCTGTCGGCGGTGCGCCCCTTGCGCAGGGCGCTGATGGCCGCGTTGAGGTTCTGCGGCGTGACCCCCGCCTGACTGAGGATGCGACCGGCCTCGCTGTCGCGCACGAGCGCAAGCGCCAGCAGCAGGGTCTCCACCGTGACGAAGGAATCGCCGGCCTTCTCGGCCGCCTTCTCGGCGGCGTCGAAAACACGGGCCAGCGCCGGATCCATGTAGAGCTGGCCGGCGCCCGAGCCTTCGACCTTGGGCCGCTTGCCGAGCGCCTCCTCGACCATCCGCAGCGCCTCGCGCGAGCGCCCGCCGGCGCGGTCGATCAGCCCGGCCGCGAGGCCCTCGGGATCGTCGAGCAGCACCTTGAGAAGATGCTCGGGCGCGAATTGCTGGTGGCCCTCGCGCAGCGCGAGCGATTGTGCGGATTGGACGAAGCCTTTGGCCCGATCCGTGTACTTGTCGAAATTCATCGCGGTTTTCCTCCTCGGCCTGTTCCGAACGCCCTGGCGGCGCGATCGGGACATCGTTGACGGAGACGCACCGGCCGGCATTGACGACAGTCAACTTGCATCGACGACAGTCAATGAGCCTGCCCCGCGCGGACCCCTTCGGCATCCGCGCCTCACGAATGTGGGGGGCGGTCGCGA
>DASTZX010000099.1:0-18095 GCA_035764045.1 Xanthobacteraceae bacterium | reverse complement strand
TCGCGGCCCGATCCGCCATCCGAGCCCGTCGTGCCCCTGATCAGCTGACGAACCAGCGCGGTGGATTCGGCAAGACGGCCAGCGCGCACGAGGCGCGTGGCCTCGATCATCGCGGTCGGGTTCAACAGCTTGTTCACGATCAGGGTGTCCTTTGACTGGGAGACGGATCACGTCTCCGCATCGCGGAGCCCGATCCATCTGCTGATGACGTCGTTGGGAGAGGAGGCGCCCCGCCGGTCACGGCGTTCTGTCGGCGAGGGCGGCCTTGACGGCCGCACTGGCGTGCAGAGCTCCGAGCACGACAACCGAGGCAATGGCGTCGCGCGCAAGCTCGGGGGTCACGTCCGCCGCGATACTGGCGAGGCCCAGGACATGGATCTGCAGCTTCTGCCCGGCGTCACGCGCCGCCTCGAGATCTTCACGGCTGTAGTGCCGCAGACCCAGATCCAGGCTCTTTCGCGCGGCGGATCGCTTGACCACCTCCGCGTGGCGCTCGAGCTGATTGCGGATTGCCGTCCGAATGAAATCGGTGCGGTTCGAATAGAAGCCCTCGCGGACCATGAGATCGACCTGGCCCAGGTCGACGTAACCGATGTTGATGGTGATCTTCTCGGTGTCGCCGGGCTTCGGGCGCAGATCCCGGACGTTGTCCGTGTTCATGTTGCCATCTCGCTGCCATCCATATGGATGGCAGATGGAGGCCAGCGAGGCGCTTTCAAGGGGGTGGATCAAAGGAATTGTAGGTGAGGGGGGCGCCAATCGGCGCCGGCTTTCCGGCCACTGGTTCCGTGTCCATGTTTGCCGGCCTCTTCCGGACTGCTGTGATGCCCCAAAGCGCTGAATTTACGGCCGCTGCGAAGCTTCGGCCCCCTGCCTCCTTGAGCGGATGTGCCAAGTGAACGGCGGCTTCGTGGACTTAGAGCATGTTCCGTTCCTGCGGAACCGGAACATGCTCTCGTGTCATTGATTGGCGCATGTCCTTATCGGCGAACCGGTAGCCACTTCGCCGGGACATGCGCTAGCGGAGTTGCAACGTTCAAGTGTTGCGAAGGCCGCCGTTGCGAAATGCGTCCTCCGATTTGATCGCCTCGCGCAGTTCCGACGGAGTCGCGCCATACCGGCGTTTGAAGGCACGATTGAAATAAGACAGATCGCCAAAGCCGGCGTCATACGCAATTGATGCAATGCCGAGCGCGGCCCAGCGTCGGTCACTCAACATCCGATGTGCAAGTGCCAGCTTGCGCACGAGCACGTACTCCGAGAATGATGTTCCTTCGCCTCCGAAGAGCTTGCGGATATAGCTGTCTGACACCTGTTGGCGTTTCGCGACCGCTCCTGGTGAAAGATCGCCGTCCGTGAGGTGCGCTTCGATGTCACTCTTGATCGCGCGTAGCCGGGCTGCGCGGAGCCCGCGGCCTTCGGCGACCGCGCTTGCATCGCGCGTTGCGCCGAGCGTCACCGCAACCAGGTCGCAAAGATGGGAGACCACCAACCGTCGGACATCCGGCACAGTGAGGGCAGGGTCATCGAATACCGCGTCCACATAGCCCTTCAGCAGCCTCAACACTCCGGTCTCACGGGGAATTGGCACCAACACGGCATCGTCAACGTTGCGCACCAGAGGGCTGAGCGACCCGCGGGGCAGGCGAATGACCCGATGATCGACAGGCTCCGCGCGACTGATAGTTCGCGAAACCGAATAGCTGAGCAACATTGCATCGCCGTCGCGCAGCATTGTCTCGCCGCGCGCCCCAGCGACTTGGCTCACGCCACTAACGTTCAAATGAAAGCTGAAATCGTCGTCACCGTCGCCACTGTCCCTGCGGGCGTGCTCATGGCGTACGCCGTGCACCTTTCCCGACAATAGGCCCAGATCGGCAAACTTGCGGAGCGAGAAGTCGATCCCGCACGCAAGGCTCGGCATCGGCGTGAACGAGACCCAGGTCACCCCGCGTTCGTGAAGCGATAGAACGGCGCCGCCACACGCTTGCACATGTTCGCTGTCTGCGGCCTGCGTCCTCATATCGGGTCGCTCATCGTGCGGGACCTGACCTCGCACCAAACTAACAGCGGGCCCGGAGTCCCGTCCAGTCCAAGCGGTGGTCCCGCGGGGTCCAAGCCATGGCTGGCCCGGCAGGCCTATGTTGCAGGGGTGAGCAAGGAGGCTAGCCATGAAGCTTCTTCGTCGCGAATTCCTGCGTTTGATCGCGGGCGCCGCAGCCGCTTCTTTGAACGACTTTCGGGGCGCCTGGGCACAAGAACTAGCTCGCCCAGTCCGGGTTGCGACGGGTCTGCTTGCCACATGGCAGAGCACCGCGTGGCTTGGGGCCGAGGCGGGCGTGTTCAAGAAGTACGGCATCGACTTGACCGTGCCCGCGATTGCGGTCGGTGGACCGCAGGCCGCGGCCGGGATCATCAACGGCGACTGGGAATTCGCGCACACCGGGACTCTGCCGGTCGCAGAGGAGGTTCTGAAGGGGCGCGACATCGTGATCCTGGCCACGCCAACGACGGAATTCGCCAACTCGTTCGTCATGACGCGAAAAGAAATTACCGAGCTGTCCCAACTCGCCGGCAAGAAGGTTGGTGTGCTGACGGAGACTGGCCAGACCAGCGTGGCCGCGCGGGTAACGGTTGAAAAGTCCGGTGCTACGGCGACCTATGTGCCTCTGATCAAGTTCGACCGCATCTATGCGGCGCTGGCAGCAGGCGACCTCGACGCCGGCGCGCTGCCGATCGACATGCGTTTCAGCGGTGAGCATCGCTACGGCTGGCACGCATTCCCGATTGACGAGTTCGGAACCCCATCTATCTTTGCGACGACGCGAAGGCTGATCGCGTCGAATCGCGACTTGGTGATGAGTGTAATGCAGGGCTTCGTCGCGACGATCCATCTGTTCAAGACGCGGCCGGATATCGTGGTCCCGTTGCTGCAGCGATACCTGCATGTCGGGGACCGCAAGGCGGCGGAAGACCTGTACGCCTTCCACGTGCCGCTGTTTCAGCGGGTCCCGCGGCCGTCTTTCCCGGGAATGCAGACGCTGCGTGAACTTTTGGCCAAGCAAGACCCCGCAGCAGGCGCATTGAAGGAATCCGATATTGCCGATTCGTCATTCATCGACGAACTTGAGGCTAATGGTTTCATCGATCGTCTGTATTCCGGTGAGGGAAAATAATCCGACGTCTGGTTTGGCTCATGAGCTGTTGGAACGCCGAACAATTGGGCCTTGTCGGCCGTGGGACGCGCCTATCTGGCGCATTGTCTGCGCGACTCCGGGCCGTCAGCCGCTGCCGTCGGGCCCCGTAAACACAAATCGTGTGCCGACCGCCGAGTGGATCACCTTGTCCCCCAGCTCGGAGCGGGCGAGATCGTAGAACCGATCGCCGGTACAATGGCCGACGATAATGTATTTGGGATCGATCGCGCGGAATTCGGCGATCGCCTGCCGGATATAGTCGTCGTCGAGCGGCGGCACGATGTGAAATCCGCCGATCACAGCGAGGACGCGATCGATGCCCGAGGCGGAGATCGCGGCGCGCACCGTGTTGATGACGCCGCGATGGCTGCAGGAGGTCAGCACGACGAGCCCGCGTCCCCTCACATGATAGACGGTCGCGAGCTCATGATCGAAATCGTCCGGAATGTGAACGCCCGTATTCTTTTTCGGCGGCATCTTTTCGGGAAAGCAACCGAAGCCGTCGAAGATGCCGATGATCTCCGTGGTGGGACGCAGGGGCTTCTCGAACGAAACCTGCCCGATGCGGCCGGTCGTGAAGGCGTGGTCGGCGACGACGGCTGGCTCCGATGCCGTCATCAGCGTCAGTCCGGAGTCGAGAATGGCCTTGCGGTCGAGCGCACCGAAATGGCCCTCGGCGTTGCGGCGGATGCAAAAGGCATCCTCGCCGCCGACATAGAGAGGGATCTCCTTCTTCAGCCCGCGGCCGTGCTTCTCGAGGAAGCCGACCATGCCGCCGAAATGATCGTAGTGTCCATGACTCAACACCATGGCGTCGAACGTGGACGGCTCGATCCCGATGACCGCCAAGTTGTTGTTGAGGACCTCGGGCGTGAAGCCGAAATCGACCAGGACGTTGCGCTCCTCGCTGCCGCTGACGGATTGCGCGTGAAGGGCGAGCCCCCACTCGGCATTCAGAATATGCCGTGGCGGCCGGTCGGGGTATCGGTGCGCGACGCGCCGTTCGATGGCAAGGCCGTCGCGCGTCTCGTCGGGCACGAACTTTTGCGTGAGATTGTCCGTGACGATGCGGACCGCGAGCCGGTCGACGTCCGGGACATCGTTGCGCAGCGTCTTGGCCGGCCGCGTGCGGGCGCTCGCGGCGAGCGTCGCGACGACGGCCGTGACGAAGCCCGCGCCACCTGCGCACAAGCTTGCGGCGGACGATGCAAACGGCGCAGCGCAATTGCAGGCATTGAACAGCATGGCCGGCCTCCCATGGCAAGAATGCTCAACGTGCGTGTTCCTGTCCACAGCGCAGTTGCTCATCACGGCCGAACCGGGTTGGACAGGGGCCGCGCCGCCGGAGCAGCGGCAGAACGCTCTCCTCGACGCCGTTGCATCCGGGAGATTCTCGGGCGGTACGTCCCGGAGGCAGGGACCAATCGAGGCGATCTCGGGATGGTCTGCTAAACGCAATTCCAGCTCCTGAGCTCTCCACGCCACGCAACGAATGTTTGCCCGTTCACGTCCCAGCCGACCTCGGCGCGAAAGGGCAACCAGCGGCCAAGGTGCTCACGATAGTCGAAGAACCGCCCTTGCCACGGCCGCTCCACGAACCGGGCACCTTCTTTTCGCGGCCGGTCGGGAGCGAACACCTCACCGATACAGCCCTGCCCATTGAGCTTGAACTCGACCTCGGCACGGACGGGACCGGTTCGGCAGCTGACGCGGAGCGTTCTTGCATCGACCACCTGCCAGGCAAGATGGGGGTTCGAGAGGATCGCGTCCGGCGCCCACGGCAGCTCAGCCAGATAGCGCATGATCTCGCCCTTGGCTGCGGCCGGCTGGGCGCGCACGCTCGCAAGCCGCAGCCAGCCGAACGCCCGGACATCCAGCTTGGGCGCGTCATGCTCGAATGCATCGACGACCGTGATGATGCGCAGCGGACCGGTTCGCGCTCGCCACGCGAACTCCGTTCGGTCCGTCGCAATGGTCTGCCTGGCCGTGAATGAGATGAATCGCCCGTCCGGATCATCGCGCATCGTCCCAGCCTGGGTGAGCCGCACCACGCTGCTCGAGCTGTCCGCCGTGGCGCCGAGACGCTCGGCCAGCCTGAGGACTTCAGAAGGAAGTCTGGTGCTGTGATCCACGACCTGCCCGGCGTTCATGCGGAAAGGATTGGTCGAGGAAGGTTGTTGGACCTTGCGATATGTCAATGTGGGTGCGGAAAGAGATGCCGCACAAGGAGGGCGCAGCCGGTGGAAAGCACCTGAGATATCGCGTCCGAAACATGACGGACCAAGAGGTGCACCAGACGCCGCGAATGCGCGAGCGGCCGGGAGTGCCCGCGCCGTTCAGCGCTCAGGAGCGGCCAGATTTTCCACCGCCGCGCGGTTCGTAATGACGACGAGGTGGCCGCCGAGGCGGATATAGCCTTTGTGCTCCCAGGATCGCAGAAGCTTGTTGACGCTTTCGCGCGCCGCTCCGATATGATTCCCGAGCTCGCGCTGCGTGAGGTCGACGTGGGCGGAGCCTGCCGCATTGGCCGCGTGCTCGTCCAGGGTCGCCAAACGCAGCAGGGCACGAGCCAGGCGGACCGACACAGTCGAGAAGGCAAATTCGGCCATCTGCTGGTCGGCGATGCGCAAGCGCTCACAAAGAACGTCGGCCAGCCCTGCCCAAGCCTCCGGGTACTGCGCGAAGAAGGCGAGGACGTCCCGCCGTTCCAGGACCACGACGCTGCAGTCGGTCGCCGCCCGGGCATCGGCCGTGCGCGCCTTTCCATCGAGGAGCGCGACCTCGCCACAGATTTCTCCTGGCCCCAGTATCGCGAGCACGACCTCCTTGCCGTTGGGCGCGAGCAAGCTGATCCGGATGCTGCCGTTGAGCACCGCCAGCATGCTGTCGCCCGGCGAGCCCATCAGGAAGATCGTGTCGGCGGCGGCATATTCCTGCACGCGGGCGTGGGCGAACAGCGCCTTGCGCTCGTTCGGGCCGAGCTGCCGAAACAGGCTGCTCTGTCCGAGCAGCGCTCGGGCGTGTTCAAGCGGGTCTTGACCGCGCAATCGCAAACTCCTGCGCGGCTCCGGAATGAGCCAGTGCGATGCGTCTCATGGGCTGACGCTCCCGCCGGGCGCTCGTCTGCACATCCGAGCGTGAGCACCGGTCTCGGTGCCGCCGCCGCCACGACGCTCGTCGGGATCGATGAGATCGATTGACGCTCGCGCAATTCAACACGTTGTTCCAGGTCCAGGCTTTGCGTCAATCCGGCAGAGTGTCCAAAACGGTCAATTCCTCAGTGGCCTCGCGCAGAATGCGCGTGACCTGTTGGTAGCTTCGCATGCCAATAAGGGAATTGAGCGTCTTCTCGCGCAGGTAATAGTGCCGGCCCTCGCGATATATCAGATTCCAGTTTTGCAGCCGATTGAGCCTGCGAATGACTGTCGTACGGGGCACGTGCATATAGGCAGCAATCTTCGCAACCGAAAATGGCTTGCCCTCGATGTCGCCAACCGCCACACATGCGGCGATGAAGAAGGTTTCCAGGCGCGTGCCAAAAGGCTCGCCGACTGGAGCGTAAGCGCCGTGCACAGTTCGCATCAGATTGATGATGAGACGGCAAAGCGCCAATCTCTGCGGCGCCTTTGCGATCTTACGCCAACGGTCCTGTGTCAATCCTCACCCCCCGAGGTTCGCACCAGCGCGATCATCGCCACGGTGGCCCAGCCACCGAGCAGCGCGATGAACTCGCGCCTTTGTCCGGCCTCGGCATCTCGCGGCGGTCCTCTCGTTTCATTCTCCAGGCAAAAGACTGAGAACGCCAATTAGCCGCCACCAGCGCCGTGAAATTGCGTGATATTCGGGCCGGTGCGTTGTGAAGGTTTTTGACCGACGACAGGTAACTCCTGCACGACAATTCGCCGCCGGCCATCGCCTCGACCAGAACATTGCGCGTGATCAAATTTGAAGGGCTTTGACGTAGATCAACCCATTGAAGTTCGCACACCCTAGCGTTCCCGCGAGCGAGCATCACTCGATCGATGACGGGTGCGCTTTCGAGTCCACCGTCCCTCTCGGCTGCGAACGATTGCGGCTCCCGGATGCTCCCCGATGACGTGGAGTCAACCGCGGATCGAATCGCGGCAAATGAGGCGCGATCCGCGCCAGGAGGGTGCGATGTTGATCAAACTGTTCGTCCTGGCTTTTGGCGCGGCCGCGTTGGCCGTGGTGTCCATGGCTGACCTGGCATCGGCGCGAGGTGGCGGAGGTGGCGGCGGCGGCGGTGGCGGTGGTCATGGCGGCGGTGGCTTCGGGGGCGGTGGCTTCGGCGGCGGTCATGCCGGCTTTGGCGGCGGCGGCTTCGGGGGTGGTCATGGTGGCTTCGGCGGCGGCGGCTTCGGCGGCCATGCTGGGTTCGGGGGTGGCGGGTTCGGCGCGCAGGCCATCGGCGCCGGATCGCGCAGTTTCACCGTGAGCCCGGGCTTCCGCGGCGGCGGACCGGCCGGTCCAGCGTTCCGCGGCGCGATGCCTTCCGACTTCCGCGGCGGGCTCGCTCCCGGCTTCCGCGGCGCGGTCGCTCCCGGTTTCCGCGGAGCGATCGCTCCGGGCTTCCGTGGGACCACGATCACCGGCGTGCGCCGCGTTGCGTTTACCCGAGACGCGATCGCTCCCGGCTTCCGCGGAGCGACCGGCCCGGACTTCCGTTCCGGGACCACGGTCACCGGCGTGCGCCACGTTGCGTTTGCCCGCGGCGCGCGTTTCGGCTTCGCGCGCGGTCGCTTCGGCCACGGCCGGTTCTTCGCGGCTGGGTTGGGAGCGGGGTGGGGCTGGGATTGGGGATGGCCCTATTATGACTACGCCTACGCCGACTGCGACCCTGGCGACTACGGCTGGGGTGCGGGAGGATGGGGCGAATGGTGCGGTCCATACGGATATGACCCCTACGCGTATGGCTATTGATGTGGGCGAAAGCGTTCGTCGCCGCGCTGCTTTGCCTCTGCGCCGGATCCGGTGTCGAGCACGGCAACGCCGAGACGGCCGCCACCCTCGCGCTCGATCCTGTCGAATTCGTCCGCCAGACCGCCGAATCCGGCCTTTGACTGACTGTCTTGAGTAGCGGCCTGCGCCGCGGCCGGCGTCACGGCCAGGGCGGCGGACAAGACAGCAAATGTGGTCGCGAGCGCCTGCGGCTACTCCTCTTCAGTATCCGGCAGGACGACGACCTCGCCCCAGCACGATGGGCAGGTGTAGGTCCTCAGTTCGGGATAACGGAGGACGCTCGCCGCGACGCGATCGAGGTGCATCGGGTTCCCGCATTTCGGGCAGGTCGGTCGGCGCTCGTCGTGCTCGGCGGTCAATCGCGATCCATGTCGTTGCCGTCGTCGGCGGGCGGCATGCCGTCGCTCACGGCGTCCAGCTCGGCAGCTCTGGCGAGGTGCTCAACCGCCATCGCGTTGCAGCGCGCGACCACGCTGGGATCGCTGCTGATGAGGGCGAGCTGAGCGCAAAGCTGGGCCTGCTTGCGGTAATAATCGGAACTGGGCATCGAGACGTCCGCACCTTATGCGGATTTAATGTCTGATTCTCACCGAAGTTTCCGCGGTAAAATCTTGCTGCTTCCGGTCCGGCGCCCGCAGGGCGCGCAAAGCAAAGCGTGCGCACCGCCATGATTCGAATCCGCTGCGGCGCGTGAGGCCCGGTACCGAGGAATGGCGGTACCGGATCGATCATTCCCTGAGCGCCTCGGTCGCGGCGTCCGCCGCAAAGGTCATCAGCGCGATGTCCCATTCGGATTCAGGTTTGGGAAGCCTGTATGCGAGCACAAACGTGCCGCGCGCCTTTCCATTCACATAGACCGGCCGAGATTGAAGGGACTTGAGCCCGTAGTCGAGGCGAACCGGTTCTGCCTGAGCTAACGAATGCGCTCTCATTGCTCTTCGGCCATGATCCACCCGAGTTCTCAGCATATTCTGCGGACGCTCCGCAGCGACGACATGGGCGAACGGCCGGGTCTCCGGCGGCGGACCGGGAGGAGCGCGTATGCGGGATGGAGAGCATGGCCAGCATGGCATCAGGGTCAAAGCGCGCGGCCGATTGATCGCCTCGGGTCGGGACATCCTCAAGGACGTGATCGCCGGGCTCCTCACCTCGGTGGTGCTGATCGGCAACATCGTATCGTTCGGCGCACTGATGTTTCCCGGCGATCTGAGCGCCGGAATCCCGGTTGCGATCTGGTCGATGCTCATTGGCGCCTGCGTGTGCGGCGTCTGGATTGCGCTGTCCACCTCCCTGCCTCCGCTTGCGACCGGGATCGACTCGCCGACAGGCGCCGCGCTTGTCCTGCTGAGCGCGTTGACCGCATCCGCCGTCCGGGCCGCCGGCGGCGATGCGGAAACTGCGATCCAGGGCGTCATGCTGGTATTCACGACGGCGACACTCTTCTCGGGTGTTGTCCTCTATGGTCTCGGGGTGTGCGGGTGGGGGTCGTACTTTCGCTTCGTCCCCTATCCGGTGGTTGGCGGGTTCTTGGCGGCAACCGGATATTTCCTGGTTGTGGGCGCTGTCCGCATGACGGCCGGGCCCACGGCCCTCACGCTCGCCGGGCTTGCAAGCTGGACTGCGTCCGACGCCGCAAGGCTCGCCGGCGCCGTTCTCCTGCTCGGGGTCATGCTGGCTTTGCGGCGATGGGTAAAGGCACCCTTCGCCATGCCGGCCGCGCTCGTTGCAATGTGGCTTGGGGGCGTCGCATCCCTTCGCATGCTTCAGCTCTCCGGGGCTGAGCACGGTTGGTACTTGCCCTCGCTCGGGACCTTGCGCGCATGGCTGCCGCTCCAGGCCGTTCGCAGCTCGCATCTGAACTGGCCGACGTTGGCCCATCTTGCTCCGGAATTCCTCGCGGTTACCGTCATCACTCTCATCTCGCTCGTCACGAAGGTCTCGAGCATAGAGGTCGGGCGCCAAGCAGCCGGCGATCTCGACCGGGAATTTCGTGGCCACGGGATCGGCAGTCTCATTGCGGCGCCGCTCGGGGGCCTGACCAGCAGCCTCCAGGTCGGCACCAGCAGTCTGCTGCAGCATGCCGGGAGCGGCGGCCGCTTGAGCGGCGTCGTGTGTGCTCTGGCGTTCGGTCTCGTTGGCCTTGCAAATGTGGATCTGCCGGGATTCGTTCCGATCCCCATCATCGCCGGCCTCGTCCTTTATCTGGGCTACACGTTCATCGTCGACGCGCTGTGGAAACCATTTTTCCAGCGCGCCTGGCTTGATCTGACGCTCGCCGTGGCCATCATGATCGTCTGCGTCATGTACGGCTATCTCGTCGGCGTGCTGGCCGGCCTCGTGTGCGCCTGCCTGCTGTTCGTCGTCAGCTATGCACGCCTCGGCGTGGTGCGCCGCCATTTGAGCCGCGCCCAGTTCTCCAGCCATGTCGACCGCTCGGCGGAAGCAACCGAACATCTGCGCGCGATCGGCGATGCCGTGCAACTCTACTGGCTTTCCGGCTATATTTTCTTCGGCTCCTCCGAAGGTCTGTTCGAGCGAATCCGGGACGATATCGAGGCCGCGCTGCCGCGCCGCGTCGCTTACGTCATTCTCGATTTCAGCATGGTATCCGGGGCCGATTCCTCGGCCTTTGTCAGCCTTGCCAAGCTGCGCAATCATTGCAACCAGCGCGGCACGACGATCGTGTATTGCTCGCTCTCGCAGGCGAGCCTCGTCGCTCTCACACGCGGCGGCTTGCTCGGCGGCAAGAGCCGACACCGGGCCTTTGCCGATCTCAACGCCGGGCTCGCCTGGTGCGAGGACAGGCTGCTGGCCGAGGGGAAGATCGACGTCGACACGGAACTGTCCGGCTTCCCATCCTGGCTGCAGCGTCAACTTGGCGCGAACGTCAAGTCAGCCGACCTCATCGCGTATTTCGATCAGAGGCATGTCGACGCGTCGGCCGTGCTTCATCGCCAAGGGGAGCCGGCCGATACCATCGATATCGTCGCCGCCGGCCGCCTCGCGGTTGACGTCACGACGAGCAGCGGCAACAGCCTGCGCGTCCGACGCATCGCGAGATATACGGTGATCGGCGAAATGGGTTTCTTCCGATGTTCGGTGCGCTCGGCCACCGTCTCCTCCGAAGGGCCGACCGACCTCTTCACGTTGACCCGGGCCAATTTTGAGTTGATGCGCCGGGAACGCCCCGATCTCGCGAGCGCCTTCGATGATTTCATCATTCGGACCATTTCCGATCGTGTCGATAGCGCGAATTCCGAGATCGCGGCTATCGAGCCGTTGACGACCTGATGTCCGCTCGGCGAGGTCACCCAGGACCGCCGTCCGCAACCGCGCCGGGGCGGATCGGCAACGCCCCGCGCTCGCAGTTCCGCCGGAAATTCGGGACGATGCGATCAAATTGCAAGCCGCCTGACAGATGTCAGGTTTTGTGATCCGACCGAGCTGACGAGAATGTCGGTTCGGGTCCAAAGCGGACTTGGCGCGGCTGAAACCAGTCAGACTTTCACCACACAGCGAAAGCCGACGTGGCTGGTCGACGTGTCGACCGGCTCCGCATGACGCGCGGCCGGCCGATAGCGGCGGCAATAGTTGGGCGCACAGAGATGCGAGCCGCCCTTGAGCACTTTGCGGGGAATCCTGATCTTCGGCTGGCAGGCGTCGTAGCTCGCGTCCTCACGCCCGCCGCGCGGATTGACCGGGATGCAGCACGCCTTCGGGGCGTCTGGCTCGTGCCTGGCCGACCACCAATCGGCCGTCCATTCCCAGACGTTGCCGATCATGTCGTGGACGCCGTAGCCGTTCGGCGGGAACGCCGTCACCGGCGAGGTGCGCTCGTAGCCGTCGGTCGTGAGATTTTCGTGCGGAAAGATGCCCTGCCAGGTGTTGGCCATCCGCCGGCCGCCCGGCGTGAACTCCTCTCCCCAGGCATACTCGGCGCCGTCCAGTCCGCCGCGCGCCGCGAACTCCCATTCGGCCTCGGTCGGCAGCGCCTTGCCGGCCCATGTCGCGTAGGCCTCGGCGTCGCGATAGGCGACGTGGACTACCGGATGCTCGTCGAGGCCGCTGATGGATGAGCGCGGCCCATAGGGCCGGCGCCAGTGGGCGCCGAACTTGAAGACCCACCACTGGCTCCAGTCGCGCGTGTCCACCGCATGCCTGGGCGGGGTGAACACGAGCGAGCCAGCCTTGAGCATGTGCGGCAGCGCGCCCGGATAATCCTTCGGGTCGGGCTTGATTTCCGCGACTGTCACGTAGCCCGTCGCGTTGACGAACTTTCGGAACTCGCGATTGGTGACCGGCGTGCGGTCGATCCAGAAGCCGTCGACTTCGACGCGATGGACGGGCGCCTCTTCGGGATAATGCGTGTCCGATCCCATGCGGAAGGTGCCGCCGGGAATCCACACCATGTTCGAATGATGGAATGACCACGTCGCAGAGTCAGGCGAGCGAATTGTCATCGCAGCATCGTGGGTCATGGGCCGCACTCAAGTGTCACGCTCACACGCCGGAGAGCGGACGGGTGGCCGGACGAGCCGAAAGCGCCCGTCGCAAGCTGGCGCACGTCTTGGAAGCTCCGACGCTTCCGTATGACGGCGCCAGATGCGAACTTCACGGTTCGCAATGATACTGAAGAGAGCTAGCGGGTCGATTGGGCCGAGGTCCAATACGCGGCGGCAGCGCAGCGCGGTGCGCGCCAGCTCGACCGAACCCAATGCAATTCGTTACCGCTTCCTCCCGGAACACCGCCCGAGTGTACGGCGCCGCAACGCGCCACGCAAAAAAGTACGCGCTCGGACAATCAGACTTGCATCCTCCAGTTGACGCGCGCGTACTCACCGCGTGCGCCATCCGGTCAAATGTACGGAGTAGGGGGCGGCGTATGAAGCACATCGCAAGACGACTGCGGTATGAATGATCAAACCCAGTATCAGAACGGCGTGGACGCCCATCTCGACTGGGCCGCCTCCAAGTTCCTGACCAAGCAGTGGCAGATCGGCGTGGTCGGCTATTTCTACGACCAGCTTTCCTGCGACACGGGCGCCGGAAATCGGGTCGGCTGCTTCGAATCGCGCGTCGCCGGCGTGGGCCCGCAGATCGGCTATGTCTTTCCGCTTCGGGATAATCTGCAAGGTTATCTCAACCTCAAGGCCTACGGCGAATTCGATGCAGCGCACCGGCCGGACGGCTGGAACGTGTGGCTCACCTTCGCGATTTCGCCGAGCCCTCCGAGCCCATCGTCGCCGAGGACAATGACCACCAAATAACCCGCTCAGCGTCAGAGCGCTCGGAGCGATCCGTCATTGCGAGCGAAGCAATCTCGCTTCATGGGCCGCCAGTCAGCTCCTGGATCGGGACGGATACGACGTTCGGGTTTCCCCACGACGTGGAGGTTCGAATGTCGCGGGATGCGAATTGAATATTCCGGACGAAGACGTTGCTGATGACCGCTGCGACCTCACCGCGGCAATCGAGCACCGGTGCGCCGGAGGCACCGTGATCAATAGCAAGGCGGTCACGTCCGTCGTACATCTCGAGGAGGTCCACGTTCGTGAGGGGGCCGGCCTCTCCCGTCTGCACGAACCGGCCGCTGACCGACCGTGGATGATGACCGGCATGGACGATGGTGACGACGCGCTCTTCCGGCGCGAGCGGCGCGGACCGGGTGGCCAGGACCCGGGCGTTTGGCACCGGGTGCTGCAGCTCGATGACGGCCAGCTTCTCCGTGCCCGATCCGGCAATGCGCGCGAGTCGCGCGGCCACGGTTCGTGTTTCCTCGCCATCCCGGATATCAATGGTTGTCCAGTCCCACGGCGCGAGTTTCATTCCCTCCGTCACATGTCCGACGGTGACGATGTGGCTCGGAGACAAGAACCAGCCGGCACCTTGCACGCCGATCACGTCCGGCTCGCTCGCCCGCTCCGCCTCACTGAAATACCGCGAAATGCTGACGGTCGCGTGTGTCAGCGTCCCGGGATCGACGCAACTCGCCTCGGCGCCGGAAGCGCCAAGGATCGCCAAGACGACAAACAGGGAAACCGGGCCGCGCATTTCGATGAAGGTCCCTTCCCCGACCAATGGAGAAGGTTAGTTCACCGACGGGGACAAGGGCGGAACGAACTTATCCACGGGAATGTTCCGCGGCGCGACGGAGCGCCCCAACGGCACCCGATCCCGGTCCGTCGCGCCGACTTTCCTGGTTGACCACGTCATGACCGGGGCATAGCCGTTCGAAGAACGGCGTCGCTTCGCTCGCCTATGTCCCGGCCCTCCACGTCTTCCAGCTTGCAGATCGGCAAAGACGTGGATGCCCGCGACGAGCGCGGGCATGACGGCAAGGCCGACGATCTCAGTGCAAAATTTCGTCTGCCCGAAGGTTCGGTCGAGGGACCGGCGCGGGCGCTTCGTTGTTGGATGGTTGCGGGCGGGCATTTGGTCGCGCCCAGGTCGGCCAATCAGGCTGCGGGATTCGGGGAGGGCATCCCTTGGATCGCAAAGCATCATCGAAGATGGTCTTCGTGCCGGGCGGCATGCTCCGCATGGGCTCCGATCGTCTTTGTCTCTCGGAGCCGCCGGCCCACCGCGCTACCGCTGATTCATTCCGGATCGAGATGATGCCGGTGACGAATGCGCGGTATAGCGCCTTTGTCCGGCGGGTGGCCGAGAGTGGCCATGTCAGCCATGTCACGGCGCTGCCCCGGCGGCCCGCCTCGCGCAGGCGATCGACGCCTCCATCATTCACCTCGGCTTTCGCTGCATTCAACCAGCAAGGAGTGCACCATGAGTAACGGCTCTGATCGAGGCAAGGATTCGGAGCGCACCGGTCTCAAACGCCGCGACGTGCTGCTGACCGGAACCGCGCTGGTTACCGCCGCAGCATTCGGCCCGATCGGCACGACGCGGACCGCGCAGGCGCAACAGCGGCCGTCCGCAACGCGCGGCCAGAAGCCGAACATCGTCGTCATCATGGGCGACGATATCGGCATGTGGAATATCGGCGCCTACCATCGCGGCCTGATGGCCGGGCGCACGCCGAACCTCGACAGGCTCGCCGCCGAAGGAATCATTTTCACCGACTATTACGCCGAGGCGAGCTGCACGGCCGGGCGCGCCAACTTCATCACCGGCGAGCTGCCGATCCGCACCGGAATGACGACCGTCGGTCAAGCCGGGGCGCCCACCGGAATTCCGGCGGAAGCGGTGACGATCGCGACCGCTCTCAAGGGCATGGGCTACGCGACCGGGCAATTCGGCAAGAATCATCTCGGCGACAAGAACGAGTTCCTGCCGACGGTGCACGGCTTCGATGAATTCTTCGGGTACCTGTACCACCTCGACGCGATGGAAGATCCCGATCATCCCAACTATCCCCAGGACCTGCTCGACGTCGTCGGTCCGCGCAACATGGTGCACAGCTGGGCCGCCGCCGCCGACGATCCCACCGAGATGCCGCGCTGGGGCCGGATCGGCCGGCAGCGGATCGAGGATGCCGGACCGTTGTATCGCAAGCGGATGGAGACGGTGGACGACGAGATCCGCGACGCCGCCTTCAAGTTTCTCGACAAGGCGCGCGCCGACGGCAAGCCGTTCTTCCTCTGGCTCAACCCGACCCGCATGCACATCGTGACGCACCTCTCGCCGAAGTATGAGGCGATGCGCAACGCGCAGAATGGCTGGTCTCTGCAGGAAGCCGGCATGGCGCAGCTCGACGATATCGTCGGTGACGTCATGAAGAAGCTCAAGGACCTGGGCGTGGACGACAACACCATTGTGGTCTTCACGACCGACAACGGAACCGAGGTCTTCACTTGGCCGGACGGCGGGCAGACGCCGTTTGCGCAGTCGAAGGGGACGGTGCTGGAAGGCGGCTTCCGCGTGCCCTGCATCCTGCGTTGGCCCGGCCGTGTGCCGGCCGGCAAGGTCGAAAACGGCCTCATGTCGGGCCTCGACTGGTTCCCGACCTTCCTCGCCGCGGCGGGCAATCCCAACATCACGGAGGAGCTCAAGAACGGAAAGCAGATCGGCGATCGCAACTACCGGGTCCATCTCGATGGCTACGATCAGACGGAGATGATCATCGGTGCGGGACCGTCGAAGCGCCACGAGATCTGGTACTTCGGGGAAAGCGAACTCGGGGCCGTGCGCATCGACGACTACAAGTACCGATTCGTCGAGCAGCCGCAGGGCTGGCTTGGTGACAAGCCGAAGCCCGACGTCCCGTTCATCACGAACCTGCGTCTCGATCCGTTCGAGCGCACGGGTTGGCCGAGCAACGGCACCGCCGTCGGGGCGCAGCAATACTTCGACTGGTTCAAATACGAATTCTGGCGATTCGTCTTCGTCCAGCAGAAGGTCGAAGACTTGGCGCAGACTGCGATCGAGTTTCCGCCGATGCAGAAAGGCGCGAGCTTCAACCTGGAATCCGTCAAGGCGAAGATCGAGGCGGCCAGAGCGTCAATCGCCAAGTAGAGCCGAGATTTGACGACGTTCATCGCTGCCACGCCAGTGCGGCAGCGATGAAACATCAAACCGATGAGCGCTGAGCAGCCGGGAAGGCGCAAGCATGCCCGGCCAATTCCAGGAGGATCGCATGAGCGCACAGCGGATGGCGATTTTGACTGCGGCGTTTTTCGCCGCACCCGTGCCGACTGCCGAGGCGGGCCCATGCTCGACGGAAATCGACCGCATCCAGGCCCGCATCGATGCCAGACTTGCTGCGACAGCAACCACCGGTGCCGGGGCACCCGAGAGTCCGGCCGCGTTGTTGCATCGGCAGCCGACGCCGAAATCGATTGCCAAAGCGGAGGAGGGGCGGGGTGAGTTGTCGGTCGAAAGTGCTCTATCGGTCCAGCGGGGCATGGAGGAGGCGAGGGCGGCCGACCGCGTCGGTGATGCGAGCGCGTGTGCAAAGGCGCTCACCGCCGTGCAACGCTCGCTCGACCAATAGATCGGTTCGTGACAGACAAGACGGGTGCATGCGATGGAGATTTGTTGTCGCCATGCCGGATCGGAGAAGGGCGTGAGGCTGCTTCGAGACGCGCCATGCCTGGCCGCTCTCGCCGCGGTCTGGACCATCGCAGCCACGCCGTGTCTTGCGGGGCCATTGCCCACCAGCGTGAGCACGATGATGACCGCATCCCCCGGTGCGGTGGTCCCAATCTATTGGAGCGGGTGGGGCTGCGTTCCCTTTGACCCGGCAACCGTCCTCGGCAGCTCGGTATCCGGCTTGGTCATCATGAAATCCGGCCGTCCAGCCAGCCGATACGCATATCGCTCCGCGGATTGCCCCTACTACGGCTATTACGTGACCCAGGCCGATTCACCCGACTATTTCGGCCGCTTCTACGCCGGCTCCTTCTATCGACCGGGCCATGAGCGCCGCCGGTATTCAACCGAGCCGGTGCGGCGCCGCCGGTGAGGACGGCCGCTCAGGTGCTGATCGCGGAACGCGAGTCACGGGAATACGAGGCGGAGACGCGATCCTGCGGCTCGCCGCCCGAACAGCGGCGTAGATGGCCTCAACGAGCACGCGCTCGCTATTCGCCCCGCTTGGGCTTTCGCAGCGCGAACTGGGCGGCCAAGGCCAGGCCGAATGCGACGGCGAACGTCGAACCGGCGGCGACGAACCGCAGCTTGGACACGTCCCAGGTGACGTCCGATTGCTGCGCGATGCCCATCAACGCCGGCAGCAGCAGCAGCCCGGTTCCGATCGCGAAGGCGAGCGCATTCAACACCCGCCAGGGAATCGTCCCGACGGAGTGAACGATGTCGGGCAGATCGTCGAAGGTCTGCCGGTCGAGATAGTAGGAGATGTAGACCGACACCAGCGCCGGCCCGATGCCCCACTGCAACATGTCGTAGTAGAGCGCGCCGATCGGGACGCTGGCGATCGGATCCGGCCCGAAGAAATGAATGGCC
>DASTZX010000098.1:0-22968 GCA_035764045.1 Xanthobacteraceae bacterium | reverse complement strand
GTCCGCAGCATTTCGGCTTCGGTCTTCTGCACCAGATCGCCGATATAGACGATGTTGTCGTTCTTGAGACAGTTGGCCGAACGTACCGACAGTTCGAGCTCGTCGACCTTCTTGAGGAATGCCGGATTGAAGGCAAGATCCGGAATCGCCTCGTGCGCGGTTTCGCGCTTTGGCTCCTCGAAATTGACGAAGACGTTGAGCTGATCCTGCAGGATGCGCGCCGCATAGGCGAGCGAGTCCTCCGGCGTGATGGCGCCGTTGGTTTCGATCGACAATGTCAGCTTGTCATAATCGAGGATCTGCCCTTCGCGAGTATTCTCGACCTTGTAGGATACCTTGCGCACCGGGGAATACAGGCTATCAACCGGGATCAACCCGATCGGCGCGTCTTCCGGACGGTTGCGCTCAGCGGGCACATAGCCCTTGCCGGTCGCGACCGTGAACTCCATGCGGATCTCGGCGCCTTCGTCGAGCGTGCACAGCACCAGCTCCGGATTGAGCACGACGACGTCGCCGACAGTCTGAATGTCGGCCGCAGTCACGGTGCCTGGCCCTTGCTTCTTCACCACCATCCGCTTGGGGCCGTCGCCCTGCATCTTGATGGCGATGTCCTTGATGTTGAGCACGATGTCGGTCACGTCCTCGCGCACGCCGGCGATCGAGGAGAATTCGTGCAGCACACCGTCGATATGCACCGACTGCACCGCCGCTCCCTGCAGCGAGGAGAGCAGAATGCGGCGCAGCGCGTTGCCGAGGGTCAGGCCGAAGCCGCGCTCGAGCGGCTCGGCCACGACCGTGGCCAAGCGCTTGGGATCGGTACCCGCTGTCACCTGGAGCTTGTTCGGCCTGATCAGTTCCTGCCAGTTCTTTTGGATCGTCACGTCATCACCGTTCGTTTGGCGGCGCGGGGGTCCGCGCATCCCACTCCGTCCGTGGGACAGTTCGGCGGCGGCGGACGGAATGGTTCGCCCGCCGGATACAATGCTCAGACGCGCCGGCGCTTGCGCGGCCGGCAGCCATTGTGCGGGATCGGCGTCACGTCCCGGATCGAGGTGATCGTGAAGCCGGCCGACTGCAGCGAGCGCAGCGCGGACTCGCGGCCCGAGCCGGGCCCCGCGACCTCGACCTCGAGCGTGCGCATGCCGTGCTCCTGCGCCTTCTTGGCGGCGTCCTCGGCGGCGACCTGCGCCGCATAGGGCGTCGACTTGCGGGAGCCCTTGAAGCCCATCGTGCCGGACGACGACCAGGCGATCGTATTGCCCTGCGCGTCCGTGATGGTGATCATGGTGTTGTTGAAGGTGGCGTTCACGTGCGCCACGCCGGAGGCGATGTTCTTGCGCTCGCGGCGGCGGACACGGGTGGCTTCCTTACCCATTGGCTTCCCTTTGCGGCCCGGTCACATGCCGAGCCATGGCGTGAGTTCGTGCTGGGCTTAAGCGGTCGGCTTCTTCTTGCCGGCGATCGGCTTCGACGGTCCCTTGCGGGTGCGCGCATTGGTGTGCGTGCGCTGGCCGCGGACCGGCAGATTGCGGCGATGCCGCAGCCCGCGATAGCAGCCCAGATCCTGAAGCCGCTTGATGTTGAGCTGAACCTCGCGCCGCAGATCGCCCTCGACGATGTAGTCGCGGTCGATCACCTCGCGGATCTGCAGCACTTCCTGGTCGGTCAGCTGCGATACCCGACGCTCCGGCGGGAGGTGAACCTTGTCCATGATCTCCTGAGCCTTCTTGGCCCCGATGCCATGGATGTATTGCAGCGCGATCACCACGCGCTTGTTGGTCGGAATGTTCACACCAGCGATACGGGCCAAGGTCGCTACTCCGGTTGCCGGCGGGCGCCGGCGCTTGTCCTAAAATCCCACGGCTTCAATCGGTTGGCTGCCGATAAACGCCAACACGACGCCCACCCCGCTTCCGGGGGCCCGGCATCGTGGATGAACTTTATCCGACTGGGTGCCGCGTATTTACGCACTCTTTCCACCCGCGTCAACCTCTTCCACGGCCTTTATTAATGGCCTTGCGGCGGGATTTTCTCGACGCCGCCCCGACACTCGCACGGCGGCCGCCAGACGCCTTCTTGCGCGCCGGCGGCCGGCGGGCCGCCGCCTTTTTGCGTGCCGGCGACCGGCGGGCCGCAGCCTTCTTGCCGGCCTTGCGCCTCGCCCCGGCGACCCGCGCCGCCCTGCCCGCTTTCGCCTTGCGGCCGTGGGCTACGCGCCGGACGCGCTTCTTGCGGACTGTCGCGGCGGGGGACGGAGCGAGGACGCGATCGATTGCGGCCGAGACGTCCGAGATCGGCGCCATCCCATCGACCGTGCGTAGTGCGCCCCGGTCAAGGTAATATGATACTAGAGGCGCGGTCTGCACCCGATAGGCGTGAACCCGCTTCTCGAGCGCTTCCGGATTGTCGTCGGCGCGGACGCTCTCGCCGCGCGCGGTCATCTCGTCGACCCGCTTGCGGATGCGTTCGTGCAGGATGCCTTCATCGACCTTGAGCTCGATCACGCCGTCGAGCTTCAGGCCCTTCTCCTCGAGCATGCGATCGAGCGCCTGCGCCTGCGGGACCGTGCGCGGGAAGCCGTCGAGGATGAATCCGTTCTTGGCATCCGGCTGATCGATGCGATCGGCGACGATCCCGACCACGACCTCGTCGGGGACGAGGTCGCCGCGCGCCATGATGTCACGCGCCTTGAGGCCGGTCGGCGTGCCGGCCTTGACGGCCGCCCGCAGCATGTCGCCGGTCGAGAGCTGCACGATGCCGTATTTGTCCGTCAAGCGCTGGGCCTGGGTGCCCTTTCCGCAGCCCGGCGGCCCGAGCAGGATCAGCCTCATCGTCTGCGGCCCCGCAACTTCGCGCGCTTGATGAGACCTTCATACTGGTGCGCCAGCAGATAGCCCTGGACCTGGGCGACCGTATCCATCGTGACGCTGACCACGATCAACAGCGAGGTGCCGCCGAAGTAGAACGGAACCGCCGCATAGGAGATCAGCATCTCCGGAAACAGGCAGACCGCCGCGAGGTAGGCCGCCCCCACCACCGTGATGCGCGAGAGTACGTGATCGATGTACTCGGCGGTGCGTTCGCCGGGCCGGATGCCGGGAATGAACCCGCCATGCTTCTTGAGATTGTCCGCCGTCTCGGTCGGGTTGAAGACGATCGCCGTATAGAAGAAGGCGAAGAACACGATCCCCAACACGTAAAGGAGGAGGAAGAGCGGTCGGCCGTGCGACAGCTGGGCGACGACGGAGTTGAGCCAGTCCGGCATCTGGCCGGTGTTGAAGTTGGCGACCGTCGTCGGCAGCAACAGCAGCGAGGAGGCGAAGATCGGCGGGATGACGCCGGAGGTGTTGAGCTTGAGCGGAAGATGCGAGGACTGCCCCTCGAACATGCGGTTGCCGACCTGGCGCTTGGGGTACTGGATCAGCAGCCGGCGCTGGGCACGCTCCATGAACACGATGAAAGCGATCACCGCGACCGCCACGACCGCAACCAGGAGCAGGATGCCGGGCGACAGCGCGCCCTGGCGGGAGAGCTCGAGGGTGCCCGCAATCGCCGAGGGCAGCTGGGCGACGATGCCCGACAGGATGATCAGCGAGATGCCGTTGCCGATGCCGCGCGAGGTGATCTGCTCGCCGAGCCACATCAGGAAGACGGTGCCGCCGGTCAGCGTGATCACGGTCGAAAGCCGGAAGAACACGCCCGGCTCGGCGACCACGGACCCCGCGCCTTCCAGGCCGATCGCGATGCCATAGGCCTGGAGCGCGGCCAAAAAGACCGTCCCATACCGGGTGTACTGGTTGATGACCTTGCGGCCCTGCTCGCCTTCCTTCTTGAGCTGCTCGAGGGTGGGCGAGACCGTCGTCATCAGCTGCACGATGATCGACGCCGAGATGTAGGGCATGATGTTCAGCGCGAAGATCGCCATGCGGTGGATGCCGCCGCCGGCGAACATGTTGAACATGCCGAGGATTCCGCCCGACTGGGTCTGGAAGATCTGCTCCCAGGCGGCGGGATCGATCCCGGGCAGCGGGATGTAGGTGCCGAGCCGGTAGACGAGGAGCGCGCCGAGGGTGAACCAGATGCGCTTCTTCAGCTCGTCGGCCTTGGCGAGCGCGGAAAAGTTGAGATTGGCCGCCAGTTGTTCCGCTGCTGAGACCATGGAAATCAGGCTCCCGGTTGCGCTCGTCGCCCCGTCATCGCCGCTTCGCCGCCCACAACCCGATCAGGTATAAGTCGCGGCTGCCCACCACAAGAGCCGGGTGCGGACCCGGCCGCCTTATGCGGCCTCTTCGCCGCTCTTCGCCTTCGGCGCGAGGACCTTGACCGAACCGCCGGCCTTCTCGACCGCGGCCGCCGCCGATTTGGAGGCGCCGTAGACCTCGAAGTTCAGCTTGGCCTTGATCTCGCCCGAGCCGAGCAGGCGTACACCGTCCTTGGCGCGACGCAGCACGCCCGCCTTCACCAGGGCGGCGGCATTCACCACCTCCTTGGGATCAAGCTTGCCGGCGTCGACCGCAGCCTGGACGCGGCCGAGGTTCACCTCGTTGAGCTTCTTGGCGAAGATGTTGTTGAAGCCGCGCTTGGGCAGGCGGCGATGCAGCGGCATCTGTCCGCCCTCGAAGCCCTTGATGCGCACGCCCGAGCGCGCGGTCTGGCCCTTGCCGCCACGGCCGGCGGTCTTGCCGGAGCCCGAGCCGATGCCGCGTCCGACGCGCTGCCGGCGCTTGCGCGAACCCGGTCGGTCGGCGAGTTCGTTGAGCTTCATCGCCTTCTCCTTACTTCTCGAGCACCCGCACCAGGTGCGCGACCTTGGCAATCATGCCGCGAACCGCCGGTGTGTCCTGCAATTCGGACACCCGTCCGATGCGGTTCAACCGGAGCCCGACCAGGGTCTCGCGCTGGGTGTGCTGGCGGCGGATCGGACTGCCGATCTGCTGCACGGTGATGGTCTTGGATTTGGTCGTCATCGTTGTCGTCCTGGCGGCTCTCGCGCGCTGGCGCTGCTACTCGGGAAAGGCGCGGGCTTTAGTCGGTGGCCGCCTCGGCGTCGGCGCCCTCGCGGCGGCGCGCCTGCAGGGCGGAAACCTTGACGTTGCGGCGGGCCGCGACCGAGCGCGGGGAGTCCTGGTGCTTGAGGGCGTCGAAGGTCGCCCGCACCATGTTGTAGGGATTGGACGAGCCGAGCGACTTCGCCACCACGTCCTGCATGCCGAGCGTCTCGAACACGGCGCGCATCGGGCCGCCCGCGATGATGCCGGTGCCGGGAGGCGCCGCGCGCAGGAAGACCTTGCCCGCGCCGTGCCGGCCGGCGACGTCGTGATGCAGCGTGCGCCCTTCGCGCAGCGGCACCCGGGTCAGATTGCGCTTGGCGGCGTCGGTCGCCTTGCGGATCGCTTCCGGCACCTCGCGTGCCTTGCCGTGCCCGAAGCCGACCCGGCCCTTCTGGTCGCCCACGACGACCAGCGCCGCGAAGCCGAAGCGCCGGCCGCCCTTCACCACCTTGGCGACACGGTTGATGTGGACGAGCTTCTCGGTGAACTCGTTGTCCCGCTCGTCCCGATTCCGATCGCGATGTTCACGTGCCATGACAAAAATCCGTTTCGGTTTCCGGTTTCACCGGCCCATTCGCCTTAAAATTTGAGCCCGCCTTCACGCGCCGCATCGGCCAGCGCCTTCACGCGGCCGTGGAAGATGTAGCCGCCGCGGTCGAACACCACGTCCTTGATGCCCTTGGCGGCCGCGCGCTCGGCCACCGCCTTGCCGACGGCCTTGGCGGCCTCGATATTGGCGCCGGTCTTGAGACTGCCGCGCATGTCCTTCTCGATCGAGGAGGCGGATGCGAGCGTCTCGCCTTTGCGGTCGTCGATCACCTGCGCGTAGATGTGCTTCGACGAGCGGAAGACGGAGAGCCGCACGCGCGTTCCCGCCGCCGCCTTGATGGCGCGGCGAACGCGCGCGGTACGCCGCGCCGTCTGCTTCTTGAGCTTCGCCATGGTCCGCTCCGTTACTTCTTCTTGCCTTCCTTGCGGAAGATGTACTCGCCCGAATACTTCACGCCCTTGCCCTTGTAGGGCTCGGGCTTGCGGAAGCCGCGAATCTCGGCCGCCACCTGCCCGACCTTCTGGCGATCGATGCCGGTCACCACCACCTCGGTCGGCTTCGGCGTGGTGATCGCGATGCCGGCGGGGATCGGGTAGACCACGTCGTGGCTGTAGCCGAGCGCAATCTGCAGGTTCTTGCCCTGCACCGCGGCGCGGTAGCCGACGCCGTTGATCTCGAGCTTCTTCTCGAAGCCCTTGGTGACGCCGGTGACCAGATTGGACACGAGCGTGCGCGAGGTGCCCCACATCGAGCGCGCGCGCTTGGTTTCACTGCGCGGGTCGACCTTGAGGCTGCCCTTGTCGAGCTTGGCGACGACTTCGCCCGGCAGCACGAGCTCGAGGGCGCCTTTCGGCCCCTTCATCTTCACGGTCTGCCCTTCGACCGTCGCGGTGACGCCGGTCGGGATGGTGACGGCCCTTTTGCCGATACGAGACATGTCGTTCGTCCTTCGTCCCTCGGCTAGAACACGGTGCACAGGATCTCGCCGCCGACATTGGCGTCGCGGGCGGCGTGATCGGCCATGACGCCCTTCGGGGTCGATATGATCGCGACACCGAGGCCGTTGTTGATGCGCGGCAGACCGGTCGCCGAGGAATAGACGCGCCGGCCAGGCTTCGAGACGCGCGCGATCTCGCGGATGACGGGCGCGCCGTCGAAATACTTGAGCTCGATCTCGATCTCGCTCCGCCCGTCGCTGTGCGCGACGGTGGCGTAGCCGCGGATGTAGCCCTCGGTCTTGAGCACCTCGAGCACCCGCTCGCGCAGCTTCGAGGCCGGGGTCGACACCTTCGACTTCGCCCGCTGCTGCGCATTGCGGATGCGGGTGATCATGTCCCCGATCGGATCAGTCATTGCCATGGTCCGACCCTCCCTTACCAGCTCGACTTCACAAGACCGGGCACCAGGCCCTTGGAGCCGAGCTCGCGCAGCGCGATGCGGCTCATCTTGAGCTTGCGGTAGAAGCCGCGCGGACGGCCGGTGACCTCGCAGCGATTGCGGATGCGCGTCGCCGAGCCGTTGCGCGGCATCGCGGCGAGCTTGAGGGAGGCGGCGAACCGCTCCTCCATCGGCTTCGCGCGGTCGTTCGCGATCTCCTTGAGGCGGGCGCGACGGCCGGATTGCGACTTGGCCATCTTGCGCCGCCGGTTGTTCTTCTCGATCGAGCTCTTCTTAGCCATTCGGGTCTCCTTACCCTTCCGCGTCTGAGGGGGCGCTCTATTCGCGGGCGCGATGCCCTACCGCCTCACTGCCGGAACGGAAAATTGAACGCGGTCAGCAGCGCACGCGCTTCCTCGTCGGTGCTCGCCGTGGTGCAGACCGTAATATCCATGCCCCAGATCTCGGCTGCCTTGTCGTAGTCGATCTCCGGGAAGATGATGTGTTCCTTGATGCCGATCGTGTAGTTGCCGCGGCCGTCGAAGCTCTTCGGATTGAGCCCGCGGAAGTCGCGCACGCGCGGCAGCGCGATGTTGATAAGCCGGTCGACGAACTCGTACATGCGCGCCTTGCGCAGTGTCACCTTGCAGCCGATCGGCTGGTTCTCGCGCAGCTTGAACGTGGCGATCGACTTGCGCGATTGCGTGATCACCGCCTTCTGGCCGGCGATCAAGGCGAGGTCGGCGGCGGCGGATTCCACCTTCTTGCGGTCACTGACGGCTTCGCCGATGCCCATGTTGAGGACGATCTTCTCGAGCGCCGGCACCTGCATGCCGTTCTTGTAGCCGAACTTCTCGACCAGCGCCTTGCGCACGATCTGCTCATAATGGTTGCGCATGCGGACCTGACCGCCGCCCGGGGCCGCCTTCGGCTTGCCCTTGGCGGTCGGCTTGTCGCCGCCCTTGTCGGCCTTGCCCTTCGGCGCCTTGTCGGCCTTGGCGGCGGACGCGCCGCCTGGCGCGGCGGCCGCGGCCGTCTTGTCGGCCTTCGGCGCCTTCGCGGGCTTCTCGTCCTTCGCCTTCTCGGCCTTTTTCTTGTCGTCAGCCATCGATCTCGGCTCCCGAGCGCTTGGCGATCCTGATCTTCTTGCCGTCCGACTGGACCTTGAAGCCGACGCGGGTCGGCTTGCCGTCCTTGGGATCGGCGATCGCGAGGTTGGACAGGTGGACCGGCAACTCCTTGGAGATGATGCCGCCTTCCTGCTGCGCGGTCTGGCGCTGGTGGCGCTTGACCATATTGACGCCGCGCACCAAGGCGCGGTCTTCCGACGGGCGGACCTCGATCACCTCGCCGGTGCGGCCGCGGTCGCGGCCGGCCAGCACGACCACCTTGTCGCCCTTGCGGATCTTGGCGGCCATCACAGCACCTCCGGGGCGAGCGAGATGATCTTCATGTGATTCTTGGCGCGCAACTCGCGCGGCACCGGCCCGAAGATGCGGGTGCCGACCGGCTCCATCTGCGGCGTGATCAGCACCGCGGCGTTGCGGTCGAAGCGGATGATCGAGCCGTCGGGACGGCGGATGTCCTTCGCCACCCGGACGACCACGGCCTTCATCACCTCGCCCTTCTTGACGCGGCCGCGCGGGATCGCCTCCTTGACGGAGACCACGATGACGTCGCCCACCGTCGCGTACTTGCGCTTGGACCCGCCCAGCACCTTGATGCACATGACGCGGCGCGCGCCGGAATTGTCCGCCACGTCGAGATTGGTCTGCATCTGGATCATGATGCTATCCCGGTCCTCTCTCGTTCACGCCCGCGGCGCTCACGTTGCACTCTTCTTCTCGCCCCGAACCACGGTCCAGCGCTTGAGCTTGGAAATCGGGCGATGCTCCTCGATCCACACCAAGTCACCGACCGAGAACTCGTTCTTCTCGTCGTGCGCATAGTATTTCTTCGACCGCCGGACGGTCTTCTTGAGCAGCGGATGGGTGAACCGGCGCTCGACGCGAACGACGCGCGTCTTCGCCTGCTTGTCGCTCACCACGATGCCCTGGAGCATACGCTTCGGCACTTAAGCCTCCTTGATCTACTTCGGCTGCGGGGCGCGCTTCTGCCGCGCAACCGTCCTGATGCGCGCGATGTCACGCCGGACCTCGCGCACACGCGATGTATTCTCGAGCTGTCCCGTCGCGCGCTGGAAGCGCAGGTTGAACCGCTCCTTCTTGAGCTTCAGCAACTCGTCGTCGAGCTGGTCGACGGTCATGGCCCTGAGATCGTCGGGTTTGAGCATGGCGACGTTCCTACTCGGCGATGCGCGCCACGAAGCGCGTCTTGATCGGCAGCTTGGCTGCGGCGAGCGCGAGCGCCTCCTTGGCGAGCTGGACCGGGACGCCGTCGATCTCGAACAGGATGCGGCCCGGCTTCACCCGCGCGACCCAGAGCTCCGGCGTGCCCTTGCCCGAGCCCATGCGGACCTCGAGCGGCTTCTTCGATACCGGCACGTCGGGGAAGACGCGAATCCACACCCGCCCGGAGCGCTTCATGTGGCGCGTCATGGCGCGCCGCGCCGCCTCGATCTGGCGCGCGGTGACGCGATCCGGCTCCAGCGCCTTGAGGCCGTACTCGCCGAAGGACAGCGAGGCGCCGCTGGTCGCAACGCCGTGGATGCGGCCCTTGTGCGCCTTGCGGAACTTCGTCTTCATCGGTTGCAGCATGGCTTCGCGCCTTTCTTGAACTCGCTACGCTCGCGCCGCCTCAGGCGTCGCGGCGCGGCCGGCCGGCATCGGCTTCGGCCAGCTTCTTGTCCTGCGCCATCGGGTCGTGCTCGAGGATCTCGCCCTTGAAGATCCACACCTTCACGCCGCACGTGCCGTAGGTGGTGAAGGCGGTCGCCACGCCATAATCGACGTCTGCACGCAGCGTGTGCAGCGGCACGCGGCCCTCGCGATACCACTCCATGCGGGCGATTTCCGCGCCGCCGAGCCGGCCCGAGCAGTTGATGCGGATGCCTTCCGCGCCCAGGCGCATCGCCGACTGCACGGCGCGCTTCATGGCGCGGCGGAACGCGACGCGGCGCTCGAGCTGCTGGGCGATCGACTCAGCGACCAGCTGGGCGTCGAGCTCGGGCTTCCTGATCTCGACGATGTTGATGACCACGTCGGAATCGGTGAGCTCCGCCACCTTCTTGCGCAGCTTCTCGATATCGGCGCCCTTCTTGCCGATCACGACGCCGGGCCGCGCCGACTGGATCGTCACGCGGGCCTTCTTGTGCGGCCGCTCGATCACGATGCGCGACACCGCCGCTTGCTTGAGCTGCTCGTGCAGCTCCTTGCGGATCTTCGCGTCCTCGTGCAGCAGCTTGCCGTATTCGTTCTTGCCGGCGTACCAGCGCGAATCCCAGGTACGGTTGATCCCGAGACGCAGGCCGACCGGATTGACCTTCTGACCCATCGGTCCTCCTTAAGCGCTCGCCTCGACCTGACGCACGACGATCGTCAGGTGAGAGAACGGCTTCAAGATTTTGCCCGAGCGGCCGCGGCCGCGGGCGTGGAAACGCTTCATCACCAGTCCCTTGCCGACATGAGCCTGGGCGACGACGAGGTCGTCGACGTCGAGCTGGTGGTTGTTCTCCGCATTGGCGATCGCCGACTCCAGGCACTTGCGCACGTCCCTGGCGATGCGCTTGCGCGAGAATTCCAGATCCGCCAGCGCCGCCGCGACCTTCTTGCCGCGGATGAGCTGCGCCAGCAGATTGAGCTTCTGCGGGCTCACGCGCAGCATCTTGGCGACCGCCTTCGCCTCGTTCTCGGCGAGCGCGCGGGGATGACCTTTCTTGCTCATATCGTCACCTCGCTCAGGCCGCCGGCGCGCCCGGACCCGGCGCGCGCTTGGCCTTGCGGTCGGCCGAATGGCCGTGGAACGTGCGGGTCGGCGAGAACTCGCCGAACTTGTGCCCGACCATCTCCTCGGTGACGAGCACCGGGATGTGCTTGTGGCCGTTGTAGACACCGAAGGTCAGCCCGACGAACTGCGGCAGGATGGTGGACCGCCGGCTCCAGGTCTTGATCACATCGTGCCGGCCGGACGAGCGAGCGGCTTCCGCCTTCTTGAGCAGATAGCCGTCGACGAACGGGCCTTTCCAGATCGAACGCGCCATGACGTCCTCGCTTTACTGCGTCTTCTTCCGAGCGTGGCGGCTCGAGATGATGAACTTGGTGGTCGACTTGTTCTTGCGGGTCTTCTTGCCCTTGGTCGGGAAGCCCCATGGGGTCGTCGGATGGCCGCCGCCCTTGGTGCGCCCGCCGTGCGGATGATCAACCGGGTTCATGGTGATGCCGCGGTTGTGCGGCATGCGGCCCATCCAGCGCTTTCGCCCGGCCTTGCCGATCGAGATGTTCATATGATCGGGGTTGGACACCGCGCCGATGGTCGCCATGCAGCGGCCATGCACCAGGCGCTGTTCCGACGAGTTGAGGCGCAGGATGACGTATTCGGCGTCGCGCCCGACGATCTGGGCATAGGTGCCGGCGGAACGCGCGAGCTGCCCACCCTTGCCGATCTTGATCTCGATGTTGTGCACGATCGTGCCGATCGGGATGTTGCCGACCGGCATGGCGTTGCCCGGCTTCACGTCGACGTGCTCACCGGCAACGATCGAATCGCCGACCGAGAGGCGCTGCGGCGCGAGGATATAGGCCCGCTCCCCGTCCCGGTACTTGATCAGTGCGATGAAGGCGGTGCGGTTCGGATCGTATTCGATGCGCTCGACCTGCCCGGGCTGATCGTGCTTGGCGCGCCTGAAGTCGATCGTGCGATAGGCCTTCTTGTGGCCGCCGCCGCGGAAGCGCGTGGTGATGCGACCCAGATTGTTGCGGCCGCCGGTCGAGGTCTTGCCCTCGGTGAGCGCCTTGAGCGGCTTGCCCTTGTAGAGACCGGAGCGGTCGACCAGCACCAGCTGACGCTGGGCCGGGGTGGTCGGCTTGTAGGTCTTGAGTGCCATGTTGAGTCCCCGAACCTCAGAGTCCCGTCGTGACGTCGATGCGATGGCCCTCTTCGAGGGTCACAATCGCCTTCTTGACGTCCGACTGCTCGCCGAGCCGGCCGCGGAACGCCTTGTGCTTGCCCTTTCGGACCAGCGTGTTGACGCTCTTCACCTTGACGTCGAACAGCTTCTCGATCGCTTCCTTGATCTGCGGCTTGGTCGCGTTGCGCGCGACACGGAACAGAACCTGGTTGCGCTCGGATGCGTTGGTCGCCTTCTCGGTGATGACCGGAGAGAGGATGACGTCGTAGTGGCGCGGATCCGTGGTGCTCATTTGAACCGCGCCTCCAGCGCATCGACCGCGGCCTTCGTCAGCACGAGCTTGGTCCGCCGCAGAATGTCGTAGACGTTGATGCCCTGCACGGGCAGCACGTCGATATTCGGAATATTGCGCGCCGCGCGCCGCAGCCCGACGTCGACCTCCGAGCCGTCGATGATCAGCGCATTGTCGAGCCCGAGCTTGGAGAAGCTCGCCTTAAGCGCCTTGGTCTTGCCGCCATCGAGCGTCGCCTTGTCGACCACCACGATGCCGCCGTCGCGCGCCTTGGCGGAAAGCGCGTGCTTGAGCGCGAGAGCGCGCACCTTCTTCGGCAGGTCGATCGCATGGCTGCGCACGACCGGGCCGAACGAGCGGCCGCCGCCGCGGAACAGGTTGACACGGGCCGAACCGTGACGGGCGCCGCCGGTACCTTTCTGGGCGTACATCTTCTTGCCGGTGCGGTGCACATCGGCGCGGTTCTGCACCGCATGCGTGCCGGCGCGACGCTTGGCGAGCTGCCAAGTGACGCAGCGCTGCAGGATGTCGGCGCGGGGCTCCAGGCCGAAGATCGCATCGGGCAGGTCGACCGAACCCGCTGCCTTGCCGTCGAGGGTCGTGATCTTGAGCTCCATCTCACGCTCCCTCTTTGGCGGCTTCAGGCGCCGCTTCCTGCGCTGGCGCCTCGGACGCCGCAGCCCCGTCGGGCAGGCGGAACTTGCCCGGCTTGGGCGCCTCCTTGGGCAGCGACTTCTTCACCGCGTCGCGCACCGTGATCCAGCCGCCCTTGGCCCCGGGCACCGCGCCCTCGACCAGGATCAGCCCGCGCGCGACGTCGGTCTGCACGACCTTGAGGTTGAGGGTGGTCACCCGCTCCGCGCCCATGTGGCCCGGCATCTTCTTGTTCTTCCAGGTCTTGCCCGGATCCTGCCGGCCGCCGGTCGAGCCGATCGAGCGGTGCGAGACCGACACGCCGTGCGAGGCACGCAGGCCGCCGAAATTCCAGCGCTTCATGCCGCCCGCGAAGCCCTTGCCGATCGAGGTGCCGGTGACGTCGACATACTGGCCGACAACGAAGTGGTCGGCCGTGATCTCGGCGCCGACCGGGATCAGCCCATCGTCGCTGACACGGAACTCAGCGAGCCTGCGCTTGGGCTCGACCTTGGCGACGGCGAAGTTGCCGCGCTCGGCCTTCGGCACGTTGTTGACCTTGCGGGTGCCGGAGCCGAGCTGGAGCGCGATGTAGCCATTCTTGTCCTTGGTGCGATGACCGAGGACCTGGCATTTCTCGACCCGCAGCACGGTCACGGGCACATGCTCGCCGGCCTCGGTGAAGACCCGCGTCATGCCCAGCTTCTGTGCGATCAATCCCGAACGCATCGGTTTGGTCCTTGCCTCTGCGCCTGCCTTAGAGCTTGATCTCGACGTCGACGCCGGCCGCGAGGTCGAGCTTCATCAGCGCGTCGACGGTCTGCGGGGTGGGATCGACGATATCGAGCAGGCGCTTGTGGGTGCGCATCTCGAACTGCTCGCGGCTCTTCTTGTCGATGTGCGGCGAGCGGTTGACGGTGAACTTCTCGATCTTGGTCGGCAACGGGATGGGCCCGCGCACCTGTGCGCCTGTGCGCTTGGCGGTCGCCACGATCTCGCGCGTCGAGGCGTCGAGGATGCGGTGGTCGAACGCCTTCAACCGGATGCGGATGTTTTGGCCGTTCATGGGCTTTCTCTTCCCCGTCCGTCGTGGCCGGGCGCGTCCCGGCCATCCACGTCTGTCCTGATCTGCGAAGCCGTGGATGCCCGGCCCACAGGCCGGGCACGACGACGATTCCCCGTTACTCGATGATGCTGGCGACGACGCCGGCACCGACGGTGCGGCCGCCCTCGCGGATGGCGAAGCGCAGCTTCTCCTCCATCGCGATCGGCACGATCAGATGCACCTCCATCGCGATATTGTCGCCGGGCATCACCATTTCGGTGCCCTGCGGCAGCGTCACCACACCGGTCACGTCGGTGGTGCGGAAGTAGAACTGCGGACGGTAGTTGGTGAAGAACGGCGTGTGGCGGCCGCCCTCCTCCTTGGTGAGGATGTAGGCCTCGGCCTTGAACTTGGTGTGCGGCTTGACCGAGCCCGGCTTGCACAGCACCTGGCCGCGCTCGACTTCCTCGCGCTTGGTGCCGCGCAGCAGGCAACCGACGTTGTCGCCCGCCTCACCCTGGTCGAGCAGCTTGCGGAACATCTCGACGCCGGTGACCGTCGTCTTCTGCGTCGGGCGGATGCCGACGATCTCGACTTCCTCGCCGACCTTGATGACGCCGCGCTCGATGCGGCCGGTAACCACGGTGCCGCGGCCGGAGATCGAGAACACGTCCTCGACCGGCATCAGGAACGGCTGATCCTTCGGACGCTCGGGCTGCGGGATGTTCTCATCGACCGCCTTCATCAGCGCGAGGATCGCTTCCTTGCCGAGCTTGGGATCCTTGTCCTCCAGCGCCATCAGCGCCGAGCCCTTGATGACCGGGATCTTGTCGCCCGGGAAATTGTACTTCGACAGCAGCTCGCGAACCTCGAGCTCGACCAGCTCGAGCAGCTCGGGGTCGTCCACCATGTCGACCTTGTTCATGAACACGACCAGCGCCGGAACGCCGACCTGGCGGGCGAGGAGGATGTGCTCGCGCGTCTGCGGCATCGGGCCGTCGGCGGCCGACACGACCAGGATGGCGCCGTCCATCTGCGCCGCGCCGGTGATCATGTTCTTCACGTAGTCGGCGTGCCCGGGGCAGTCGACGTGCGCATAATGGCGCTTGTCGGTCTCGTACTCGACGTGCGCGGTCGAGATGGTGATGCCGCGCGCCTTCTCTTCCGGCGCCTTGTCGATCTGATCGTAAGCTGTGTACTGGGCCTTGCCCTGCTCGGCGAGAATCTTGGTGATCGCTGCCGTCAGCGACGTCTTGCCATGATCGACATGGCCGATCGTGCCGATGTTGCAGTGGGGTTTGTTGCGGTTGAACTTTTCCTTGGCCATCGCTTGGCTCCTTCAGTCAAAAACTACGTATTCCTGGTTTGTCGGTTGGTTGCCGCCGGGCTCAGGCGAACTTCGCCTGGACCTCGTCGGCCACCGCCTTCGGCACCTGCTCGTAGTGGTCGAACTGCATGGTGAACGTCGCCCGGCCCTGGCTCATCGAGCGCAGGTTATTGACGTAACCGAACATGTTGGCGAGCGGCACCATCGCATTGATGACGTTGGCGTTGCCGCGCATGTCCTGCCCCTGGATCTGACCGCGCCGCGAGTTGAGGTCGCCGATGACCGAGCCGGTGTAGTCCTCGGGCGTCACCACCTCGACCTTCATGATCGGCTCGAGCAGCACGGAGTGGCCCTTCTGCAGCGCCTCGCGCAACGCGGCGCGCGCCGCGATCTCGAAGGCGAGCGCCGAGGAATCGACCTCGTGATAGGCGCCGTCGATCAGCAGGACCTTCAAGTCGACCACCGGGAAGCCGGCGAGCACGCCGGCGCCGAGCACGGACTCCAGACCCTTCTCGACGCCGGGGACATATTCCTTCGGCACCGAGCCGCCGACCACCTTGTTCTCGAACTCGAAGCCCTTGCCGGGCTCGAGCGGGGTGGCGACGATCTTGATGCGGGCGAACTGGCCCGAGCCGCCGGTCTGCTTCTTGTGCGTATAGTCGATCGTCACCTCGCGGGTGATCTTCTCGCGATAGGCGACCTGCGGCGCGCCGATGTTCGCCTCGACCTTGTAGGTGCGCTTCAAGATGTCGACCTTGATGTCGAGATGGAGCTCGCCCATCCCCTTGAGGATGGTCTGGCCCGATTCCTGATCGGTCGTGACGCGGAAGGAGGGATCCTCCGCCGCGAGCTTGGCAAGCGCGACGCCGAGCTTCTCCTGGTCGGCCTTCGACTTCGGCTCGATCGCGATCTCGATCACCGGATCGGGGAATTCCATCTTCTCCAGGATCACCGGCTTCTGCGGATCGCATAGCGTGTCGCCGGTGCGCGCCTCCTTGAGGCCGGCGAGCGCGACGATGTCGCCCGCATAGGCTTCCTTGATGTCCTCGCGGTTGTTGGCGTGCATCAGCAGCATGCGGCCGATGCGCTCCTTGCGGTCGCGGGTGGAGTTGATGACGCCGGTGCCGCTCGACAGCGTGCCGGAATAGATGCGGCAGAACGTGATGGTGCCGACGAACGGATCGTCCATGATCTTGAAGGCGAGGAGCGACATCGGCTCCTTGTCGTCCGGCTTGCGCTCGATCTCGTTGCCCTTCGGATCGACGCCCTTGATCGCCGGCACATCGAGCGGCGACGGGAGATAGTCGACCACGGCATCGAGCAGCGGCTGCACGCCCTTGTTCTTGAACGCCGAGCCGCACAGCACCGGATAGAACGCGCCGGTGATCACCGCCTTGCGGATCATCCGCTTGAGCGTCGCTTCATCGGGCTCCTTGCCCTCGAGGTAGGCGGTCATCACGTCGTCATCGAGCTCGACCGCGGCCTCGACCATCTTCTCGCGGTATTCGCGCGCCTGGTCCTTGAGGTCGTCCGGGATGTCGATGTCGTGGTACTTCGCGCCCAGCGCCTCGTCGTCCCACACCACGCCCTTCATGCGGACGAGGTCCACGATGCCGCGGAACTGGTTCTCCGCGCCGATCGGCAGCTGGATCGCGACCGGCTTGGCGCCGAGGCGGTCGACGATGTCGGAGAGGCAGCGGAAGAAATCGGCGCCGATCTTGTCCATCTTGTTGGCGAAGACGATGCGCGGAACGTGGTACTTGTCGCCCTGGCGCCAGACCGTCTCGGTCTGCGGCTCGACGCCCTGATTGGAGTCGAGCACGCATACGGCGCCGTCGAGCACGCGCAAGGAGCGCTCGACCTCGATGGTGAAGTCGACGTGCCCGGGCGTGTCGATGATGTTCAGGCGCTTGTTCTTCCAGAACGCGGTGGTCGCGGCCGACGTGATGGTGATGCCGCGCTCCTGCTCCTGCTCCATCCAGTCCATGGTGGCCGCGCCCTCATGGACCTCGCCGATCTTGTGGCTCTTGCCGGTGTAATAGAGGATCCGCTCCGTGGTCGTGGTCTTCCCGGCATCGATGTGGGCCATGATGCCGAAATTGCGGTAGTCCTCGATCGGGTGACTGCGGGGCATGGAGATTCCTTGATATCGTTCCGTCGTGCGAACGCCTTACCAGCGGTAATGCGAGAAGGCGCGGTTGGCCTCGGCCATCCGGTGCGTGTCCTCCCGCTTCTTGACGGCATTCCCCCTGTTGTTTGACGCATCGAGCAACTCGGCCGAGAGCCGCTCGGTCATCGTCTTCTCATTGCGCTCGCGCGCGGCGGTGATGAGCCAGCGAATGCCGAGCGCCTGCCGGCGGTCGATGCGCACCTCGACGGGCACCTGATAGGTGGCGCCGCCGACGCGGCGCGAGCGGACCTCGATCGAGGGCATCACGTTGTCCAGGGCCTGCTGGAAGACCTGGATCGGGTTCTGCTTGGTCTTGCCCTCGATGATCTCGAGCGCGCCGTAGACGATCGACTCGGCGACCGACTTCTTGCCCTCGTACATGACCGAGTTCATGAACTTGGTGACGACCACGTTCCCGAACTTCGGATCGGGGAGGATTTCGCGCTTCTCGGCACGGTGACGGCGGGACATGGCTGACGCTCCGCTTATTTCGGCCGCTTGGCGCCGTATTTCGACCGGCGCTGCTTGCGGTTCTTGACGCCCTGGGTGTCGAGCACGCCGCGCAGGATGTGGTAGCGCACGCCCGGCAGATCCTTGACGCGGCCGCCGCGGATCATGACGACCGAGTGCTCCTGCAGGTTATGGCCCTCGCCCGGGATGTAGCCGATCACCTCGAAGCCGTTGGTGAGGCGCACCTTGGCGACCTTGCGCAGAGCCGAGTTCGGCTTCTTCGGCGTGGTCGTGTAGACGCGCGTGCACACGCCGCGCTTCTGCGGGCTCTGCTGCAGGGCAGGAACCTTCTTGCGCGCCCGCTGCGCCACCCGCGGCTTGCGGATGAGCTGATTGATGGTCGGCATTGCTCGCCTTCACCCTCGTTGGGGCGCAAAGGCCCCGGCATCGCATCTCGCGCGCGGCACAATTCCACGCGCAAACGGAAAGGACGCCATTCGCCCCGTCACGAGGGGGTGGCGTTCCTTATCGACAGAGGACCGCGCTGCTTCTTGTCAAAGCCGCATCACGGTCGTGCACGTCACGTCTGACAGTCGAGGTGTCAGAGGCAGCGTTTGAGCTTCTTTCATCGAGGCTGGTGCCGGCCGCGCCGCATCGGAAACCTTGCGGTCTCAAGGACTTATGGCGTTCCGGGATGCCGTTCCGACGGGCGAAGCTCACCGCCTGCCGTAAAGTGTGGCGTATGTATCGGCGGCCCTGGGGGAAGTCAAGCCGGAAAGCCCGGAAAATAGGGCTGTTTCGCCCCCGCAGGATGCCGGTCGAGACGGTCGAGGACGGGCGAAACGCTGAGGTTTCGCCCGTCCTTTCGACCGTTCTCGTATGGCCCTACTCCGCCGCCGGCAGCGCCGCCGGCTGCTCGGCGAGCTTGGCCTGCCGCTCCTTCTCGCGCTCGTCGAGAATGAGCTGATCGCGCTTGGTCGCGATCTCGCGCAGCCCGTTCATCACCGCGCCGGTGCCGGCCGGGATCAGGCGACCGACGATGACGTTCTCCTTGAGACCGTCGAGCGTGTCGATCTTGCCGTTGACCGCCGCCTCGGTGAGCACCCGCGTCGTCTCCTGGAACGACGCCGCCGAGATGAACGAGCGGGTCTGCAGGCTCGCCTTGGTGATGCCGAGCAGGACCGGATGCGCCTGGGCGGGCTTCTTGCCCTCCTCGACCGCACGCGCGTTGATCTCGTCGAACTCGATCTTGTCGATCTGCTCGCCCTGGATCAGCTCGGTCTCGCCCGAATCGTCCACCTCGACCTTCTGCAGCATCTGCCGCACGATCACCTCGATGTGCTTGTCGTTGATGCTCACGCCCTGCAGCCGGTAGACGTCCTGGATTTCGTTGACCAGGTAGGCCGCCAGATCCTCGACGCCCTTGACCGCCAGAATGTCGTGCGGGGCCGGGTTGCCGTCGACGATGTAGTCGCCCTTCTCGATGACGTCGCCATCCTGCAGATGGATGTGCTTGCCCTTCGGGATGAGGTACTCGCGCGGCTGCTCGTCCTTGTCCTGCGGCTCGATGGTGATCCGGCGCTTGTTCTTGTAGTCGCGTCCGAACCGCACCGTGCCGGCGACCTCGGCGATCACCGCCGCCTCCTTCGGCCGGCGCGCCTCGAACAGCTCGGCAACACGCGGCAGACCGCCGGTGATGTCGCGCGTCTTGGCGCTTTCCGTCGGGATGCGGGCGATGACGTCGCCGGCCTTCACCTTCGCTCCCAGATCGACCGAGAGGATGGCATCGACCGCGAGCAGGTAGCGCGCGTCGCCGCCGCGGCTGAGCTTGAGGACCTTTCCGTCCTTGCCCTTCACCACGAGAGCGGGCCGCAGATCCTGCTGGTTACGGGCCGAGCCGGTGCGCCAGTCGATGACCACGCGCTTGGCGATGCCGGTCGCCTCGTCGAGCGCTTCCGACATCGACACGCCGTCGACCAGATCCTCGAATGCGATGGTTCCCTCGACCTCGGTCAGGATCGGCCGGGTATAGGGATCCCATTCGGCGATGCGCTGGCCGCGCGTGACCTTGTCGCCCTCCTCGACCTTGAGGCGCGAGCCGTATTGCAGGCGATGCACCGCGTGCTCGGTCGTGCCGTCCTGGTCGACGATGATCACCGCCATGTTGCGCACCATGACGATGTTTTCGCCGTCCGAGTTGCGCGCCACGTTCCGGTTGCGCAGCTTGATCGTGCCCTCGAAGTTCGACTCGATGAACGACTGGACCGAGATCTGCGCCGCGCCGCCGACGTGGAAGGTGCGCATGGTGAGCTGGGTGCCCGGCTCGCCGATCGACTGGGCGGCGATCACGCCGACCGCCTCGCCCATGTTGACGGGCGTGCCGCGGGCGAGGTCGCGCCCGTAGCACTTGGCGCACACACCGCTCGTGGTCTCGCAGGTGAGCACCGAACGGATGCGCACCTCCTGGATGCCGGAATTGTTCACCGCCTCCACTTCCGGCTCGGTGAGCAGCGTCCCACGCGGGAGGATCACCGTGTTGGTCGCCGGATCGCGCAGGTCCTCCGCCGTGGTGCGGCCGAGAATGCGGCTTGCAAGCGAGGCCACGACCTGACCCGCATCAATGATGGCGCGCACCTTGATGCCGCCCGACGTGCCGCAGTCCTCCGTCGTGACGATGCAGTCCTGCGCGACGTCGACCAGGCGGCGGGTGAGATAGCCGGAGTTCGCCGTCTTGAGCGCGGTGTCGGCCAGACCCTTGCGGGCGCCGTGCGTCGAGTTGAAGTACTCGAGCACCGAGAGGCCTTCCTTGAAGTTCGAGATGATCGGGCTCTCGATCAGCTCGCCGGAGGGCTTCGACATGACGCCGCGCATGCCGGCGAGCTGACGCATCTGCGCCGCCGAACCGCGCGCGCCGGAATGCGCCATCATGTAGATCGAGTTGATCGGCACCTCGCGCTTGCCGTCGGTCTCCTTACGGACGGCCGAGATCTCGCGCATCATCTCCTCGGCGATCTGGTCGGTACACTTCGACCAGGCGTCGACCACCTTGTTGTACTTCTCGCCCTCGGTGATGGTGCCGTCGTTGTACTGCTGCTCGTACTCCTTCACCAGCGACTTGGTCTGATCGACGATCTTCCACTTCGCGGTCGGCACGACCATGTCGTCCTTGCCGAACGAGATTCCGGCCTTAAAGGCATGGTGGAAGCCGAGCGCCATGATGCGGTCGCAGAAGATCACCGTCTCCTTCTGACCGCAGTGGCGGTAGACCAGGTCGATCATGTTGGAGATTTCGCGCTTCGTCATGAGCTTGTTCACGACGTCGAACGGAATCTTCACGCTCTTCGGCAGCACGCTGCCGAGAATCACGCGGCCAGGCGTCGTCTCGTACCACTTGTGGTACGACTTGCCGTCCTCGCCGATGCTCTCCCAACGATACTTGATCTTGGCGTGCAGCGTGACCGCCTTCTCGTTGAGAGCATGGTCGAGCTCCGACATGTCGCGATAGAAGCCGCGCACGATGTTGCGCTTCTTCGGGTCGCGCTTGAGCTCGTCCTCGCTGTGCAGCTCGAGCTTCCACTCGCCCGGCTCGTTCTCGCGCATGAGCGAGAGGTAGTAGAGGCCGAGCACGATGTCCTGGCTGGGCACGATGATCGGGGAGCCGTTGGCCGGGTGCAGGATGTTGTTGGTCGACATCATCAGCACGCGGGCCTCGAGCTGGGCCTCGAGCGAGAGCGGCACGTGGACCGCCATCTGGTCGCCGTCGAAGTCGGCATTGAAGGCGGCGCAGACCAGCGGATGGAGCTGGATCGCCTTGCCTTCGATGAGCACCGGCTCGAACGCCTGGATGCCCAGCCGATGCAGCGTCGGGGCGCGATTGAGCAGCACCGGATGCTCGCGGATCACCTCGTCCAGGATGTCCCAGACCTCCGGCTTCTCCTTCTCGACCAGCTTCTTGGCCTGCTTCACCGTGGTGGACAGGCCCTTGGCGTCCAGCCGCGAATAGATGAACGGCTTGAACAGCTCGAGCGCCATCTTCTTCGGCAGCCCGCACTGATGCAGCTTGAGCTCGGGACCGACCACGATCACGGAGCGGCCCGAATAGTCGACGCGCTTGCCGAGCAGGTTCTGCCGGAACCGGCCCTGCTTGCCTTTCAGCATGTCGGCGAGCGACTTGAGCGGCCGCTTGTTGGCGCCGGTGATGACGCGGCCGCGCCGGCCGTTGTCGAACAGCGCGTCGACCGCCTCCTGCAGCATCCGCTTCTCGTTGCGGATGATGATGTCGGGCGCGCGCAGCTCGATCAGCCGCTTCAGGCGGTTGTTGCGGTTGATGACGCGGCGATAGAGGTCGTTGAGGTCGGACGTGGCGAAACGCCCGCCGTCGAGCGGCACGAGCGGCCGCAGATCGGGCGGGATCACCGGGACCTGGGTGAGGATCATCCACTCCGGCTTGTTGCCGGACTGGACGAAGGCCTCGATCAGCTTCAGGCGCTTGGCGAGCTTCTTCGGCTTGAGCTCGGAGGTCGACTCGGCGATCTCCTTGCGCAGATCGGCGGCCAGCTTCTCCAGGTCGAGCGCCTTGAGCATCTCGCGGATGGCCTCGGCGCCGATCGCGGCGGTGAAGCTGTCCTGGCCATATTCGTCCTGAGCCTTGAGGTACTCGTCCTCGGACAGGAGCTGGCGATCCTGCAGCGGGGTGAGCCCCGGCTCGAGCACGACGTAGTACTCGAAGTAGAGGATGCGCTCGAGATCCTTGAGCGTCATGTCGAGCAGGAGGCCGATCCGGCTCGGCAGCGACTTGAGGAACCAGATGTGCGCGACCGGCGCGGCGAGCTCGATGTGGCCCATGCGCTCGCGCCGCACCCGCGACAGCGTCACCTCGACGCCGCACTTCTCGCAGATGATGCCCTTGTACTTCATGCGCTTGTACTTGCCGCACAAGCACTCGTAGTCCTTGATCGGCCCGAAGATGCGCGCGCAGAACAGGCCGTCGCGCTCGGGCTTGAAGGTGCGGTAGTTGATGGTCTCCGGCTTCTTGATCTCGCCGTAC
>DASTZX010000097.1:0-8313 GCA_035764045.1 Xanthobacteraceae bacterium | reverse complement strand
CGGGCCGAACGGGGCGGGAAAGACCACCACCTTGCGCATGGTGGCCGGGCTGCTCGCGCCCGACGCCGGTTCGATCCGGGTGGCCGGCATCGATGCGCGCGCCGATCCGGTCGCGGCCAAGCGCGTCATGGCCTGGGTGTCGGACGAGCCGATGATCTACGACAAGCTCACCCCGTTCGAATATCTCGCGTTCGTCGCCGGGCTGTGGGGCATCGAGGCGGCTGCGGCCGAGCTGCGCGCCCGCACGCTGATGGACTGGCTCGGCCTATCGCCGCATGCGCACGAGCGCTGCGAGGGTTTTTCCAAGGGCATGCGGCAGAAGGTGGCGCTTGCCGGCGCACTGGTGCACGACCCGAAGCTGATCATCCTCGACGAGCCGCTGACCGGCCTCGACGCCGGCTCGGCGCGCCAGGTCAAGACGGTGCTGCGCGAGCGCGTCGCCGCCGGGGGCACCATCGTCATGACGACGCACATTCTCGAGGTGGCGGAGCGCATGGCGGACCGCATCGGCGTGATTGCGGCCGGGCGGCTGATCGCGCAGGGCACGCTCGACGACCTGCGCCGCCAGGCGGGCGCACAGGCCGGCAGCAGCACCCTCGAGGAAACGTTCCTGGCGCTCCTCGCCGAGCAGGACGCGGCGTGACGAATTTTCAACACGCGCTCTTTCACCTCTCCCCGCGTGCGGGGAGAGGTCGACCCGCGAGCGTCAGCGAAGCGCGGCGGGTGAGGGGGCGTTGCCGCGATCCGTTGCTGACATATTGCTCCGCTGAATCTCAGCGCCCCTCACCCCGACCCTCTCCCCGCAAGAGCGGGGAGAGGGAGCGATACCCAGTGCGCGTGTCATGACCGCCCCCGGCACCATCACGTGGTTCGCGGCGCATGAGCTGCGTCTCTCCTGGCGCGACTGGCTGTCCATGATGACCGCCGGGCGGCGCTGGCGGAAGCGCAACGTGGCGATCGGCCTCGTCCTGTTCGGCATCTTCATGCACGGCCTGGCCTGGCCGATGGTGGCTCCGTTCGCGAACGCCGGGCTCGACAAGGCGACGCTCGTGGCGCTCACCGGCAGCAGCCTGCTCGCCTGGTCGCTGATGGCGTCGCAGGCGATGGAATCGGTCACGCGCGCCTTCTATGCGCGCTCCGATCTCGATCTCATCCTGTCCTCGCCGGCGGCGGTCCGGAAATTGTTCGCGGTACGCATCGCCGCAATCGCGCTCTCCGTCGTCGCGATGTCGGTCGGGATCTCGGCGCCGTTCGTCAACATGCTGGCGCTGCACGGCGGGGCCCACTGGCTTGCCGCCTATCCGATCGCCGCCGTGCTCGGCGCGACCGCTGCGGCCTTCGCGGTCGCGCTCACGGTCGCGCTCTTCCGCAGCATCGGCCCGACGCGAACGCGCCTGATCGCGCAGATCGTCGCCGCCGTGATCGGCGCCGCCTTCGTGATCGGCCTGCAGGTCGCCGCGATCGTCTCCTACGGGACGCTGTCGCGCACCGCCGTGCTGCATTCGGAGCGCCTGATCGCGCTCGCGCCCGGGCTGGAGAGCGCCCTGTGGTGGCCTGCGCGCGCCATGCTGGGTGATCCGGGGCCGCTCCTCGCGATGGTCGCCGCGGGTGCGGGGCTGCTCATCGCGGCGATCGCCGTCTTCTCCGGCCGCTTCGGCGAGCATGCGGTCGCGGCCCAAGGAGTCGCCCTCGGCCATCGGCGTCCGCAGCGCGCCACGGCGTTTCGCCCGCTGTCGGCGCGAACCGCGCTGCGGCACAAGGAATGGACCTTGCTGCGGCGTGACCCGTGGCTGGTGTCGCAGACGTTGATGCAGCTTCTCTACCTGCTGCCGCCTGCGCTGCTGTTGTGGAAGAGCTTCGGCTCGGGCGCCAGCGCGTACGTTCTTGTCGTCCCGGTGCTGGTGATGGGGGCGGGCCAGCTCGCAGGCGGGCTCGCCTGGCTTGCGGTGTCGGGCGAGGACGCGCCCGACCTCGTGGCGTCCGCGCCGGTTCCTCCGCGGGCGATCCTGCGGGCGAAGATCGAGGCGGTGATGGGCGCGATCGCGCTGGTGTTCTCGCCGTTGCTCCTGGCGCTCGCTACGATTGCGCCCTGGCCGGCGGTGGTCGCTGCGGGCGGGGTCGCGATCGCCTGCGCGTCCGCCACAGCGATCCAGCTCTGGTTCCGCGCGCAGGCGAAGCGCAGCCATTTTCGCCGCCGCCAGACCTCCTCGCGGCTCGCAACCTTCGCGGAGGCATTTGCGGCGATCGCCTGGGCTGCGGCCGCCGCGTTCGCCGCCGGCGGAAGCTGGTTCGCGCTCGGGCCGGCCGTGTTTGCGATGACGGTGCTGGCGGTGGCGCGGTGGATGAGTCCGAGGAAAACATAATATGCCGTCATTCCGGGGCGCGAGCGGAGCTCGCGAACCCGGAATCCATATCTTCAGTGCGTTTCGTCTGGATTCCGGGTCTCGCCTTCGGCGAGCCCGGAATGACCAAGGACAATTATTTCCCCGGTATCACCGGCAGCAACAGGTAGGGCGCCTTGTCGGGCGCGACGTGCAGCGTGTTGGTGCCGCCAAAAGTCTTCGGCGGCCGATCCTGCGGATTGGTGTGGGTGAACGGGCCAACGCCTTTCATCGCATAGGGCGCGTGCGGCGGGGCCGCATCGCTGCCGTCGTATTCGTAGTCCTTGCCGCGCACCGACAGCGCGAGCTTGTAGCCCGCCGGCACGACGATCGAGGTCGGCCAGATCTCGACGTCGAGCTCGACCGGCGTCCCGGGGGTGAGCGGCCACTGCACGTCGTGCGTATGCCAGGGCCGATAGGGCTTGCTCAGCTTCGCATCGAGCTTGCGGTGCGAGGCGCGCAGCCAGCCGAGGCCGACCGGCACGCGGGGATCGTTGGAGCCGACAAACGTCACCTCCTTGCCGGCCGGATCGAACACCCGCAACACGAGGAAGAGGTCGGCGTCGGTCGTGTCGGAGGAGACGAAGAGCTTGGCGGCGACCGGCCCGGTGATCTCCATTGGCTCCTTGAGCGGCGGCGTCGAGAAGGTGAGGCCGTCGCCGGTGGTGCGATAGGCCAAGGTGGAGGCGCCGCGCGGCGGGGTGCGGCTGAGCTCGCGGCTGCCCGGATCGAGGAAGAACTTGGTCCACTCGGTGCGCGCGAGCGGCCATTCGCTCTCGGCGCGGGCGACGAACTTCTCTCCCGGATGACGGACATGCACCATCACCTTCGGCTGCTTGTCCCAGCCGTTGTCCAGCCCTTTGAGGAAGCGGTCGTAGAAGCGCTTCTGCAGCGCCTGGCCGTACTCGGAGTAGAACAAGGTGAAGTGCGTGTCGCCGTGCACCTCGAGCCATTTCTGCTGCGAGCCGGCGCGCAGGAAGCCTTCGAAATTGCCGCGCGGATGCAGCCCCATCCCGCCCCAGTTGGCAGCCGAGAGTAGCGGCGCCTCGATGTCCTCGAAGTTCGGCAGCCGCGCGCGATAGTAGTCGTCGATCAACGGATGCTTGAGCGCCTCGGCGGCGCAATCGGTGCGGTTCTTCGCGAGCTCGGCGTCCGGCAGCGTATCGGGTCCGGCGACCAGCTCGCCAGTGACGACGCTCTTGTCGCCGCGCTCGCCGACGCCGTGCTGCACGGCCGTCACCTGGCGCGGATACCAGGAGGACAGAAAGTCGGACAGGATGCCGCCATGGCGGGCGAGCTCGCGATAGTAGTCCGACGATCCTTCCCAGACGCACAAGGCCGCGAGGTGCTTCGGCTTGAGCGGCGCCGCCTGCCACTGGTTCATCGAGTAATAGGAGATGCCGTTGAGGCCGACCTTGCCGTTCGACCACGGCTGGCTGCCGGCCCACTCGACGCAAGCCGCCAGATCCTTCGCCTCGCGCGCCGACCACGGATCGAGATGGCCGGGCGAGCGGCCGGCGCCGCGCGAATCGACGCGCACCAGCGCATAGCCGTCCGGCACCCAGCGCTCGGGGTCGAGCAGCTCCCAGTTCTGGTATTTGTTCGACGAGCCCTGCTCGATTCCCGGATTGGCCTTCACGATGCGCAGCCAGGCGTGCTTGTAGGCCTCCTGCATGCTCAAGCCCTTGGCGTAGGGGCCGTAGCTTAAAATCACCGGATGCCTGCCTTCGGCGAGCGGTCGAAAAACGTCGGCCCGCATGACCACGCCGTCGTCCATTGGGATCGGCACATCCCACTCGATGGTCATGCTGTCGCGGGTTTCGCTGCGGTGCTGGCTCATGCGGGACTCGACTGCGGCTCGTGGATGAAAGGGACAGGGAAGGGCGCGCATCCTAGCAAGGCGCCCGTTTCGCATTCCAGCCGCGATGCCGCGCAGGGCTGCAATGCCGACAAGCCGCTTTCGCCCCGGCCTGCCGTGGCGTAACCTCGAAAAAAAGACGGTTTATGGGAGGAGTACAATGCGTCAGGTGTGCGTCGCCTCGGTCGCCGTCGCGGTCCTCGCCGCGGGCGGCGCAGCCGCCCAGCCCGCGGGCGACCAGCTCAACGACACCCAGAAGATCGGCCAGGCCCTGTTCGTGCAGTCCTGCGGTGTCTGCCATCTCAAGCCCCAACTCAACTCGCCGCAATTCGGCCCGGTGCTTTCCAAGGACACGCTTGGTGGGCAGGAAAATACGATGCGCGAGGTGATCGCCAACGGCACGCCGCGCATGCCCGGATTCAAATACCAGTTCGACCAGACCCAGATCGCCGCGATCGCGGCGTACCTCAAGACGGTGTCGCCGCCGGCCGCGGGAGCGGCCGCAGCGCCGGTGCGCCGCGAAGGGCGCGACGCGGATTAGAGCCGCCACGGACAACGGAGGACATGCCATGAAACGCGCAGGTGTGACGCTCGCGGGCCTTGTGGCCGCGCTTGTTTCGACCACGTCGCTCGTGCCCGCGCAGGCGGCCGATGCGATCCTTTCCGGGACCGTCGCGGGAGCGGCGGGCGACAAGATGGGCGGCGTCACGGTCTCGGCCAGGGCCGACGGCTCGACCATCACCACGTCCGTCTTCACCGACGAGGCAGGCGGCTATTACTTCCCGCCGCTGCCGGCCGGGCACTACCGGGTGTGGGCGCAGGCGCTGAGCTTTGCGACCGCCAACGCGCAGGTCGATCTCAAGGACAACGCCGCGCAGAACTTCACCCTGAGCCCGCTCAAGGACTACGTGCGCCAGCTGCCGGGCGACGTGCTGATGGCGGCGCTGCCGGAGGAGACCGACCACGACAAGAAGATGAAGCAGCTCGTGCGCAACGACTGCACCGGCTGCCACTCGCCGAGCTATACGCTGCAGCACCGCTTCGACGAGGCGGGCTGGACTGCGGTGATCGACCTGATGAAGATGGTCAACGTCTCCGGCATCTATCAGGGCGAGAAGGCGAAGCCGAACGCGCTGCTCGAATACAACAAGAAGGATCTCGCCGCCTATCTGGCGCGGGCGCGCGGGCCGGGCGAAAGCTCGATGAAGATCACGCTGCCGCCGCGCCCGAGCGGCGAGGCGGCGCGCGTCGTCTTCCGCGAATACAATGTCCCGCCCGAGCCGGACAATTCTCCGGTGCGCAGCAATGACGGCCATGACTGGTCGCTCGGCACGCCGTCCAAGATCGGCTCGCTGGTGCACGACGCCTGGTCGGACCTCGACGGCAATCTGTGGTTCACCTCGAACGTGCCGAACAAGGTGGTCACGGTCGGCCGCATCGACACCAAGACCGGCGCAGTCAAGTTCCTGAAGGTGCCGAACGCGAACGGGCTTGCCGCCAACACGCACGGCATGTTCCGCGACAAGGACGGGAACCTGTGGTTCAACATCAACACCGGCAAGGGCGGCCTCGGCAAGCTCGATCCCAAGACCGAGAAGATCGCGGTCTACACGCCGCCGCAGGGCATGTCGCCGACCGGAGGAGCGGTCACGGTCGACGTCGACGGCAAGGGATTCATCTGGGCGTCCTCGCCGGTCGGTGCGCTGCGCTTCGATCCCAAGACGGAGACTTTCACCGAGTTCAAGTCGATCACGCCTGAGACGCCGAACGGCAGCGGGCTGACCTACGGGGCCGCGGCCGACCGTGACGGCAACGGCTGGTGGGCCGAGATGCAGATCGACATCGTCGGGCACGCCGATCCGGCGAGCGGGAAGGTGACCGAGATCAAGCTGCCGGTCGTCGAGGACGAGCGCGCGCGGGCGAGCGCCGACGAGAAGAAGTTCTACGACGGCTTCCGCGCGCCCGACTTCAACGCACCCGTTCCGTGGTCGCAGGGACCGCGCCGCATGGGCACCGACAAGAACGCGGATGTGCTGTGGGTCGGCAATTCCTGGGGCCACAGCCTCGCTCGCATCGACACCAAGACCAAGGAGGTCTCGTTCGTGCCGCTGCCGGGCACGATGCAGCCCTATCACATCGCGGTCGACAGCGATCACAACGCCTGGCTCAACGTGTGGGTGGCGGACTCGATCCTGCGCTACGACCCGTCGAGCAAGACCTGGACGCGCTTCGACCTGCCGACGCGCGGGAGCGAGGCGCGCTACATCTCGGTGACCGAGCACACCGGGGCACGGCAGGTGGTCGTGCCGTATTATCGGGCCAGCAAGGTCGCGCTGATGAGCTTCCGCAGCGAAGCGGATCTCGCGGCCCTGAAGGCGCAAGCCGCGAAGTAGCACTCTCAGTCGTCATGCCCGGCCTTTTGCCGGGCATCCGCGCCTTGCCGCAGAAAGGAAGCCGTGGATGGCCGGGCATAGGCGAGCGAAGCGACGCCGTTCTTCGAACGGCTATCCCCGGCCATGACCGATTGCCATGGGGGGACTCTGATGAAGAAGCTCGCTCTCGTGCTGTTTGCGACGGTCGTCGCCGGCTCCGCTTCCGCGCAAACATTCTCCGAGGCCTCCGTCGTGCGCCTCGATCCGGCCCTCGATGCGCTGGTTTCGCCCGACGCCAAGCTCGAGCTGGTGCGCGGCGACTTCGGTTTCACCGAGGGCACCATCTGGGTGTCCGAGGGGGACGGGGGCTACCTGTTGTTCAGCGACATCCCGGCCAACGTGGTCTACCGGATGTCGCCCGACGGAAAGACGCTCGCCGTCCATCTCGAGCGCGCCGCGAGCGACACCGAGATGCATCCCTGGCGATGGGGTTTCGTGCAGAACAACGGCAAGGATCCGAAGGATCCGAAATACGAGGAGTATCCGATGATCGGCGCGAACGGCCTCGCGCTCGATCGCGAGGGGCGGCTGATCGTCGCCACCTGGGCGGGCCGCTCGCTCGTGCGGGTGGAGAAGAACGGCACGCGCACGGTGCTTGCCGATCGGTGGGAAGGCAAGCGCTTCGGCGGCACCAACGACGTGGTGGTGAAGAAGGACGGCGCGATCTACTTCACCGATACGTTCGGAGGTCTGCGGCTGCGCGAGAAGGATCCCGCGAAGGAGCTCGGCTTCAACGCGGTCTACATGTGGAAGGACGGCAAGGTGTCGCTGCTGATCGACGATATTCCCAACACCAACGGGCTCGCCTTCTCGCCCGACGAGAAGATCCTGTATGTAAACGGGAGCCGTGACCGGTATGTGAAGGCGTACGAGGTCAAGAGCGACGATACGCTCGGCAATAGCCGCATGCTGATCGACATGAAGGACGATCCGGCGCGTGGCATCACCGACGGCCTGCGCGTCGACGTGCACGGCAACTTGTGGGAGACGGGGCCCGGCGGGGTGTGGATCATCACGCCGGACGGAAAGCACATCGGCACCATCAGGACGCCCGAGCTCGCGGCCAATGTCGAGTTCGGCGATCGCGACCACAAGACGCTGTACATTGCGGCCCGCACCAGCATCTACAAGATCAGGCTCAATGTGGCGGGCATTCCGGCCGGGCAGTAGCAACTGTGAGAGACGCGCGTCGCTTCGAGGCGACGTGTTCGAAGGTACAGCGTCATTGCCCGCGGCAAGCGGGCAATCCAGTACTCACGACAGATGTATTGAAAGTCGGAGAGTGTCGTATCGATCCGCTGCACAGTCCTGGATCGTCCGCTTTCGCGGACGATGACGGCAATGGTGGCGCACGCAGCAGGATCAGCCGCGCCCCATGCGGTGCAGCTTGAGCACCGCGTAGACCGCGGTGTTCATCGGGGTCGGCACGTTGAGCTCGCGGCCGAGCGCGGCCACGCGGCCGGCGAGCCAGTCGAGCTCGAGGCGACTGCCGCGCTCCAGGTCGTGCAGCAGCGAGGCCTTGAATCCGGGCGAGGTGGTGGCGGCGAACTTCATCTGCGCGTCGACGAAGTCGGGCGGGAGCGGCACGCCCTTGGCGCGGCCGACGGCCGCCACCTCCTGCATCACCGCCTGAAACATCGCG
>DASTZX010000096.1:0-14551 GCA_035764045.1 Xanthobacteraceae bacterium | reverse complement strand
GATCCTCAACGTCACGCACGGCTCGTTCTACGCGTTCGGCGCCTATGGGGCCGCGACTGCGGTCGGCATCTACGCCAACGCCGACTGGCCGGACGCGGCCGGCTTCCTGCTCATGATCGCGCTCGCGACGGCGATCGGGCTAGTGCTCGGCCTGGTGCTCGAGCGCGGCATTCTGCGCTTCGCCTACGGCAAGGACGAGGTCGTCGTCGTGCTCGTCACCTATGCGGTGTTCCTCATGCTCGAAGACGTCATCGCGCTGATCTGGGGCCGCGAGTCGTACGGCGCCTATCAGCCGATGGTGGCGGCCGGCAACATCGAGATCGGCGACCTCGTGCTGTCGAACTACGACATCGGGCTGGTGGCGATCGCCGCCCTGGTCGCGGGGCTCGGCTATTGGGCGCTCAAGCATACCCGCTACGGGCGGCTGTTGACGGTGGTCATCTTCGATCGCGAGACCGCGGCGGCCTTCGGCATCAACGTCAAGGTCGTCTACACCGTCACCTTCGTGATCGGCGCCATGCTGGGCGCGCTCGGCGGCGCCGTCATGGCGCCCAAGATCTCGGTCACGCTCGGCATCGGGGTAGAGGTGATCGTTCTCGCCTTTGCGGTGGTGGTGACGGGCGGCCTCGGATCGATCGAGGGGGCGCTGATCGGGTCGCTGATCGTCGGCCTGTGCCGCGCCGCCGCCGTGCATCTCGTGCCGCAGATCGAGCTGTTCGTGATCTACGCCGTCATGGCGCTGGTGCTGGTCTTCCGCCCCTATGGCCTGTTCACCCAGGCCCAGCCACGGAAGATCTGACATGATCGCGCCGCGGACGCTCGCTGGTGCGCTGGCCTTCGCGGTGCTGGCGGTCGCGGCACCGTTTGCGCCCGCCTGGCTCGTCTCGCTCGCGACCGTCGCATTCGCCAACGGGCTCGTTGTGCTCGGCCTGGTGATCCTGTGGCGCGCCGGCCTGGTGCCGTTCGGACAGGCGCTGTTCTACGCCACCGGCGCCTACACGGTCGCGCTCATCGGCCGCTATGCCGGCGTGCACGACGTGTTTCTCACGGTGGCGGTCGGCGCCGCCGCCGCCGGCCTCGTGGCATTTCTCACCGGGTTCCTGCTCGCGCGCTATCGCGACATCTTCTTCGCGATGCTCAGCCTCGCGATGTCGATGATCCTCTATGGCGTGCTGGTGAAGACCGAGTCGCTCGGCTCGACCGACGGCTTTCACGTCGAGAGCGGCACGTTCCTCGGCTTTGCGCCGCCGGGCGCCTGGCACGATCTTGCCTTCTACTGGCTCGTCCTCGCGGTGTGCGCGCTCGCCGCACTGCTGGTCGCGACCTATTTCGATTCGGTTGCCGGCGTGCTCGCGGCGCCGGTGCGCGACAACGAGATCCGGGTCGAGTTTCTCGGCATTTCGGTCAATCGGCTGATTCATCTCAAGCTGGTGATCGCCGGGGTGCTCGCCGGCCTCGGCGGCGCGCTCGCGGCGCTCGCGGTCGAGCATGTCGACCCGAGCATGGCGTACTGGACGACCTCGGGGGGATTCGTGTTCGTGACGATCCTTGCGGGCGCCGGCTCGGTCGCGGCCGCCTTCGTCGGCTCGCTGGTGTTCGAGCTCGTGCGATCGATCGCAGTCGATCTTTTCCCCGGGGAGTGGCAGATCGCACTCGGCACCGCGCTCTTGCTGACCATCCTGCTCCTGCCCGGGGGCCTCGGCTCGCTGGTCGGACGGCTGCCGCGCCTCAAAAAGAAGACGGGTGCCGCATGAGCGCCATCCTGTCGGTGCGCGAGCTGGAGAAGACGTTCGGCTCGATCATCGCCGCACGCGACATCACGCTCGACATCCCGCCGCAGCAGGTGGTCGGGGTGATCGGCGCGAACGGCGCCGGCAAGACCACGTTCATCAACATGATCACCGGCCATCTGCGGCCGACGAAGGGCAGCATCCGGTTCGAGGACCGCGACATCACCGGCAAGCCGTCGCGCGAGATCACCCGGCTCGGCATCTCCCGCTCGTTCCAGGTCGCCCAGATCTTTCCCTCGCTGACGGTGTTCGAGAACATGTGCGCGGCGGCCGCGATCGCGCGCGGCACGGGCGGCATGCTGGGCCGGGCGCTGACGCCGCTGCGCTCGCGCGAGACGCTCGCGGAGGCCGAGGCCGCGATCGAGCTGTTTCGCATCGCGCCGTACCGCGACGCGCGCTCCGCCACCTTGCCGCAGGGCGTGCGCAAGCTGCTCGACATCGCGATGGCGACGGTCGGCACCCCGCGGCTGCTGCTGCTGGACGAGCCGACGAGCGGCATTTCGATCGAGGAGAAGTTCGACGTCATGGACGTGGTGATGTCGGCGCTCAAGAGCCGCGGCGTGACGGTGCTGTTCGTGGAGCACGACATGGAGATCGTCTCGCGCTTCGCCGAGCGCGTGCTCGCCTTCTACGACGGCACCGTGATCGCCGATGGTGCGCCTGCGGTGGCATTGGCCGATGCCCGCGTGCAGGCCTTCATCAGCGGGGTTCGCGTCGCGCCTGCGGAGGCGGCCAATGCTTAAGGTCGAGGGCCTCAATGTTGCGATCGGCCCGGTGCCGATCGTGCGCGAGGCCGCGCTCGAGCTCGAGGAGGGCGAGATGTGCGGCCTGATCGGCCGCAACGGCGCCGGCAAGACGACGCTGCTGCGCGCCCTGATGGGCGCGCTGCCCGCCCGCGGCAAGGCCATGCTCGGCGACGTCGACCTGTTGACGCTGCCCGCCCATCGGCGCGTCGCGCAGGGCATCGGCTACATGCCGGAGGACCGCCGGCTGGTGCCGCAGTTCACGGTCGAGGAGAACATTCGCCTCCCGACCTGGTCGGTGCCGAACCCCGGCAGCGAGGAGCGGCTGCGCTGGATTTTCTCCATCATGCCGGAGGTGGAGCGCTTCCGCGCCCGCCGCGCGCTCGAGCTGTCGGGCGGTCAGCAGAAGATGGTGGCGCTGGCGCGCGCGCTGATGGCCGGCACCCGCATCCTGCTGCTCGACGAGCCGTTCGAGGGCCTGGCGCCGGCGTTGGCGCGCCGTCTCGGCGAGGTGCTCGCCAACCTCAAGCGCGAGCGGGTCTCGGTGCTGATCGCCGATTCCAACGAGCTGCACATCATCGATCTCCTGGCGCGCGCCTTCCGCATCGAGCGCGGGACGGTCAGCCGGGCGTAGCGCAGTCACTGATGTCATTGCCCGCGAAAGCGGGCGATCCAGTAAACCCGCGAGTCTCGGAAGTACTGGATGCCCCGCGAAAGCGCCGCGCAAGCGGGGCATGACGGGCAGAGGAGTTCGCTCACCCGAAATACGCCTCGCGCACCTCGGGTCGGCCGGCGAGCTCGCGCGCCGGGCCGGCGGCGACCACGCGGCCCTTCGACAGCACGTAGCCGTCGTGGGCGATCGCGAGCGTCTGGTGCACGTTCTGCTCCACCAGAAAGACCGTGATGCCGCGCTCGTTGATGTTGCGGATGATCGCGAAGTTCTCCTTCACGAGCCGCGGCGAGAGTCCGAGCGAGGGCTCGTCGATCAGCAGCAGCTTTGGGGCCCGCATCAGCCCGCGGCCGATCGACACCATCGCCTGCTCGCCGCCCGACATGGTGCCGGCAAGCTGCGTACGCCTTTCCTTGAGGCGCGGAAAGATCGCGTAGATCTCCGCGATACGGTCGCGCGTGACCGCCTCGGAGGATTCCTGATAGGCGCCGGTGCGCAAGTTCTCTTCGACCGTGAATTTGGGAAACACCTTGCGGCCTTCCGGAATGCAGGCGATTCCGGCCGCGATCACCTTGTGGGTCGCAAGCCGCGTGATATCGCGCCCGTCGAACAGGACGCGTCCGGCGCGCGGCGGCGTCAGGCCGAGGATCGCGCGGATCAGCGTGGTCTTGCCCGAGCCGTTGGCGCCGAGGAGGCAGGTGGTGCGCCCGGGCTCGACCGAGAGCGTCACGCCTTCGAGCACGTCGGCCCGGTCGTAGCCGGCATAGAGACCTTCGATGGCGAGCCGGCAGCTCATCATGCGGCTCCGAGGTAGGCTTCCTGCACCTGCGGGTCGCGCGCCACGTCGGCGAACACGCCCTCGCAGATCTTGCGTCCGTAGTTGAGCACGACGCAGCGGCTGGTGATGCGCTCGATCACCCCCATCTCGTGCTCGATGATGACGATCGTGAGCCCCGGCATGCGGTCGCGGACGATCAGGATGTCGTCCATCAGCTCGCGCGTCTCCTCGTGGGTCATGCCGGCCGAGGGCTCGTCGAGCAGGAGGAGCCGTGGCCGGCTGATCAGGGCGCGGCAGATCTCGACCCGGCGGCGGTCGATCATGGGGAGGCGCGCCGCCGGCTCGCCCAGCCGCTCCGCAAGCGGGCGGCTGAACACCGCAACCAGCTCGGCCGCCTCGTCCCATTTGCGCCGCAGCTCGGCCGCGAAGGCGGCTCGCCGCAGCAGGTTGAACACGAGGCCGTGGTCGAGCCGCTTGTGGTCGCCCACCATGATGTTGTCGAACACCGTGAGCGGCAGGCACATGCGCGAACGCTGAAAGGTGCGCGCGACGCCGGCGCGGTAGACGTCTTGCGGCCGCGCGCCCGTGATGTCCGCATCCGCGAACGCGACGGCCCCGTCGTCGGCGCGGTAGATGCCGGTGATCACGTTGAACAGCGTGGTCTTGCCCGAGCCGTTCGGGCCGATCAGCCCGACGATCTCGCCCTCGCGCACAGCGAGATCGATGCGGTCGAGCGCGACCAGCCCGCCGAAGCGGCAGGTCAGCCCCGTGCAGGCGAGGAGCGCGCTCACGGCGATTTCGGCGTCCAGCCCGGCAGATAGGTGCGCAACGGCCGCGGCAGCAGCCCGGCGGGGCGAAACAGCAGGATCAGGATCACCAGAACCGCATAGAGGGCGAAGCGGTATTCCTGAATGATCTGCAGCTTCTCGGGCAGGATGACGACGAACGCCGCTGCGATCGTCACGCCCCATACATTGCCGACGCCGCCGAGCAGCACGATCGAGACGAGGACGAGCGAATCCGCGAATGTGAAATTGTTGGGTGCGATGAAGCCGAGCACGTGGCCGTAGACCGCCCCGGCGCAGCCGGCGAGACAATTGCCGAACGTGAAGGCCAGCACCTTCCAGCGCGCGATGTCGAGGCCGAAGCAGGCCGAGGCGACCTCGTCGAGGCGGACGGCGTCGAGGCTGAGCCCGATCCACGACCGTTCGAGCCGCCGCACCAGCGCGAAGGAGACGACGAGCAGCGCCAGTGCGAGCAGAAGATAGGAGAAATAGAACGAAACCGTGAAGGTGCCGAGCCGGATCGGACTGTTGAAGTTCCAGCCGAGCAGCACGATCGGCTTGACCTGCATGCCCTGCGGTCCGCCGAGCATGTCGTTCACCTCGAGGAAGGTCTTGAACAGGATGCCGAACGCGATGGTCACCAGCGCCGCATAATGCCCGCGCGTGCGCAGCACCGGCAGGATCAGGATCGAGCCGACCAGCGCCGCCGCGAGGCCGCCGATCGGCACGGTGAGGATCGAGGGCAGCGGCGTAGAGTGGGTGATGACGGCCGCCGTGTAGCAGCCGATGCCGAGGAACGCGGCGCCGGCGAAGTTGACAACGCCGGCGAAGCCGAACTGCACCGTGAGCCCGAGCGCCGCGACCATCAGCAGCAGCGCGGTCGTCATCATCAGGATGGCGAAGTGCTGCTGGTGCAGGACGAGCGCTGCGGCGAGCACGCCGAGCACGGCCATGGCGTCGAACGTTGCCTGATGCGCCGCGATGCTGTCGCGCACCTTGGCGATCAGTCCTACGCGCCCGCCCAGCGCGACGGCGGCGGCCGCGAGCGCCAACAGGCCGCCGACCTCGAGCTGGCTGTCGGCGGCCAGGAACGCGATCGCATAGAGCGTCGCCAGCGCGACGCAGGCGATCGCCGGCAGCCGCGAGGGTGGATGCGCGACCATGCTCACACCCGCTCGCTGGTCTTTTCGGCGATCAAGCCGGTCGGTCGCCAGGCCATGATCGCGATGATGACGGCGAGCGCGAACACGTCCTTGTAGGCGCTGGCGAAGGGCAGGGCGGCGGCACCGATCGTCTGCAATCCGGCAAACAAGAAGCCGCCGAGGATCGCGCCATAGATGTTGCCGAGCCCGCCCACCACGGCGGCGGAAAACCCGAACACGCCGAGGAGAAGGCCCATGCCGAAATTGATTTCGTTGTAGTAGAGGCCGTTCATGACGCCGGCGAATGCGGCAAGCCCCGAACCGATCGCAAAGGTCACCAGGATCACCAGTGTGAAGTCGATCCCCATGGTGCGGGCGGTCTCGGCGTCCTGGGCGACCGCCCGGATGGCGAGCCCGAGCTTCGTGCGGGTGATGACGGCATTGACGGCCGCGATCATGGCGATGCCGGCGAGAAACAGGATCACGCTGTCGAGGCGCAGCGTGAAAAGGCCGAACGTGTAGGCCTTGGTCGGCAACAGGGCCGGGAACGGCTTGGGATTCGAGCCGTCCGGGAAGAACAGCCGCACGCTTTCGCGCAGCACCGTGCCGAGCATCAACGTGATCAACAGCGTGTTGAGCGCCGGCGCCGCGCGCAACGGCAGCACCAGGAAGCGCGCGATCAGCGCGCCCAGGATCGCCATCGCCAGCATGGCGGCGATCGAGACGATGGCGAGCTGCAGCCAGGGCACGCTCACGCTCGCCTTGATCGCCAGATAGGTTGCGAAGCCGGTGAATGCACCGACCGTGAGCACGTCGCCATGCGAGAACTTGATGACGTCGAGCACGCCGAAGAACAGCGTGAACCCGACGGCGACCAGGCCATACATCAGCCCGAGCATCAGCCCGTTGACGAGATATTGGCCGAGGAGGGCGAGGGACATTAGGAGGCCTGGTGTTATTGCTGAACGCCGGCGCGTGCACTGCGCACCTCTCCCCGCGGGCGGGGAGAGGTCGTCGCGCGAGCGTGAGCGAAGCGCGGCGGGTGAGGGGGCGTCGCCGCGAGTCCGAGCACGTGGAGACGCCCCCTCACCCCGACCCTCTCCCCGCAAGCGGGGAGAGGGAGAAGGGGAGCGTCCGCGTTCATCACTTCAGCTTGCGTTTGCCCGAGCCGTATTCGCTGTCCTCCCAGACGACCCATTTGCCGTCCTGGGCGACGTACTTCGTGATCAGCGGGACCGTGTTCTGCCCGTGGTCGTCGAACGTCACGGGGCCGATGATGGAGTCGTAGTCCTTCACGTTGCCCAGCGCCGCCGTCACCTTGGCGCGGTCCGGGCCCACCGCCTCGATCTTGTCGAGGATGAGCTGCGTGGCGACGAACGCGAAGGCCCCATAGGCTTCCGGCGGCTCCTTGTAGCCGGCCTTGTCGTACTGCTGCTGGAACGATTTTCCGCCCGGCAGCTTGTCGATCGGCGCGCCCTCGATGAAGCTCAGCGACCCTTCGGCGAGCGGGCCCAGCCCCTGGATGTAGGCGTCGGACTTGATGCCCGAGGTGCCTTCGAACACGGCCTTGAGGCCGAGCTTGTCCATCTGCTGGCGGATGCGGATTCCGATCGGCGTCAGTCCGCCGAAGTAGATCACTTCCGGATTGAGCGCCTTCGCCTGGGTGAGCTCGGCGGTGAAATCCTGCTGGTCGGCCGTGACGCCGAAGGTGCCGAGGATCTTTCCGCCGTCCGCCGCGAGGTCCTTCGAGAAGTACTCGTTGTGCGCCTTGCCGTAATCGGTGGTGTCGTGGATCACGACCCAGGTCTTGAAGCCGAGCCCGGTCATGAACTTCGCCGCGACGTCGTTCTGGTTGATCATGGTGCCGTTGACCCGATGCACCTCCGGATACTTGTTGCGGTAGGTGATGTCGGGCAGCACTGCGCCCCACACCACCATCGGCAGACCCAGGCGGTTGAAGGTGTCGACGGTGGCGATCGCGGTCGCCGAGCAGTAGTGCGCGACAGCTGCGATGATCGCGTTGTCGGCGCCCGCCTTGGTGGCGGCCTGCACGGCCGTATTCGGCTTGCACTCGTCGTCGAGCACGGTGAGCTCGTATTCGTATTTCGCCTTCGGATCGGCATTGCGGAGCCGCACCGCGAGATCGGCCGAGTTGCGGCCGCCGATGCCGTTGGCGGCGACGCCGCCGGTGAGCGGGCCGATGAAGGCGACCTTGACCTTCTCCTTGGCGGCGGCGGGAAGGGCCAGCGATGCGGCGAGCAGCGCCGCCGCAAGCGCCGTTGCGGCACGTTGTGTGGTCATGCGATTCCCCTCATTGCGCCCGTCAGGCGGGCTTGACCGTCATGTTCGCCCAGCCGCCGACGGGGAGCAAGGGTTGGGCGAGTGCCGCCGGGCCGGCTCAATGCTCCAGCAGCAGCGAGCCGAACCCCGCGATCCGGTCCTCGATCCCGTTCTGGCGCAGCGCCCACCAGTAGGTCGCGGTGTTGATCGCAAGCACCGGCTTGTCGAGCCAGAACTCCGCGATGCCGGCGAGCCGCGCCATCGCCAGGTTGGTCCCGACCTGGAGGATGGCGTCGACATCGGGGCCGTTCACCGCGATGACGGCATCGCGCAGCTCCCGCTCGGAAACGTGCGCGATCGCCACCGGGCCCGGGCAGCACAGCCCCTTGAGCCGCACCACCTCGAAGCCGCAGTCGGTGAGGAAACGGCGGACCTGGGCGTCGCCGACCGGCATGTAGGGCGTGATCACCCCGAGCCGGCGAGCGCCGTAGCATTTGAGCGCCGCCTGGCACGAGTCGGAGCCCATGGCCACCTTGACGCCCGCGTGCTTCTCCACCCGCTCGCGCAGCCGGATGCTGCCATCGAGCCCGTCCCAGAAGGTCTCCGACGACATGCCCATGACCAGGTAGTCGGGCTCGCAGGTCATCACCCGGTCGATCGCCTGCATCATGGCGCCCCGGATGTTGTCCATCATCCGGTTGAATTCATCGTCATTGCGCACCGGATCGTTGGGGATGTGGATGCGGCCGAAATGGTTGGTGACGCCGCGCGGCCGCATGGCGTCGAACTCCGGCTGCACCGTCGTGTTGGTCGAGGGCGCGACCACGCCAAATTTCCTGCGAAAGGCGAGGGAGTCGGTCATTGGGGCTCACGCAGATTGCGCGGGAGGCCGCAAGCTATCGCCTTCGCAAGGTGTGCGCCACGGCCAATCGGGCTATCATGGGCGGATGAAGCGGGCCGGAACGATCCCGCGTGGCAGGTGTGAGTCATGCTTCGAAGCGGAAAAGACCATCTCGAGTCGCTGCGCGACGGCAGGGTCGTCTATGTGGGCGGCGAGCGGATCGAGGATGTGACGCGCCACCCGGCCTTCCGGGCGGCGGCCGGCACCGTGGCGGCGCTCTACGACATGAAGGCCGATCCGGCGAACCGCGAGGTGATGAGTTACGAGGAGGACGGCGGGCGCCACTCGATCTATTTTCTGCGCGCCCGGACGCGCGACGACCTGCAGCGGCGGATGGAAGGGCACCGCCGCATCGCCGAGCTCACCTACGGCATGTTCGGCCGCTCGCCCGACCACGTCGCGTCCTTCGTGACCGGCATGGCGATGAAGCCCGACGCGCTGGTCGAGCCGTGCGGGCACCCCGAGAACCTGCTCGCGTACTACAAATACGCGCGCGACAACGACGTCTACACCGTCTACGCGGTGGTGCCGCCGCAGGCCGCGCGCAACCCTGAATTCTACAACCGCCAGAACATTCCGGTGCCGACCCTGCGGGTCGTCGCCGAGGACGATGCCGGCGTCACCATCTCGGGAATGAAGATGCTGGCGACCGGCGCGCTCTACGCCAACGAGATCTGGATCGGCAACGTGATCCCGCTCGCGCCCGATCAGAAGAAGGAGGCCATCACCTGCGCGATTCCGTGCAATGCGCCCGGGCTCGCGCTGTGGTCGCGCAAGCCGATGGCGCTCGACGCCCGCGCCGAGTTCGATTCCCCGCTCGCATTCCGCTACGACGAGAGCGACAGCATGGTGCTGTGCGACAAGGTTCATGTGCCGTGGGAGCGCGTATTCGTCCACGACGACGCGCTGCTGTCGCGCGACATCTACGTCAAGAGCGCCAGCCATTGCTTCGGCAACCACCAGTCCAACGTGCGCTACTGGTCGAAGATGCGCCTCCTGCTCGGCCTGTGCAGCAGGGTCGCGCACGCGACCGGGGCCGACCAGGTGCCGGCCGTGCGCGAAACGCTCGGCAAGATGGCCGCCGTCGAGGCGACGATCGGCGGCCTGGTGCACGGCCAGATCAATGCCTTCGAGCGCTGGCCGGAGGGCTACGTCTGCTTCAACCGGCGCATCATGTATGCGGGCCTCGAATGGTGCACCCAGAACTACAGCACGTTCATCGACGAGCTGCGCACCCTGTGCGGCGGCGGGATTTTCCAGATGCCGGCCGACGTCTCGGTCATGGAGGACGATGCCCTGGCGCGGCAGTTCGCGACCTATTGGCAGACGCCGCAGGCCGACGCGGTCGGCCGCATGAAGCTGTTCAAGCTCGCCTGGGACATGGTCGGCTCCGAATTCGCCGGTCGCCATCTTCAATACGAGAAGTTCTATGCGGGTGCGTCCTTCATCATCCGCAACCACTCGTTCCGTGAGACGGACTGGGCGGAGTTCAACAGGCTGGTCGACGATTTGATGGCGGGATACGACGTGCCGGCGAGCGCGAAGCGCGGAGCGGCAGCGGAATAGAGACGCAAGGCACTACGCCTCATGGTGAGGAGGTCGTAGGGTGGGCAAAGGCGCGCTCTGCGCGCCGTGCCCACGCGGCTCGCGGGGGACGCATATCTACGATGTCGCGATATCGCGGTGCCAAGATCGAAGGCGGCGTCTTTTCTTTACTGCAGACCGGCCGACAAATCCGTTCGGAGAATAACCGGCGCGTGGGCACGGCGCGTTCCGCGCCTTTGCCCACCCTACGAGTGAGCTCCAATCAGCCCGGCCGCACCCCGAACGTCTTCTCGAAGCGCTGCGCGTAGACCGGCCACACCTCCGGATTGACGATGCGCGGCGGGCGCTTGCCATCGAGCGCGTCGAGGATTTGCGCCGCCGCGATCTTCGCCATGTTGGACCGGGTCTCAACCGTCACGCCGGCGGTATGCGGGCTCACGACGACATTGTCGAACTGCAGCAGCGGATGATCGGGCGGCGGGGGCTCCTTGGTCCAGACGTCGAGCCCGGCCCCGGCGATCTTCTTCGCCTTCAAGGCCGCGGCGAGCGCCGCCTCGTCATGGATGAATCCGCGCGCCGCGCTGATGAAGTAGGCGTGCGGCTGCATCAGGGCGTACTCGCGCGCCCCGATCATGCCGCGCGTCTCGTCGCTGAGCGGACAGTTGACCGAAACCACGTCGGCGCGCCCCAAAAGATCGGGCAGCTCGACCTTTTCGGCGCCGCGCGCCGCGATCTCCTCCCGGGTCAGATAGGGGTCGCACGCCAGCACCCGCATCTTGAACAGCCCGCCGCACAGCTCGGCGATGCGACTGCCGACATGGCCGATGCCGATGATGCCGATCGTCTTGCCGTACATGTCGTTGCCCATGTAGGCGCTGCGGTCGAGGTTCTTCTCCCGCCGCATCGCGCGGTCGACCTCGACGATGCGCTTGGCGAGCACCAGCATCATGCCGAGCACGTGTTCGGCCACCGCCTCGCGGTTGCCGCCCGCCTGGTTGACGACCAGCACACCGGCCGCCGTGCAGTCCTTGACGTTGACGGTGTCGTAGCCCGCCCCGTTCGTCGACACGATCAGCAGGTTGGGCGCGCGCTGGAGCAGCGCCGTGGTGGCGTGGAACCTGCCCGCGAGCTCGTCACGCGCCGAGCCGATCTGGTAGGCATGCGCGGCCGCAAGGATCGGGGCCGCGGCCTCCTCGGGGCTGTCGTTCTCCAGCCGGTCGAGCCGCACATCCGGCCGCACCGCCAGCGTCCGCTCATAGTCCGCGGCCGCCAGGTACTTCACATAGAACACGCGCTTGGTGTTGACGGCCATCGGAGCACACCTTGTTCGGCTGGGGGCGGCACGGCGGGTGTTTCAGCTATTATCGCCCTTGTGAGCGATGCACAATCAGGCGCGCCGCGCAGTTGCGCCGGCAAACCAGGATGCCAGGGGAGGACGATCGCTTGGCTGAGCTTCTGGCGGGCTTCCGCATCCTCGACATGACCAATGTGCTCGCCGGGCCGTTCGCCTGCTATCAGCTCGCCCAGCTCGGGGCCGACGTGATCAAGGTGGAAATGCCGGGGAGCGGCGATCTCGCGCGCCGGCTCGGCGCCGACCCCGCGCTCAACAAGCGCCAGATGGGCGCCTCGTTCCTGGCGCAGAATGCCGGCAAGCGCTCGCTCACCCTCAACCTCAAGCAACCGCGCGGCCGCGAGGCCTTTCTGCGGCTGGTCGCGAGCGCCGATGCGCTGGTGGAGAATTTCCGCCCCGGCGTCATGACGCGGCTCGGGCTCGGCTACGAGGCTTTGAAAGAGCGCAAGCCCGACCTCGTCTACTGCGCGATTTCGGGCTTCGGCCAGGACGGCCCGCTCAAGGACAATCCCGCCTACGACCAGATCATCCAGGGTCTCTCTGGCGCCATGGGCGTGACCGGCGACGAGAAAAGCGCGCCGCTTCGGGTCGGCTACCCGGTCGCGGACACCACCGGCGGCATCACCGCCGCCTTTGCGCTGGTCGCGGCGCTGCTCAGGCGCGAGCGCACCGGCGAGGGTGAGTTCATCGACGTGTCGATGCTCGAATCGACCGTTGCCGCCATGGGCTGGGCCGTCTCAAACTGGCTGATCGCCGGCGTCGCGGCCCGCCCCATGGGCAACGAGAACATGACAGCGAGCCCATCCGGCGCCTTCGCGACCGCCGACGGGCTCCTCAACATCGCGGCGAACGAGCAGGGCCAGTTCGAGACCCTGTGCGATCTCGTGCAGCGGCCCGCGCTCAAGACCGATCCGCGCTTCGCCGAGCGCGAGGAGCGCAAGCGCCGCCGTTTCGAGCTCAAGGCCGAGCTCGAGGCCGCGCTGGCCCGACGCTCCGCTAAGGATTGGGCGGCGCTGTTCAATCGCCACGGCGTGCCGGCCGGCGAGGTGCTCGACGTGCCGGCCATGCTGGAGCACCCGCAGGTCAAGGGGCGCCGCCTGGTGCATCACTTCGATGGTGTCGCCGGCGTCGATCGCGCGGTCGCGGTGCTGCGCTCCGGGTTCCGGCTCGCGAGCGGCGATCCGGCGCCGGCCTTTGCGCCGCGACCGCTCGGCGCCGACACTGACGATATCCTGGCCGAGCTCGGCTATGAGACGGCCGAAATCGCGGCCTTGCGCCGGGAGGGCGCCGCATGAGCAGAGCACCACAAACCCCGCAGGACTGGTGGTCGACGGCGATCGTCGAGATGCGGCCCGGGATGCTGCGCTTTCGCGGTTATGCGATCGAGGAGCTGATCGGCCGGATCGGATTCGCCGAGATGATCTGGCTGCTCACCCGCGGCGAGCTGCCGGAGCGGCGCCACGCCCTGCTCCTGGAAGCGGCCCTGGTGTCCGCGGTCGATCACGGTCCGCAGGCGCCCTCGATCGCGGTCGCCCGCATGGCCATGACCTGCGGGGTCGGCATCAACAATGCGATGGCCTCGGCGATCAACCTGCTGGGCGACGTGCATGGCGGCGCCGGCGAGCAATGCGTCGCGTTCTTCCTGCGCATCGCGCAGCGCCTCGACGCTCGCGGCGCGACCGCGGACGGCGCCGCTGTCGAGGCCGCGGTCGCGGCCGAGATGACGGCCCTCACGGAGGCGGGTGTGCGTCACGTGCCGGGCTTCGGCCATCGCTTCCACCCGGTCGATCCGCGTGCGCCGCGACTGATGCAACTTGTCGATGAGGCGGCGCGCGCCGGCACGGTCTCGGGGCGTTTCGCGGAGATCGCCCGCGCCGTGGAAGCCGAGCTCGCGCGGCGCAAGGGCCGCAAGATCCCGATGAACGTCGATGGCGCAACCGCCGTGATTTTCGCCGAGCTCGGCTTCGCGCCGGCGCTCTGCCGCGGGCTGTTCGTGCTGGCGCGCTCGGTCGGTGCCCTCTCTCATGCGTGGGAGGAGAGCCAGTCGGATTACCGCAACAAGGGTCCGATCCCGCGCGACCTCCTGTGGACCTATACGGGGCCGCCCGCACGTTCCTTGCCCCGGCGCTCCGACGGCGAATGAATCGGCACCGCGTCACCCGCGGTGGTCTATTTTTAAGCGACCGACCTCGCGCATCGCGCGCGATCGCGGTGGGTCATGCGTCGAGATGGCGCGGAGCGGCGCGAAAGCGCGCGGCTTCGACCAAGTTGCCAATCCTTCGCGGCTGGCACAGTATTTGAAAAGCACTCCGGTCTTTCCCGCGCGGTTCCGCGGATGGAGGGTTGCAACGTGGCCTCGCCGAAGCTTCGCATCGACGATGTAAGCATGACGTTCGCGACGCCCGCGGGAGCGTTCCAGGCGCTTGCTCGCGTGACGCTCTCGGTTCCTTCCGGCCGGTTCGTCAGCCTGATCGGCCCGTCGGGCTGCGGAAAAAGCACGATCTTCAACATCGTGGCCGGTCTGCAGGAGCCGACCGAGGGTCGCGTGCTGATCGACGGCATCGAT
>DASTZX010000095.1:0-6304 GCA_035764045.1 Xanthobacteraceae bacterium | reverse complement strand
ATGGTGTCCGCCGCCTTCAACAACGGCCTCCTGATGGCCGAGGCGGAGCAATGGCGCTTCCAGCGCCGCACGCTGGCGCCGCTGTTCACCGCCCGCGCGGTGGCGGGGTTCGGCCCGATCATGACGCGGGCCGCCGGCGCCCTGGTGCAGCGCTGGCGCGACGCGGGCGAGGACGAGACCATCGACGTCGCCGCCGAAGTGACCGGGCTCACCCTCGACGTCCTGCGCCAGACGATTTTCTCCGACGGTCTCGGCCGCGACACCGAGGATTTTCGCGAGGCGATGCGGACCTATTTCGACACCATCGGACAGATCGATCCATTCGACGTGCTCAACCTGCCCGAGATCTTTCCGCGCATGACGCGGTGGAAGACACGGCCGATGCTGCGGTTCTTCGAATCCGCGGTCGACGACATCATTGCGCGCCGGCGCCGCCGGCTCGCCGAGGAGCCCGGATCCGTCCAGCGCGACATCCTCACGCTGCTCCTCGCCGCAAAGGACAGCGAGACCGGGCGCGGGCTCACCGAGGCCGAGATCAAGGCGAACATCATCACCTTCATCGCGGCAGGCCACGAGACGACGGCCAACACGTTGAGCTGGTCGCTGTTCCTGCTGTCGCAATCGCCCGGGTGGAGCGAGCGCGTCGCGGCCGAAGCCGCGCGCGAACTCGGACGCGAGGGCGGGGCCGGCCGGCTGGTCGAGACCCGCGCCGTCGTCGAGGAGGCGCTGCGTCTCTATCCGCCGCTCGCCGCCATCAGCCGCCAGGCCAACGCAGCCGACGAGCTCGCCGGGCATGCGATCCCGGCCGGCACCACCGTGGTGGTGGCGCCCTATGTGCTCCACCGCAACGCGCGGCTGTGGAACGATCCCGACCTGTTCGATCCGAGCCGTTTTCTCGGCGCCGCGCGCGATCGCATCGATCGCTATGCCTATCTGCCGTTCGGCGCGGGCCCGCGCATCTGCATCGGCGCCGCCTTCGCGCTGCAGGAGGCGACGCTCACGCTCGCCGCCATCATGCGGACTTTCCGTCTCGAGATGGCGCCCGGTTTCGCGGTGTGGCCGCTGCAGCGCGTGACCCTGCGACCGCGCGGCGGGTTGCCGATGCGACTCTCGGTCCGCACCACGGCAAGGTCCGCGGCGGAACCCGATCACGCAACAGAGGTTCACTTCCGATAGGTCGCCGTCATGCTATGACCGGCATGGCGGGTCATGGTTCGATCGATTGGGAGGCTGACATCGTCCGGTCTGCAACGCGAAACGGAACCACACGCCCTGATACCCGGCATGGCACGCGGCTTGGCACGCGGCATGGCACGCGGCTTGGCGAAGGTGGCGAGGGTCCCCGCCCCGCCTCATCGCGTCGGGCGGAGTCCGATGCGGAGCGCCACCAGGAGCAGCTGTGGGCCGACTGCATCGCCAAGGATCCCGACATCCTGTCCGACATCGTGAAGTTCATCGAGGGCGCGCACACCCGGCTGGTCGAATCGCCGCCGGTCGCCCCGAATGACGACACCAAACCCGACCGCTCCTGAGCGCAGGCGCGCGGCCCACGCGCGCGATGCCGGCGGACCGCGTTCAGCCCGCTCCCTGCGGGCGAGCCGCGGCGTTTGTTCGCGTCCCCCTTGCGCCCGAACGCGCAATGTTGTGGGCGCGCGGGTTTCCCGGCAATATCGGTCCGGTTGGTCAGGCTGAACGTCGCAAGGGCCGCGCATGTCGATTGGAGCCGTGAATCTCCGCCCGGCGGAAACCGTCAGTGCGGCGGCGCGCCCGGCGATCCGGATTCGCGATCTCGTTAAAAGCTTCGGCGGGCTGACGGCGGTCGACCGGGTGTCGCTCGACATTGCGCCGGGCGAATTCTTCATGATCGTCGGTCCGTCCGGGTGCGGCAAGACGACGCTGCTGCGCATCCTCGCCGGGCTGGAGACCGCGACCTCGGGCACGATCGAGATCGACGTGCCGGCCGGCTCGCAGAAGCCCGACAATTCGATGGTGTTCCAGGGCGATTCCATCTTTCCCTGGATGACGGTGCGGCAGAACGCCGGCTACGGGCTGCGCATGCGCAAAGTCCCGGGGAAGACCATCCGCGAGGTGGTCGATCACTATCTCGACCGCACCGGACTCACGCGCTTCGCTGATTACTACCCGCATCAACTGTCCGGCGGCATGCGCCAGCGCGTCGCGATCGCGCGCGCCTTCGCCAACGACCCGCACATCCTGCTGATGGACGAGCCGTTCAGCGCGCTCGACGCGCAGAACAAGCTGCTGCTGCAGGAAGAGCTGCTCCACATCTGGGACGAGAACAAGAAGACCGTGGTGTTCATCACGCACAGCGTCGACGAGGCAGTGCTGCTCGGCGACCGGGTGATGGTGATGACGGCGCAGCCCGGCCGCCTCAAGCAGTTCGTGCCGATCGGGCTCAAGCGGCCGCGCAACATCATGGAGCTGCAGGGCGCGCCGGAATACGGCGAGCTGGTGCATCGCATCTGGACGAGCCTGCGCGACGAGGTGCAGCGCGCGCGGGAGATCGAGGACAACATCGAGGCGAAGAGATGAGTGTTGGGACCACCGCCGCGGCGCCACCGCGCCAGGAGCGCGTGATGTCGCTGCGCGTGCGCGACCGCATCCTGAGCATCGCGTCCCCCATCGGGCTGCTGCTCGTGTGGGAGATCGCGGCGCGCACCGGACTGATCGACACGCGGTTCTTCCCGGCCCCGTCGAGCGTGCTGGCGTTGCTGATCGAGATGCTCAAGTCGGGCGAGCTTCTGGTGCATACGGCGGCGAGCCTGCGGCGGCTCGCTTGGGGCATCCTGATCGGCGGCGCGCCCGCGCTGGTGCTGGGCATCGTGATGGGGCTCAACCGCACGATCCGCGCGCTGGTCGACCCGATCATGGCGGCGACCTATCCGATCCCCAAGAGCTCGATCCTGCCGCTCGCGCTGCTGGTGTTCGGGCTCGGCGAGTCGTCGAAGATCTTCATGGTGGCGATCGGCGTGTTCTTCCCCGTTGCGATCAACGCGACCACCGGCGTGCTGGAGATCAACAAGATCTATCTCGACGTCGGCCGCAACTACAAAGCCGATCGCTGGAGCATGTTCTGGACCATCGCGCTGCCCGGCGCGCTGCCGGTGATCATGACGGGGTTCAAGCTCGGCATCGGCATCGGCCTCATCCTGATCGCGATCGCCGAGATGATCGGCGCCAAGAGCGGGCTCGGCTTCCTGATCTGGAGCGCGTGGGAGACGTTCGCGGTCGAGCAGATGTATGTCGGCCTGTTCATGATCGCGCTGATCGGCTTCGTGCTCACCGTCGTGCTCAACGAGTTGGAGCGCTACATCATTCCGTGGAAGGCGAGTTGAGCGACATGAGCCCACTCGCGATGCGCCCGCGCCCTCTCCCCCGCTTCCGGGCGAGAGCCGGAGAGGGGGTGCGGCTTGCGCATGAGATTGTGGCTGCCCCCTCCCTACCCTTCCCCGCAAGCGGGGGAGGGTACCGAGAGGCGCCATGATCTGCGCCACCGTCGACGAGGCGATCGAGCCGATCGCGGACGGCATCATGCTGGCGGTGCCGCGCGAGGTCGCGGGCGCCCCGATGGAGGCCACGCGGGCACTGATCCGGCGCGGCGTCAAACGCCTGCATCTCGTGGCGCTGCCGACATCGAGCCTGCAGGCCGATCTGCTGATCGGCGCCGGCGCGGTCGAGACGCTCGAGACCTCGGCGGTGAGCCTCGGCGAGTTCGGCCCGGCCCCGCGCTTCACCGCCGCCATGCGGGCCGGCGCGATCCGCATGCTCGAGGCAACCTGCCCGGCGCTGCACGCCGCGTTCCAGGCGGCCGAGAAGGGCGTCCCGTTCATGCCGCTGCGCGGCATCATCGGTTCCGACATTCTCAAGTGCCGGCCGGACTGGCGGGTCATCGACAATCCGTTCGCCGCCGACGATCCGATCGTGCTCCTGCCGGCGATCAAGCCCGATGTCGCGCTCATCCACGCGCCGCTCGCCGACCGCGACGGCAATGTGTGGATCGGCCGCGAGCGCGAGCTCGCCACCATGGCGCATGCGGCGGCGAAGACGGTCGTGACGGTGGAGCGGCTCGTCAACGGCAATCTCCTCGCCAATCCGGTGCTCGCGGCCGGCGTGCTGCCGGGCTTCTACGTCGAGACAATCGCGGTCGCCGCCAACGGCTGCTGGCCGCTCGGCGTGCCCGACACCTATCCGGCGGATCTCGAGCACCTTGCCGAGTACGCGCGGCTCGCCGCCACCGAGGATGGGTTTGCGAAATATCTCGATGAGCATGTTCATGCCAAGCGCGCGGCGTAGCTGCAAAAAGCACCGCGTCTGCGCCCCCTGCCCCGCTTGCGGGGGAGGGCGGGGAGGGGAAACCACACGCGCATGAGCGAGCGACTTCCCCCTCTCCAACTCTCCCCCGCAAGCGGGGGAGAGCGTCCAGGCGCTGCGGCAAGCGGCGTTGCACCATGACCACCTTTCGCATCGAGGAGCTGCTGGTCGACGTGGTGGCGCGGCTGATCGGCGACGCGCGGCACGTGGCGGTCGGCAATGCCTCGCCCATTCCGGCGACCGCGGCGCTGCTCGCCCGCGCGCAGGGCGGCGGGCGGCCCTACGTGTCGCTGCTGCAGAGCCGCAAGCACAACTTCTTCACCGACGGCGGGCGCGAGCTTTTCGACTGCGCCGGCCAGGGCCGGATCGACGTGTTCTTCCTCTCCGGCGGCGAGATCGACGGCGAAGGCAACATCAACCTGGTCGGCATCGGCGATCGTGACCGGCCGAGCGTGCGCTTTCCGGGTTCGTTCGGCTCGGCCCATCTCTACTACGTGGTCCCGAAGGTGATCCTGTTCCGCACCGAGCATTCGCGCCGCACGCTGGTGCCAAGGGTCGGCTTCGTGAGCGCCCCGGGGACGAGTCCCGACAACCTCTACCGGCCGGGCGGTCCGATCGCCCTCGTCACCAACCGCTGCGTGTTCGGCTTCGACAAGACGCGGCGGAGATTCCGGCTCGACAGCGTACATCCCGGCCAGACGATCGACGATGTGATCGAGAATACCGGCTTCGATTTCGACCGGGGCGGGATCGTGCCGCAGACCGCACCGCCCTCGCCCGGTACGCTGCGCACCTTGCGCGAGACCGTCGCGCCCGAGCTTGCCGAGGTCTATCCGCAATTCGCGGCCGCGGTGTTTGGACCCACCGGGCGCGCCTGACGAGCGGCGGCAAATCGCGTTATCATTCCTGCTGCAATTGCATCAAGTCGGGGGATCAGCGAACACGATGCCGCAGGTCGACCGCCGCGCCTTCCTGGTCCGGACCGCTGCGGCGGGCGGCGCGCTGACGCTCGGCTTCGCGATCCCGTTCGGACCGCCGGCCCGCGCCAACGAGGGCGCGGGCGAGATCACCGCCTGGATCGTGATCGCGCCCGACGACCGCGTCACGATCCGCATCGCGCGCTCCGAGATGGGACAGGGCGTGTTCACGGCGCTGCCCATGCTGGTCGCCGAGGAGCTCGGCTGCGACTGGAGCAAGGTCACCGCCGAGTTCGTCGCGCCGGAGGAGAACCTGCGGCGCAAACGGGCCTGGGGCGACATGTCGACGGGCGGCAGCCGCTCGGTGCGCACCTCGCAGGAGGCCTTGCGCAACGCCGGGGCGATCGCGCGCGGGATGCTCATCGCCGCGGCGGCGACGCGGTGGGGCGTGCCGGCCAGCGAATGCTCGGCGGAGGCGAGCGTCATCACCCACGGCGCGAGCGGACGCCGGCTGCGCTTCGGCGAGGTGGCGCAGGCCGCCGCCACGATGTCGCCGCCAGCGACGGTGCGGCTCAAGGAGCCCTCCGAATGGACGCTCATCGGCACGCCGCGCCGGCGGCTCGAGATCGTTACCAAGGTGACGGGCCGGCCGATCTACGCCAGCGATGTGCGCCTGCCCGGCATGCTCTATGCGGCGCTCGCCCAATGTCCGGTGTTCAAGGGCCGCCTCGAATCGGCGGACGAGGGCGCCGTCGCCGGCCTGCCGGGCGTGCGCCGGGTGGTGCGGTTCGACGACGCGGTGGCGGTGGTGGCGGACAGCTGGTGGCGGGCCAAGACAGCGCTCGATGCCCTGCCGGTGCACTGGGAGGCGGGCGAGAGCGGCGCCATGGGCGACCCCGCCATCCAGGATCTGCTGCGCGGCGGGCTCGATGCGGCCGAGGCCGGGATCGGCCGTGAGCAGGGCGACGTCGCGGCCGGGCTGGCGCAAGCGGCGAGCCGGATTTCCGCGGAGTACGCGGTGCCGTTCCTCGCCCACGCGACGCTCGAGCCGCAGA
>DASTZX010000094.1:0-2352 GCA_035764045.1 Xanthobacteraceae bacterium | reverse complement strand
ACGGATCGATCATCGTCGGCGATGCGCCGATCCGGGAGGATGCGGCCGGCGCGAAGGCGTCGGCGTGAGGGCGGCCATGCCGGTCGAAAGGGGGGACGTACCCACTCGGCGGCGCGACATGCTCGCACAGACATACTGGCGGGAGACAGCTTCCGGGAACCGGCAAAAAACGTTACAACGAAACGAGAACCGTCCCTCCCGCCCATGCAAACGCAGCACTTGCATCCGTCCGGCCTAGCGTTCTTCCTTACCGAGCGTGGGCGGCCGCTTGGCCCACATCTTCAGGCCGGGCGCCGGGCTGTGCCGGTGCGGTGAGGTGGGGGACCGAAGAAGAGCCGGCGATGGCTCTGGCGAGAGCCAATCGTTCAACGTGTGACATTTGGAGGAATGCAATGTCACTATCTGGCGGTCCCGACCGAGGCTCGATCTTGCCCCCGGGGGCAATCATGGCCGAGGCCGTGATTGACGGGACCGACTCCGCTCAAGACGTGGCGGGCGAGCATGAATTGCGCCTGACATTGGAGCGGCAGAAACGCACATTCAATCTAGCAATGACCGCCTCACGGATGGGGACGTGGCGCTACACGCTTGCGGACAACATCTGCGTGTACGATGAAAACGCGCAACGGCTTTACGGGCTGACCGAGGCGCGTTTCCTCCATGATGAAGCGGGAGTGAAGGCTAAATTCCATCCCGACGATCTGGATCTGATGTGGTCACGGGTCGCCAAGGCGCTCGATCCGCGGAGCGATGGGCGCTACGACGTGGAGTACCGCGTCAGGCAGCTCGACGGCAGCTGGCGCTGGCTGAGCGCATGGGGTCTCGTCGAGTTCGAAGGGGATGGCCCAGATAGGAAGCCCGTGGCAATCGCCGGGGCAAGTAGAGACCTGACCGAGCGCAAGCGGGGGGAGGAGCTGCAGCGGCTGCTTCTTCACGAGTTGAACCATCGGGTCAAAAACACGTTGGCGACAATTCAGGCGATCATTGCCCAGACGTTGCGTACCGCACGCGATCTGCCATCGGCCAAAGAGGCTTTGGAGCATCGCATTCGTTCGATGGCCCAGGCTCATGACCTTCTGACGTCGCGTGCTTGGACCGGCGCGAATTTGGCCGACGTCGTCACGCGGACCCTGGACGCGTTTAATCTGGGTCAGGTGGGGATGTCCGGTCCTACGATCGACGTTTCGCCGAAACACGCCCTCGCCCTGTCGCTGGCCCTGCATGAGTTGGCCACGAATGCCACCAAGTATGGCGCGCTCTCATGCCCCGAGGGCCGGGTGAACGTGCGGTGGGATGTACAAGCAGGAATATTGCAGTTGGATTGGGAAGAAAGCGGGGGCCCGCCTGTTGCGCCACCGACCAGAAAAGGATTCGGCAGCCGGTTGCTGGACGAGGTGGTCCCTCATGACTTGGACGGCGGCACCAATATCGCTTACGATGCAGGCGGCGTGCGATGCCGCGTGACCGCCAGGCTTTGACTGCGCGAATGAGCAAAGGTGCTCGCGCGCGAGTTGCCGGCGCCACCATCTGGTCTGACGACAACAACAGTCCGCATTGCGACTCGCATGCGCACGCGAAGCCTTCGAGACCGCCCGCGCGCTCCGCGTCCTGCGTGCGGAACCAAATGCATCGCCAGTCCATTTGTCCCCGGGGTTTCCGCGCAGACGCGGAGTACCGAAGGAGGTTCAGATGAAACTCGTCATGATCGCAGCCTCGGCTGCCGTGGTCGCTTTTGCCGGCATTGGTTCGGCCAGCGCCCAGAACGCCGGTCCGACCTACAGCAACTCGATCCACCAATCCGCCGGTGACCGCGATGCCCGCGGAACACCGAAATACTACCAACGCGAGCGGCCGACATATCGCAAGCATGTCAGGTCCAACCGCGCCTGGCGGACCACGACGGGCGCCGCTACGACATCGGGGCCGACCTACAGCCAGTCGATCCATCAATCGGCGGGCGACCGCGATTCGCGCGGGACGCCGAAGTACAACCAAGAAAAATAGACCGGGAACCTTGCCGTGGCCCGAGGCCGGCAGGGCCGCGCCGTCACGCGCGGCGCTCGCATTGGCGCTCGGACCGCTCGGATTGGCAGCTTTTCCCTTCAGGACCGGCAGCAATGCTGGTCCTTTTGTTGAGCGGGATCGCGCCGCCCCAATTACGCGGTGGCGAGCGGCCTGTTCATGTTGCGGGAACTCGACGGCTCTCCCGGGTTGCTCCCAAGATTGTATGGCGGATGACAGACAGGCGCGCAGGCTCTTGGGTATCGAATCGGCATGCGCAAGCTCGAGGAATACCGCCGCAACATGGAGTTCTGCCTGACGAACGCCGCGAAGGCGCCGTTCCACGAGCTG
>DASTZX010000093.1:0-6823 GCA_035764045.1 Xanthobacteraceae bacterium | reverse complement strand
CGAGCTCGCCTGGGACGACATCACCGAATTCGGCCCGGGCGTGGTCGCGGCGGTCACCATGCCGCTCACCTATTCGATCGCTACCGGCATCGGGCTCGGCTTCATCACCTACGCGGCCGCGAAGATCATCGCCGGCAAGTTCAATGAGGCGAAACCCGCCGTGATCGTGATCGCGGTGCTGTTCGCCGTGAAATTCTACTGGGTGGGGTGAGGTCGTAGGGTGGGCAAAGGCGCGTCCATCGACCTCACCTCACTCGAAACCTCACCGAAGCGCCGTGCCCACGCGGACGCTGACGGTGGGCACCTTCGCTTTGCCCACCCTACGAAGCTCCAACCAATCACTTCGCCAGGGCTTTCCTGATCGCCAGGAAATCCCGCCAGGCGAGCCGCTTGTGCAGCGGCTGGCGCAGCAGATAGGCGGGGTGCAGCGTCGCGACCGCGCGGATCTCGCGCGTACCGGTGTCGAACGCCAGCCAGCGCCCGCGCGTGCGCATGATCCCGTCGGTGAAGCCGAGCAGCGTCTGGCTCGAGGGACCGCCGAGGCAGACCAGGACATCGGGATCGACCAGCTCGATCTGGCGCTGGATGAAGGGCAGGCAGATCTGGGTCTCCTGCGGCGTCGGCGTGCGGTTGCCGGGGGGGCGCCACGGGATCACGTTGGCGATGTAGCTGGAGGTGCGATCGAGGCCGATGGCCTTCATCATCCGGTCGAGCAGCTTGCCGGAGCGGCCGACGAAGGGCAGGCCTTCCTGGTCCTCGTCGCGGCCGGGCGCCTCGCCGACGAACATCACTCGCGCCTGCGGGTTGCCGTCGGCGAACACGAGCTGCTTGGCGTGGCGCTTGAGCTCGCAGCCGTCGAAGCCTTGAAGAAGCCCTCTGAGCTCCTCGAGGCTCGCGGCCTTGCGGGCAAGCGCGCGGGCATCGCCCGCGGCGGCGTCGGGCGCAAGAGGTGCGGCAAGCGGCGGCGCAGCCGCGCGTCCCGCATCCGGCCGCACCTTGGCAGCGGGCACCGAGAGCGGCGGACGCGGCGGCGCGGCGATCGGCTCGCGATCCGCGAACCGATCGGCCGGTTCCTCGGTGAGCAGCGCGTCGGCGCCCGCTTCCAGGTAGAAGGCAAGCAGCTCGCGGGCAGCCTTGGTGCGGTCGGGCGTCATCGGAAGCGCTCTTCTAGCGCGAAAGCACGCGCGTCGATACCCGGCTCAGTGCCGCGCCGGTATCGCGCGCCGCGAAAATCGGATACATCGATCCGATCGGACCGCCCGGACCTCGGATTCATTCTCCTGGATCCGACTCGGCGGCAAGGATTGATCGGATGAGCGTACAGGAACTGCCCGCCCGCGAGTCGATGGAGTTCGACGTCGTCATCGTCGGCGCCGGACCCGCAGGTCTTGCGGCGGCGATCCGGCTCAAGCAGCTCTCCCCCGACATTTCCGTGGTGGTCGTGGAGAAGGGTTCCGAGGTCGGCGCCCACATCATGTCGGGCGCCGTGGTCGATCCGGTCGGCTTCGATCACCTGTTGCCCGACTGGCGCAACGAGGACACGCCGATCAAGACCGCGGTCACGTCCGACCGCTTCTACATGCTGGGCAGCGCCGGCGCGGTGCGCCTGCCGAACATCCTCATGCCGCCGCTGATGAGCAATCACGGCAACTTCATCGTCTCGCTTGGCGAGGTCACGCGCTGGCTTGGCCGCAAGGCGGAAGCGCTGGGCGTCGAGATCTATCCGGGATTCGCCGCCGCCGAGGTTCTGTTCGGCGCGAACGGCGAGGTGGTCGGCATCGCGACGGGCGACATGGGGGTGGCGAAGGACGGCAAGCCCAAGGACTCCTTCACGCGCGGCATGGAGCTGCGCGCCAAGTACACCCTGTTCGCCGAAGGCGCGCGCGGCCATCTGACCAAGTCGCTGATCGCCCGCTACCAGCTCGCCGAAGGACGCGAGCCGCAGAAATTCGGCATCGGCCTCAAGGAGCTGTGGCAGGTCGCGCCAGAGGCGCACCGGCCCGGCCTGGTGCAGCACACCTTCGGCTGGCCGCTCGACAATGCGACCGGCGGCGGCTCGTTCCTCTATCACTATGACGACCGTCTGGTGTCGGTCGGCTTCGTGGTGCACCTCAATTACGAGAATCCCTACCTGTCGCCGTTCGACGAGCTGCAGCGCTTCAAGACCCATCCGCTGGTGCGCGACACCTTCGCGGGCGGAAAGCGGATCGGCTATGGGGCGCGCGCGATCAGCGAGGGCGGCTACCAGTCGGTGCCCAAGGTCGCGTTCCCGGGCGGCGCGCTGGTCGGCTGCGCCGCGGGCTTCCTCAACGTGCCGCGCATCAAGGGCACGCACAACGCGGTGCTCTCCGGGATGATCGCCGCCGTCCATGTCGCCGAGGCGCTCGCCGCCGGCCGCGCCAATGACGAGCTTTCGAGCTACGAGGCGGCATGGCGCACGTCGGCGGTCGGCCGCGATCTCTGGAAGGTGCGCAATGCCAAGCCGCTGTGGTCGAAGCTCGGCACCCTGCTCGGGATCGCAGCCGCCGGCATCGACATGTGGACGAACACCTTCGGCGTCTCGCTGCTCGGCACCCTCAAGCACGGCAAGCCCGACTCCGCCTCGCTCAAGCCTGCGGCCCAATGCCGGCCGATCGCCTATCCCAAGCCCGACGGCACGCTCACCTTCGATCGCCTCTCCTCGGTGTTTCTCTCCAACACCAATCACGAGGAAGATCAGCCCGTGCATCTGCACGTCGCCGACATGGCGCTGCAAATACGCTCGGAGCACGACGTCTATGCGGGCCCGTCGGCGCGCTATTGCCCGGCGGGCGTGTACGAGTGGGTCGAGGAGGGTGGAAAGCCGCGCTTCGTCATCAACGCGGCGAACTGCGTGCACTGCAAGACCTGCGACATCAAGGATCCGAACGGCAACATCACCTGGGTGGCGCCCGAAGGTGGCGGCGGACCCAATTACCCGAACATGTGAGGCTCGCGCCGGCCTAGTTCCGGCTCTCGGGCAGTGCGGTCCGAATCGCTGCGCCGACCGCTCGCGATGTGTTGCAGGCTCTGATATAAAGGGGCGAATCGCTGGTCCCCGCCACGATTGCGCCATATCGCGGTCGTCAATGCTTCGGCGGGCGGAAAAACGGGCCTGTTGGCCCCCGGATTCTTGCAGCTTTGGTGCAAACCGGTCATTCTCCGCCCCGGCCCAACGCCGGGGCGAAGGCCGGGGCCGATCCCCATGGAGAATTGCGAGCCGTGACGATGAAGCCCTTTTCTCGCTGCCTGACGGTCGTGTTCGCCGCCGGCCTCTCGGGCGCGCTCAGCGCGCACGCGCTCGCGGCGCAGACCAACGTGCCGAGCCCGCTCGACCTCGCCCACAACACGCCGTCCGGGAACTATCTCGCGGCGCGCTCGGCCAATGTCGATCGCGATGCGGCCGCCGCATCGGCCTATTACCGGGCAGCGCTGAAGTCCGACCCGAAGAACACGGACCTCCTTGAGCTGTCGTTTTATTCCGAGCTCGCGAGCGGCAATGTCGACGAGGCGGTGAAGCTCGCCGAGCGCCTGCTCGTGCTCGACAAGACCAACCGCAATGCGCGCCTGATCCTCGGCGTGCACGCCCTCAAGCTCAAGCAGTACCAGGTCGCGCGCACGCAGCTCGCGCAGGCCGGCAAGGATCCGATCACCAGCCTCACCGCGACTCTTCTCTCCGCGTGGAGCAGCTATGGGGCGGGCGACGGCAAGGGCGCGCTCGCGACCATCGACAAGCTCAGCGGTCCGGATTGGTTCGCCGTCTTCAAGGATCTGCATTCCGGCCTGATCAACGATCTCGCCGGCGCCAAGAAGGAGGCCGGCAAGCAGCTCGAGCGCGCCTACAAGCTCGACCAGACCGCGCTCCGCATCGTGCAGTCCTTCGGCAGCTGGACCTCGCGCAACGGCTCCCGTGACGACGCGCTGAAGATCTTCCAGGACTTCGACAAGGCGCTGCCGCGCCATCCGTTGATCGTGCAGTCCCTCGCTCAGCTTCGCCGCGGCGAGAAGCTGCCGCCCGTCGTCGACAGCGCGCAGGCCGGCGCCGCCGAGGTGCTCTATGGGCTGGGCGCCGCGCTCGGCCGCCGCGAGGAGGAGCTGAGCCTCGCCAACCGCGGCCTCGCCTACCTCCAGCTGGCGATCTATCTCGATCCGTCCAACACCCTCGCGCTCTTGTCGCTCGCCGACCTCTACGAGGCGATGAAGAAGCCCGAGCTTGCGATCGCGGCCTATTCGCGGGTGCCGGCCGAGTCGCCGCTCAAGCGCAATGCCGACATCCAGATGGCGATCGATCTCGACGCGATGGAGCGGACCGAGGAGGCGCGCAAGCAGCTCAATCAGCTCATCGCCAACCGGCCCGACGACATCGAAGCGATCATGGCGCTCGGCAACATCGAGCGCGAGCGCAAGCATTATGCCGAATGCGCCGACACCTATGGCCGCGGCGTCAATGCGATCCCGACGCCGACCCGCGCCAACTGGACGCTCTTCTACTTCCGCGGCATCTGCCACGAGCGCGCCAAGGACTGGCCGAAGGCCGAGGCCGATCTCAAGAAGGCGCTGGACCTCTATCCCGACCAGCCGCACGTTCTGAACTATCTCGGCTATTCCTGGGTCGACCAGGGCCTCCATCTCGACGAAGGGATGGATATGATCAAGCGCTCGGTCGAGCAGCGGCCCGACGACGGCTATATCGTCGACTCGCTCGGCTGGGCCTGGTTCCGGCTCGGCAAGTACGACGAGGCGGTCAAGCAGCTCGAGCGCGCCGTCGAGCTCAAGCCGGTCGATCCGACCATCAACGATCACCTCGGCGACGCCTATTGGCGCGTCGGCCGCACGCTCGAGGCCAAGTTCCAGTGGTCGCACGCCAAGGACCTCAAGCCCGAGCCCGACGATCTCAAGAAGATCGAGGACAAGATCAAGAACGGCCTTGCCGAGCTCCCGCAACCGTCGCCCTCCGCCGACGCCGAGAAGCCGAAGAAGCCGCAGGACGGGGGCTGAGCACGGCTATCGGTCATTGCGAGGCCAAGCGCCACTTGCGTGCACGCACAAGCAATCTCGCTCCGTCCAGGCTTGCCGCTGAGATTGCCTCGCGTCGCCCGCAATGACCGCTGATACCCTCCTGTCCGAGCTTGCGCCCGCCAAGGTGAACTTGACGCTGCGCGTGCTCGGCAAGCGGCTCGACGGCTATCATGATCTCGAAAGCATGGTGGTGTTCGCGCACGTCGCCGACGAGCTGACGCTCTCGCCGGCCGGCGCGCTCTCCCTTGAGGTCGACGGCCCGACTGCGGCGGCCGCCGGCGACAATTCCGACAATCTGGTGCTGCGCGCCGCGCTGGCGCTTGGCGATCGCGTCGAGGGCCTGCGCCTCGGCCGCTTTGCGCTGAGCAAGCGGCTGCCGGTCGCGGCCGGCCTCGGCGGCGGCTCCTCTGACGCGGCCGCGGCCTTGCGGCTGCTGGCACGCCTCAACCGCCTCGCGGCCGACGACCCCCGGCTGATCGAAGCGGCGCGGGCGACCGGCGCGGACGTGCCGGTCTGCCTCGATCCGCGGCCGCGCGTGATGCGCGGCATCGGCGATATCCTGTCGGCGCCATTCGAGCTGCCGAACATTCCGGCCCTGCTGGTCAATCCCGGCGTGCCGGTTCCGACCAAGGACGTGTTTGCCCGACTCGGCCTTGCGCCGGGCGCACGCCGCGGCACGGCAAGCGAGGTCGATCCGGCCCGGCTCAAGGATTTCGCCGTGCTGATCGACTATCTGAAATCGCAGCCGAACGATCTCGAGCCGCCCGCGGTCGCATTGCAGCCGGCGATCGCCGGCGTGCTTGCCGCGCTCTCGGGCGCAGGCGGTTGCCGCCTGGCGCGGATGTCGGGATCGGGCGCGACCTGTTTCGGGCTGTTCGAGTCCGACGCAGTGGCCGCGGCGGGCGGGCGGGCGATCGCCGCCGCGCATCCGGCATGGTGGGTTGCTCCGACGGTCTTCGCCGGGTAGCCCCAACCCATACCGTCATCGTCCGCGCAATGTACGCGGGTAATGACGCCGCAATCTCGGTTGAAACATACGCAGCGATCAGTGCGTCCGGGCGATGGTGAACTCGACCGCCTCGGCGAGCGCCGCCTTCATCGGTGAGGCCGGAAACAGCGCCAGCGCGTCGGTCGCGATGGCGCCGTAGTGGCGCGCGCGGCTGATGGTGTCCTCCAGCGCCCGGTGCTTGGCCATCAGCCCGATCGCATGCTCGAGGTCCGGCTCGGTGGTCTCGCTCTGCTCCAGCGCGCGCCGCCAGAATTCGCGCTCGTTGTCCGAGCCGCGCCGATAGGCGAGGACCACCGGCAGCGTGATCTTGCCCTCGCGGAAATCGTCGCCGATGTTCTTGCCGAGTTTCGCAGCCTTGCCGCCATAGTCCAGCACGTCGTCGACGAGCTGAAACGCGATGCCGAGATTCATGCCGACCGAGCGGCAGGCGGTCTGCTCAGCCTTCGGCCGGTTCGCGATGACAGGTCCGACCTCGCAAGCGGCGGCGAACAATTCGGCGGTCTTGCCCCTGATGACGGCGAGATACTCGTCCTCGGTGGTTGCGGTGTTCTTGGCGGCCGCAAGCTGCATCACTTCGCCCTCGGCGATGGTGGCGGCGGCAGCCGAAAGGATGTCGAGCGCGCGCAGCGAGCCGACCTCGACCATCATCCGGAACGCCTGACCAAGCAGGAAGTCGCCGACCAGCACGCTGGCCTCATTGCCCCAGAGCATGCGCGCCGACAGCTTGCCGCGACGCATCTCGCTCTCGTCGACGACGTCGTCGTGCAGGAGCGTAGC
>DASTZX010000092.1:0-4011 GCA_035764045.1 Xanthobacteraceae bacterium | reverse complement strand
GGCCGCGCCATCCATCAAGGTCGTGATCACCACCGGCTATCCGGGTCATTCGGACCTGCTGCGCAATCACCTGCCGGTGCTGCCGAAGCCGTTCACCCGGATCGATCTCGACCTGATGATTCGGTCGCTCATCGAGCCGCCGCCGCTCGCGCCGGTAGGCGTCGCGTGACGACGCCGCAGGCCGGCTGCGGTCCGGATCAAGGCAAATTCGCCGCCGCGCGCGCCGCGGCTATTCGGCCGGAGCGCCGAGGGGAGATTTGACCGGGTCGGTGCGTTCGCGCCGACAGAGGATCCACGCGAACATCAGGGCGGCTATCAGGACGATGAACGAGCCCACCGCGGCGATCGGATCGGCCTCTGGGTGTCCCGTGTAGATCAATCCCACGCCGGCGACGAGGACTACCGTTCCGGCGATCCACACCCACACCTGCAGCAGGGCGGCTCGCGAGGCGTCCAAGGACGGGTTGAGCCGGTAATAAATTCCAATCAGGAAGAGCGAAACCCATCCCAACAGGTTGAGATGCGCGTGCGCCGGCATGGGCGCATGATTTTGCGAGATCGCCATGGCGATCCCCCAGGCCATTCCTGCGATCACGAACAGAACGGCAGCTTGGAAGCTGAGCGACGAGGCCCGCATAATCCCTCCTCCGATGGTTCCGGCAGGTCAGATTCGGCACACTATTTAGCAGGAATGCAGGCGGGAGTGTGAGGGCCGCCCGGATCAGCGACGGGGAATGCACAAGTCGAGCCATCCCGCTGGGATGAGCTCGGCAATACGACCGCGGGCGCGTGCTCTTTCGGCCCGTTGGTGGTTCCGGCGTGAAGCGCGAAGGCCTTCGCCGAGCGAAACAGCCGTGCAAGCAGTCCCGACGGCTCAGTAGTGTCGCCGCCGGCCGCCGCGATAATACGGGCTGCGGATGCAAGTGCCGCCGATCCCGCTCATGGTCTGCATGCACTGGGCATAGGTCGCGAAGTAGCACGACTGGGCGCCGCTGCGATCGGTCCGCACGCCGCACCAGGGATAATCGTAGGCCGACTGGGCGTGCGCGCCGGACGAGATCGTCAGCAGCGCCGCGCCGAGGGCAAGGGCGGTTATGGTCCGCATGGTCGACTCCACCTTGTTGTTCCACACCGTCGCCCGTGCTGGAGAAAACGTGTGGTGCGCGATTCCGTTCGTGGCCGTTTTGAGGAGTCGGAAATGCGACGGCAAGAGGCGATCGGAAGCGCGCTTCGCGCGAGGTCGGAACAACCGCTCCGCCCCGCGACATCACCTTGCAGTACTTGAGCAAGGCGGAGCGCGCAGAAGCTCGCGCCTAGGCCATCCGGCACACGCGCGGGCGGGGGCCGTCGCGCCGCACCCGTCGACGCATGGTCCCGACGGCGAAGCCCTGCGGCGGCTGAGGACGGGGACGTGGCATTGTCGGGGAGGGGCGCCGGGAACGTTTGGGCGCGCGCCGCATCTAATACAGATTCGGCGGTGCGGCGGCAGCCGCGCCGCTGATTTTTTTCAGCGAATTCGGGAACGCGATCGCTTCCGGTGCATCCCATGCGGTATCCGAGCCCATGGGGGCTCACACACGGAGCAACGGGATGTCCTGGAAGCTGACGGCCTTCCTGGCCGCGGGCGCCCTCGGCTGCCTCACAGCGCACGCCGAGAGCGCCAAACCAAACGACGCGCAGATCGCTCACATCGCCTACACGGCGGGTGAGATCGACATCAAGGCGGCACAGCTCGCGCTGAAGAAGTCGAAGAACCGGGAAGTGCAGGCTTTCGCGCAGGACATGGTGCGAGACCACAAGGCGGTGAACGACAAGGCGCTCGCACTTGTCAAGAAGCTCAACGTCAAGCCGCAGGACAACGACACCAGCAAGGCGCTGCTCGCGCAGGCGAAGCAAAAGCAGACGGAATTGCAGAAGCTGAGCGGCGCGGCGTTCGACCGGGCCTATGCGGCGAACGAGGTCGCCTTTCACAAGACGGTCAACGGGGCGCTCGAAAGCACGCTCATCCCGGCGGCGAGCAACGACGAGCTCAAGTCGCTGCTGACGGCGGGCCTGAAGATCTTCCAGGGCCATCAGCAGCATGCCGAGCATGTGGCGCAGGATTTGCAGTAGGCCGTACGGCATGCCGAGGGTGAGGAGCTTGGCGCTGGCGGCCATCGTCGGGCTTGCCGCCTCGCGCGGGGAAGCCGCCACGATCCGCGTTGCCGTCGACAACGTCTCCTACGCCCCGGCTCAGGTCTCGGCTCATGTGGGCGACACGATCGAGTGGGTGAACAGCGATTTCGTTGCCCATACCGCGACGGGGCGCAAGAAGGAATGGGACCTCTTCATCCCGCCCAACAAGAGCGCGCGCATGACCCTGACGCGCCCGGGCGAGATCGACTACTACTGCCGCTTCCATCCCAACATGGTGGGCCATGTATCGGTGACGCCATGACGGCGGCGATGAAATCGGAATGCCACGGGACCGCCCGGCAGGCCGCGAAAGCGGTGCTGCCCGGGCGGAGGATCAGCCGCCGTATTGCTCGTCCGTGACCTTTTCCATCCACTCGACGGCCTTGCCGTCGAGCGCCTCCTGAATGGCGATGTGCACCATGGCGGTGGTCGGGGTCGCGCCGTGCCAGTGCTTCTCGCCGGGCGGAAACCACACCACGTCGCCGGGAAAGATCTCCTCGATCGGGCCGCCCCAACGCTGCACCCGTCCGCGGCCGAAAGTGACGATCAGGGTCTGGCCGAGCGGGTGAGTATGCCAAGCCGTCCGGGCGCCCGCCTCGAAGGTGACGCTCGCGCCGGTGACCCGCGCCGGAGCGGGCGCCGTAAACAGCGGGTCGAGGCGGACCGTACCGCTGAACCAGTCGGCCGGCCCCTTCCCGGACGGCTGTGCGCCGCTGCGTCTGATCTCCATGGCTGCTCTCCTCTCATGCCGCGCGGTGGCGGATGGTTTGGTCCTAGGGATCTGGGGCGCGCATCGCCGCAGACCAGCGCTGTCTTTCCGATCGATCCTGGCTCGATTAGCATGTCCGTCCATAATTCCGCAGGGGAGGCCGTCGATGCGTCGCACGAACTTTGCCCGGGTCGCCCGCATGAACCTGCGCTGCGGGATCTGGTCGCTCGCTCTTTTCGGCTGCTTTGCGGCCCCGGTGTTCGCTGCGAGCATGGACGAGCTCTATGAGAAGGCGAAAGCCGAGAAGTCGGTCGTCTTCTATTCCGGCGGGCCGGTGACGCCCTACGAGAGCTTCGCCCGCGACTTCGAGCAGCGCTTCCCTGGCATCAAGGTGTCGATCACCGGCGGATTCAGCAACGTGTTGAACAACCGCATCAATGGACAGCTGCGCGAGCGCAGGCTCGAGGTCGACATGGCCTTCTTCCAGACCGTCCAGGATTTCGTCGCCTGGAAGCGCGAGGGCGTACTGTTGAACTTCAAGCCCGAGGGCTACGAGCAGATCGCCGAGGCGTTTCGCGATCCCGACGGCGCCTTCACCACCACGAAGGTGAACCAGATCACCTATGCCTATAATTCAAAGCTGGTCGCCCCACAGGACGTGCCGAAATCCGCGCTCGATTTCCTGAAACCCCAGTTCAAGGGAAAGCTGATCACCTGCTATCCGGCCGACGACGACGCGACGCTCTATCTGTTCCACACCATCGTGCAGAAGTACGGCTGGGCATACATGGACAAGTATATGGCCAACAGCCCGAACTTCGTGCAGGGCCATCTTGGCGTCGCGCGCAGCGTGGGTGCCGGCACCAACCTCGCGACCCTGGACGGCACCTCGTCGGCCGCAGAGGTCAAGCGCAACGGCGCGCCGATCGAATCGGTGTTCTCCGCGGACGATCCGACCCCGCTGTTCACGCTGACTGCTGGCATCTTCAAGGATGCGCCGCATCCGAACGCCGCCAAGCTCTTCCTCACCTGGTACATGGCCAAGGAGCAGCAGAGCCGGATCGGCGTGTTCTCGGCGCGCGTGGACGTTCCGCCGCCCGCGGGGCTCAAGCCGCTCTCATCCTACC